>JAITIC010000193.1 GCA_031279635.1 Treponema sp. | reverse complement strand
AAACACAGTTTTCGTCTATAAGTCCGCTATAATTCGTACAATTTCACGGGTTTTACCTGAAACTCCGCGAAATTGTCCGTGTCTTTCCGTGTCTGTGGTTAAATGTAAAACCCCTGAGCGAATTGGGCCGAATTTTTTTATCTTTTGTAAAAAGGCAAAGACAAAAATTCACAAGCGCAACAGGATCCTGGCAATCAGCAACAGCCGCGGGGCCTTTGGGGTTTTGAACGGTCCCTGCGGCGTTACCGAGGTATCGGACGCCGAGCTTAAAAAGTAAATGCGTTTATCCTGCCCTTGGCCGAAGGGCTGTGGTTTTTTCTGTCCCTTTAATGTATATTTCTAAAATGAAAAAAATCCCGGCCTTTACAATTATCTATGAGGATGAAGCAATTATCGCCGTCAACAAGGCTGCGGGTATTTCCGTGGGGGGTGAGCGCTGGGATGATTCAAAAGAACGGCTGGATAAATTGATCGCCGGAACCCTCGCGGGAGGCAGGCTGTTTATCGTTCACCGCATAGACCGGGACACTTCGGGACTGGTGGTTTTCGCTAAAGACGAAAAAACCCACCGCCTGCTTTCCCTGGCCTTTGAGGGACGGCAGGTGGAAAAACGCTACATCGCCGTGGTGCACGGGCGGCCGCCCTGGGGCGAAACGGCCTGCGATCTTCCGCTGGTCCCCAACGGCAATAAACGCCACCTAACGATTATCGACAAATACCAGGGGAAAAAATCTCTTACCCGCTTCCGCCTTTTGGGCGGCGCCGGCAATTACAGCATGCTTGAGGCCCGGCCCGAAACCGGCAGAACCCATCAGATACGGGCGCACGCCGCCGCGCTCGGTTTTCCCATTGTCTGCGACGCTCTCTACGGAAACGGCAAACCGGCGCTCCTCTCCTCGTTCAAGCGGGGCTGGCGCGGCGATCCTCTGGAAGAAAAACCCCTCCTGGCACGGCTTGGCCTCCACGCCGCCGCTCTTGCGCTGGCCGTCCCGGGCGCGGAGAGGCTCAGACTCAGCGCCCCCTTGCCCAGGGACATGGCGGCGCTGATCAAGCAAATGGAAAAGCAGGCGGGCTTCAGTATCTCAGAAAGTAGCTCTCCGCGTTCCTGAACGAAATGTCCTTAACCATACCGCCGAGCAACTCAAGGTCGTTGGGTATCTCCCCGTTCTCAGCCCAGGTTCCTAAAATGTTGCAGAGGATACGGCGGAAGTATTCATGCCGGGGGTACGAAAGGAAACTGCGGGAATCGGTGAGCATGCCCACAAAACGGGAAAGGAGGCCGATGTTGCCCAGTATTTTCATCTGGGCTTCCATTCCGTCGATGTGGTCCAGGAACCACCAGCCCGAACCGAGCTGCATCTTGCCGGGAATCCCCGCCTCCGCGGAGTCCGCGGCGCCCTGAAAGCTCCCCATGATTGTGCCCAGGGTGTAAAAATCCTTGATGTTGAGACTGTAGAGGATCGTCTTGGGAAGTTTCCCCGTTGAATTGAGCAGGTTCAGCAGCAGGGAGAGTTTTTCCGCCACCGGATGATCGTGTACCGCGTCGTAGCCCGTGTCCGGCCCCAGCTTGGCGAAAGCGGCGCTGTTGATGCTGCGGATCGCGGCAAAATGAAGCTGCATGGCCCAGCCCCGGCCGCAATATTCGCCGCCGAGGAATTCCAGGAGAAAAGTCTTCCAGGACTCAGCGCTGCGGCTGTCCGGCACTTTTCCCTCGAGGGCCGCGGCAAAGATATCCCGAACTTCCTTTTCCCAGAGGCCGCGGTTGATCGCCCCTGGTCCCGCGCCGGCCCTGTCTTTCGAGGCGGTTGCGAAAGGCGGAAATTCAAGAGCGTGATCCGAGGCGCGGCAGCCCAGCCGGTCAAAAGAACCGATCCGCTCGCGGACAACGGCGAGAAGATCGTCAAGATTGCCGATACTTTTGCCCGCGGCTGCGCCCAGTTTTGCGATGTACCCGGCGAAATCGGGTTTGTCGATATTGAGAATCCGGTCGGGCCTGAAAGAGGGCATGACCCTGGTCTCGGTTGCGCCTTTGACCTTCTCGTGCCATTCCAGACTGTCGGCGGGATCATCGGTAGTGCCCACCGCGAAGACTTTAAATTTTTTAAAAATCCCGAATACCGAAAGATCCGGATTGTTATTGAGCTGTTCGTTGGCCGCCTTCCAAATCTCAGGCGCGCTTTGCGGGTTTAGCGGCTCGCTGATATTGAAGTAACGCTGCAATTCCAGATGCGTCCAGTGGTAGAGGGGATTCCCGATCAGCCTCGGAACCGTTTCCGCCCAGGCAAGGAATTTGTCGTAGGGATCGGCCTCTCCGGTAATGAGCCTTTCGGGAATACCGTTTGCCCTAAGCATCCGCCATTTGTAATGGTCCCCCCCCAGCCACATATAAGCCAGGTCCGGAAAGCGCCGGTTTTCCGCGATTTCCTTCGGTATCAAATGGCAGTGGTAATCGAAAATCGGCTCCCCCGCCGCCGCCTCATGGTACAGTTGTTGGGCTGTTTTGCCTGCCAGAAGGAAATTCTCGTCCATAAAATTTTTCATCACAATACTTCCATATAGTACAGCATATCCCAAAGCGGATCATCTGACAAGGGAGCGAACAAGGCAACAGCACCTGCTTTTTTGCCGCTTTTTAATCCCTTGGGGTTTAATTCCCCACCGCTCTGCGGCGGGGAATTTTTTCAAAAAAAATTTGTATTCCCGGCCAATAGGCGTTATACTATAGCTATCTTTAATACAAAACTGAGGAGGTTTAGTATGAAGTTAAGCGGAAAATTGGCGTTGGCGGGCCTGGTTTTGCTCGTCACAGGCAGTGCTTTTGCCGGAGCCAGGAAGGAATCGGCTGCGTCCCCTTCGGGAGGAGCGCAGGCTGCCAGCAAAGAAATTACCATCGCGTACAGCGGTACACCGCAGCCTCACGAGAAAGAGTACGTTATCGACGTGTTCGTAAAAGGTTTTGAGCAGAAGTACGGCGTTAAGGTAAATCTTGAATTTATCACCCAGGACGACTGCGTCAAAAAAATTGAGAGCGAGCAGAGTACGGGCAATATCATTAGTGATGTTCTCTATGTGGACACGTCCCACATGGGTCCCTATGTAAACGGCGGCTGGATGGCCGACATTTCGTCCATGATCCACAGCGGTTCAAGCCTTACCAAAATGTACGACGCTGCCACAAACAAAGGTTCGGCGCGCTATTTTGTCCCCAACAGTTTTGATGTATATGTCCTTGCCGCGCATGTTGACGCTCTGAAATATCTGCCCGGCGGCCTTACCAGACAAAGCGTGGTGGACGGTATTACCTGGGAACAATACGCCGAATGGGCGGTAAATATCGCCAAAGGTGAAGGGAAAGGCAAAACCATGCTGCCCGCGAGCGCCCAGGGTTCGCAGCTTCTGTACCCAATGGCCGGCATGGCCCTGGCGTATGGCGGCGGTTTCCCGGACTTTACTTCCGACGGCTTTAAGCAGTCGTTGGGTATTATTGCCGCTATCGCCAAAGGAAACGGCTTCTACGCGGAACAGGCCCAGTACAGCGCGCCTACCGATCCCATGCGATCGGGGGATGTATGGCTTACGTTTGCCCACATGAGTCCCATAGGGGTTGCGTACAACGCCGCGCCCAATCAATGGGTTATTGGGGCCGCTCCCAGGGGCAGCCGGGGCGCAGGCTCCACTTCCGGCGCGTGGTGCTGGGGGGTGCAGAAAGGCGCGCCTCACGAGGACCTTGCCAAAATGTGGATCGATTATGTTACTACGGCACAGATAAACTACGACTTTAATTTCAACATGAGCTTCTTAAGTCCTATTAACGAAGTCGGTCCCCTTTTGAGCAGTGAAGAGGTGGTAATGACCGCGGGCAATAAAATGCTTGGCAACACGATTGTAGCGGGCGTACCTTCCGCGGATTACAAAGACTGGAACGCGGTAAAGCTACTTTACATCGATGCGTTTAACCAGACGCTGCAATCGCAGCAGGTTCCAAGCAATACGTTCCTCGCGGACCTCGACAGCAAGTGCAAAGCGCTGCATAATTAGTGTCTGTCCGCAAAGTTCGGTTACTTTGCGGACAGACCTTGCATTTGCTCCCGTTTTGTACCAAAACGGTGCGCAAAATGCCTGTTTTAAGGTAGTCTGTCCATAATGTGTCTACATTATGGACAGACTCTAATTCGT
>JAITIC010000192.1 GCA_031279635.1 Treponema sp. | reverse complement strand
ATGTCTTTTCGGCTTTGAGGTAATTGGAACAAGCTCGATTATCCGTGCTTTTTGTATTTTTTTCATTTTTTTGTTGACAAAAGAAAAAAACAGATTTATACTAAGTTACTTAGATAAATTACCTTAGTAACAGGCGGGACAGAAACTGGATTCCGATATTGCAAGCAGGGCGCCATTTTCAAGCTGGCGCTAAGGGCAGGAGGTTCTCGATGATAAAGGCGTCACAGATCCGCTGCGAATACCGTGTTAATCCACTGGGACTTTACACGGGGAGGCCCCGCTTCAGTTGGTGTATTGAGTCTGACAAAACAAATGTGTTGCAAACCGCTTACCGTCTGCAGCTTGCCCCGGACGAGGGTTTCGGCGGAGGTATTTTAGATACAGGCTGGGTGTCTTCGGAAGAATCTCAATTAGTTTCCGTACCGGGTATGGAGATACCTTCCTGTACCAGGCGTTTCCGGAGGGTGAGCGTCAGAGACAACCATGGCGGGGAAAGTGACTGGAGTGAGGCGGCCTGGTTTGAAACGTCTATGTTTGAAGCCAGGGAATGGAACAGCCTTTTCATCTTCCGATTGGACTATTTGCTGCGGTATTGTTTAGTTCCCGCTTTCGGTTTTATAAAATATTTAAAATGCTTTTTTTTATACCTCAAGTGTTTTCTACTACCGTCGTTGGACTCGTTTGGTATTTCATTCTTATGCCTAGTGGAGTGCTGAATAATATTTTACAGATAGTAGGTCTGCCCGGATTGATTCATTCATGGCTAGTAGAATCTTCAACCGCTATGACCTCGATTATTTTGGTTAATACTTGGGTGGGAATTGGCTTTCATATGACTGTAACCTATGCAGCAATTTCCGGTATACCTGATGAAATTCTGGAAGCGGCATCACTTGACGGTTGTATCGGCCTGCACAGAATTTTCGCTATTATTATTCCTATGATTTGGGAAACGATTATTTCCTGCATAATTATCATTGTTACCGCAGTACTCAAGCAGTTTGATCTGGTTTTTGTCATGACAGAGGGGGGCCAAATGGACTTACTGAGGTGCCAAGTACCCTTATATATAAGGAAGCTTTCCGTTACAACGATTTCGGCAAGGCTTCGGCTATTGGGGTATTTATTTTTATTTTAAGTGTGACGATTACTATTATCAGTTTACGAATTACCCGACGCGAACGGCTGGAATATTGATATGACAGGTGATATAATAAACAAACAGAAAGTCAACAGGTCTGTACAGAGTATTTTTCGTTATATTTTTTGTTTTATTGGGGTTTTTTTAAGTATTTATCCTCTTTATTTTATTATTGTCTCGTCCTTAAAGAGTAATACAGAGATATTTGCTTCGCCTTTTACACCACCCTCCGTATTTAATTTCGATAATTACGTGAGGGCAATTGAAATCGGCGGTTTAGGCAGACAATTTATAAATAGCCTTATTCTTTCAATAAGCTCCTTATTTGTTACTTTGGTTTTATCCAGTATGGTTGCCTTTGCAATTTCAAGGCTTAAATTCAAGATAAAAAATTTAATTCGGGTATATTTTGTTATGGGTATGATGGTTCCTATTCAGAGCATCATTGTACCAATTGCTTTTGCGGCTAACACGCTTGGAATTCGGGATAATTAGTGTCTGTCCACAAAGCCGGTTACTTTGCGGACAGACCTTGCATTTGCTCCCGTTTTGTACCAAAACGGTGCGCAAAATGCCTGTTTTAAGGTAGTCTGTCCATAATGTGTCTACATTATGGACAGACTCTAATTACTGCCCCTTGCTTTCACAAAGGCGGCCATGCGGAAGTCGTCGCCTTTGATATGGTTGAGGAGCCATTCGCCGATGGTGTTGGTTACGATATCGATCATTTCCTCCGTGGGGCCTTCCCTGGTCAGCCGCTCGGTTAATTCGCTTACCGTTATCTTGAATTCGTCGTGGTAGCGCTTGTGAACCAGATAATCGGGATAATCGTACTGTATCTGGAGTTTTTCCTCGGTGGAAAAGTGCATGACCGTGTAGCCGGTCAGGAATTCCACGGTTTTGAATATCTCTTCTTTCCCCTTTCCCTCTGCAGAGGCTTTGACGATGCTGTTCAGCGCCGCTATCAGTTGTTTGTGCTGATTGTCAATCTTTTCATGTCCAGTATCAAGACTACTGTCCCATTCATACGCCATTATACGCTCCTTCCTTCAACAATTCCGCTATTCCAAAGGCGGAAAATAACCTGTGGTATCCCGCCCGGAACGCTCCATCAAATACACTTCCGCCTCTACCGGAAGCCATGCCCTGCCGAAATCGGTTCCCAGCTGGGAACGGTAACTTATACTATACAGACCGCTGGGACTTGACGCAATAGACCGGATCATTTCCCCTATTCCCTGGGGACGGTACAGGAACAGGGCCTGGCCGCCGGTCTCCCGGCACAGGTAGTGGATTTCCCCGGAGGGCGCGCCGCCGCCGACAATAACCGCGTTGAACGCTATGCCGTTGTTGGCAAGATAAGACGCCAGTTCCGAAAGGCTGTACTGCTCAAAGCCCAGTTCCCCCACGCCGCCTGAACCGATGTACACGACGGAGCGCTTCTTTTCGCCGGGCAACAGGTCCGTGGCGGCCAGGCGCAGGCCTAAGTCGAAACGCCAGCGGGGGCTGTAAGAAACGCCGGCGCCCCTGGCCGCGGTCAGGGGATTTTCACTGCGTTCCCGCTGTGGCTGTGCGCCGGCGGAAACCACCGAGACGATACGTCCGTTTCCCTCAAGGGCGCGGGTAATGTCGGCGGCGGCCTGGGCGAGATCGTCTTGCAGATTGGCCGTGGCCGGGGAGCGTTCTACCAGAAGCGAAAGATCCGCCCTGTCTGAACGGTAGGCGGGGAGCAGGAAGGTCTGTTCACTCACCGTCCGGCCCCGCTCGCTTAAGAGGAAGTTCAGCCCTTCAAGGCCCACGATGGGGCGGCGCAGGCGGTCCTCAACCCGCAGTTCCACCGTTATCTGGGGGAAACGCTCCGCCGAAACCCGCTCGATCTGCACAAAAAGGCCGGACGCGAGATCGTCAAAGCGGGTCAGCACCGAAACCTCCCCGGCGGCGAAATTGGCGGCCAGCACGTTGCCGTTCCGGTCCATATCGGCGCCGGTTATACGGACCCGCTCGTTCCCGGCAAGCCCCAGTTCACGGATAATAGCGGAATCAATGTCGATAAGCAGCACGCGGTTGGTATCCGCCACGAGGAGCCTGCCGTCGGAAAGGAAGCGGAGGCTTTCAGGCCCCCGCAGCCCCTCGCCGGTAAGGACGCCCAGGTAGTTCCCGTTAGAGTCGAACATGTAGATTTGCTTTACCGCGGCGTCGGCGGCGTAGATTTTGCCGTCTTTGGCGGCAATGCCGGTGGGAGAAAGAAAACCCGGAAAGAGGGCGCTTTTCAGGCCGAAAGAAAGAATAAAGGCCCCGTCCGGATCAAATTTGGAGATATGCCGCCTGCCGTAATCCACCACGTAGAGGTAGCCGTCCTCGTCAACGGCGAGGTTCTGTGGGCTTACAAACATACCATCCCCCAGCCCTTTGGAGCCGATGTAGGCCTGCCAGTCCCCCTGACTGTTGAGGACACTCACCCTGCCTCCCCGGAATTCGGAAAGGTAGAGTCTGCCCCCGATTCCCTTCACGATGTCGTAGGGCCGGTCAAAGCCGTTGATGGGGCCGCGCTTGCGGTCTTTTATCACGCCGTTGACATCGATTCTGACGATCTCATTGCTGCCGTAGGCTGCTACCCAGGCGGAACCGTCGTCCATAGGCAGGACCGCCGTGGGCTGCCGGTACAGTACATAATCCTCGTAGCGGCCGGGATAGCGGCCCGCATCCACATAGCGGATCTCGTCGTCGGCCACCGGAAGGAGGGAGCGGCGGTTCGCCACGGTCTCGATGCGGCTTAAGAGGAGCATGCCCGGCCCGCTGTTCCGGCCGTAGGCCTCGGCGGCGGCCTGCCACTGCCTGACGGCGATCTCCTCAAAGCCGGAGCGGTAATACGCCTTGCCCAGCCAGTCCAGAATGACGGCCTCGCCGGGCCTGAACGATAAAGCCCGCTCAAAGGAAAGAATCGCCTCGTTAAAGGCGTAGCGGTAATAGGCCTGTACGCCGATGCGGAATTCCCCGGCCGCGTTGACCGCGCCGGCATCGTCGCCGCCGGTAACCGGGCTGCTATCCTGGGCTTCAACAAAAGAAAGGAAAACGAACAGAAACAATACGGCGGTGCAAAACCGTTTTGTCACACGCCCTCCCCGGTCACCAGTTTGAAGTGTTCCTGTATATCCTTTTCATCGGGGGCCAAATCCAGGGCGCGGCGGAGCCAGGTGCGGGCCTCCACCGGCTCCCCGCCTTTGAAATAGGCCCAGCCCAGAGAGTCAAGATAGGCCGGACTCTGGGGGTTTTTATCCACCGCCTTCCGGCAAAGCCGCAGCCCCCGCATAACGTCAATACCGGCGTCCGCCAGAATATAGCCCATGCTGTTCATGGCGGTGGCGTTGTTTTCGTCAATATCCAGGGCTTTTTCGTAGAAATCTATAGCGTTCCTGTAACGCTTCTGGGTCCATGCGGCGTATGCCAGGGTATTATAAAGTTGGGGTGATTCAAAGCCGTTGTTCTGCAGGCGCTTGAGTTCAAATTCAGCCATTTTGGTACGCCGGGTGATGACGTATATATACGCCAGAGTCATGCGGCACTGATAAACCCTGAGAACATCCTGCCCGGCGACTACCACCTGTTCAAGGTACAGCAGGGCCTCCTCATAACGGGCAAGTTTTGTATAACACAGCCCCAGAAAGTAGGCAAGCTCGGTCCGCCCTTCGTCGTCAAAACCGTCCGTTTTTACCCTCAAAAATTCTTCCAGGGCCTTTTCCCAGCGTTTCATGCGGAACAGCCGTATTCCTTCTTTAAGGGCCTTCCCGGCAAGAGAAACTTTCTCTTTCTTTTTGTCTCTTGTTTCAGATGCCGGAGGTTTTTCTCCGCCGTTTCCGGAACGGTCTTTGGGCCGCGAAGGATCACCGGGACGCGGTTCTTTTTCCACGGGCCTGTCCGTCATGCTTCCGTTCTCCCCCGAACCGCTTCCAGGGCCACCGGATGAATGAATACGGCGCTTATGGAGGCCTGATTCTTCGATACCACGTCCCAGTCCGAACCCGCTTCCGGCTTGGCGCCGGTTTCGCCGACCCTGGCAAAACAGTAGCGGCCGCCCTGGGCCTCGTATCGATCTATGCGGTCATGGTAATGGCGCAGCGAGGGAAAGGCGGGAACGAGCGCCTGAGGGGCCGTCGCCCTGTTGGGGATGTTTACGTTCACAAAGGTATCGGCTTTCCAGAAGCTCCGCATTTGTTCAAGCCGGTCGACCGCGAAGGAAACGGCCATTTCCCAGTTCCAGGCGTCACCCTCAAGCAGCGAAAGCGCCAGTGAGGGAATACCGATGAGGCTCCCCTGCCGGGCCGCGGCGGCGGTCCCCGAATAGATAATATCGGTCCCCATATTCGCCCCCCGGTTTATCCCCGAAATGAGCAGGTCCGGCGGTATCCCGCCGTCATCATCCACGACCTTCAACTCGGGAATACCCCCCAGCAGGGCCAGCACCACGCAGTCCGCCGGGGTTCCCGAACAGGACCAGGTATCCTTTTCAATTTCGCTGAGTTTGTGGGGGCCGGATAAAAAAGAAATGGAATGGGAAACTCCGGAACGGTCCGAATCGGGAGCAACCACGAACACCCGGTGTCCGGCCTCCCGCAGCGCCTTCGCCAAAAGGGTGATGCCGGGAGAGGCGCGGCCGTCGTCGTTGGTCAACAGAATTCTCATCTGCCGCCCCTCAATTCTGCACCATACGACCGCCGGTGGCAAGCCGTACCTCGTAGATAACCGGATGAAAACCGAATATCCGCTCGTAATCCTCAAACCGCTTTTTATACTCCTCCGCCAGTTCGCCGGGCATTATGGCATAGGTACAACCCCCAAAACCCTGCCCGGTCATACGGGAGCCGATTATCCCCTCGATTTCCTGGGCCCGCTTTACGAGCCAGTCCACTTCGGGGCAGCTCACCTCGTAGAGGTCCCGCAGGCTCTCGTGGGAGTGGTATATAATCCGGGACAAAACGGGCATATCCTTCCGCTGCAGGGCGTCTTCGGCGTTGTAGACGCGGCGGATCTCCTGCACAACGTGCATGCTCCGCCGGCGGATACCTTCGGGGAGATTCCCCATATAATCCACGAGGTCGCTGGTGGCGTAGTCCCTGAAACTGGCCCCTTCCCGCTTTTGGGAAAGCAGTTCAAGACCCTTTTTCGTATCCTGCCGCCTGCGGAGAAGCTCGTTATTAACCTCCATACGGGGCACACGGGAATCCGTCAGCAAAAACTTGTAGTGCAAAAAAGGGGACTTTATCTTTTGGACGCTCAGGTTCGTTTCGTCAACCAGCAGGAACTGGTCTTTGCGGGCGGCAAGCAGGATAAGGTAGTCGACCGCGCTGGTTTTGGTCCCGAAAAGGAACGTATGGGCCTCGGTGATTTTGTCCAGCAGTTCCCGCTCGTGAAGATGGGCGCGGAACAGCCCCCGCATAGCTATGGCCGCCGCCACTTCAATAGCGGCGGAAGATGCCAGACCCACCTGCTGGGGTATGTCTCCCATAACGGTAAAGTTGAGCCCCTTCACCGGATAGCCAAGCGCGGCGAATATCCGGATAACGACTTTAATATAGTTCGCCCAGCGGTCCTCCCGCTTGTATTTCAGGTTGATCAGGGTGGTCCGCTTCCGTTCTTCCAGATTGGCGGCGTAAAAACGAAGGGAATTGTCCCGCCGCATGCTTACCGCCACCCTGATATGCCGGTCAATCGCGGCGGAAAGGTACAGGCCCGCGCCCGGCTCCCCGTGCTCTCCCAGAAAATGAATCCTTCCGGGCGCTTCGGCCACGGCTACAGACTCGGATCGGTCGTTTTCAAGATTGTATTCCCTATGATGGATGGGACCAATATCCAGCATCTATATAAACCTCACAATGTTTTCAGCGTATTTTACGGATATAGCCCTGCGGGGGCGTCAAAACCTATTGTACCGGAAATAATTATTTTGTTCAATAAAAAACGGGATAAAAAATGAAGGATTTTTCGACGTTATTCCTGCTTTTTGCAGAAATATCGCCGGTTTTTTTCTTGCGCCAGGCCGGATAATTCGTTACGCTCAATGTACGGTATGTTCTGCATTTTGCCGCCCCTCCCGACACGCCGGATTCGCAGCCTGTGGAGTATTACCGGGAACTTTTAGCCAAAGGTTTGAGGCTCACGGCGCTCTCTATGGGCGGGGAGTGGCCGCCACCCTCGCATACGGCCTCGATCAAAGGCTTTCGGCGGAGGAAAGTATGACGCCGGCTATGGCGGCTTGGGCAGCGGCGGTAACAACCGCGGGGACCCGGCCGCCGGATTTAGCCCTGGTGAGGGAACTGGAGACCGGGGTAAAGCTGCGGCGGTTATAGCCGGGCTTTTGCGGTTTGTCTTCCGCTGCTACTCCACCCTGAACTTCGACACTACCTTAACCAGCACGTCGATGCTTTCCTTGTTCTGCCCGCTGATCTCGTTGACGCGATTTACCGCCACATTGATCTGATCCGCGCCGGTTGCCATCTCGTTCATCCCGTTGGCGATCTCATTCGTTACCAGTTCCAGGTTCTTGCTCTCCTGGATTACCTGGCGGCTCCCCTCAAGCATCTCTTCGGAGCCGTCCTTCACCATCTGGGTCGCTTCGTTCAACTGGCCGATGGCCTCCAGTACCTGTTTGCTCCCCGCACTCTGTTCCTCCATCGCGTTGCGGATGTTTTCTTCCTGCTCGGACACGGTCCTGACCCCGCTGTCTATCGCCTCGAACTTGTTGAGCACGCTGTCGGTGGACTTTGTAATCTTGTCGATGGAGTCTTTGATCTTTTTGAGTACCGTAGAAATCGTCTTTGACTGTTCCCCGGAGCTTTCGGCGAGCTTGCGAATTTCGTCGGCCACGACGGCGAATCCTTTGCCCGCCTCCCCGGCGTGGGCGGCCTCAATGGCGGCGTTCATGGAAAGCAGGTTCGTTTGGCTCGCGATGTTTTCCATTACCGCGTTGATCTCCAGGAGGCCTTCGCTTTCGCGGGCGATCTCCTGAATGTCCGTGGCCACTTCCTGCAGGCCGTTGCGTCCGACCTCCGCAGCGTCAATAAGCCCCTGCACATTGTCGACGTTCTTGACCAGGGTCGCCGTGACCGACTGGATGTTGGCAAGCATTTCCTCGATAGCCGAGGAGGACTGGGCAACGCTTCCGCTCTGGCGGTCGACATGGCTGTTGAGTTTTTCGATGTTGACGGTGATCTGCTCCATGGTGGCGTTGGTTTCGGTAACGCCGGCGCTCTGGTTTATCACCCGGCCCTTGATGCTCTGGATGTTGGCGGTGATCTCGTTAATGGCCGCGGCGGTTTCGGTCATGTTGCCGGCAAGCTCGTTGCCGATGTCAAACAGGGCGACGCTTTGGTTTTTAATGGTAACTACAAGATTTTTGATGTTGTCCACCATTAAGTTAAAGACCTGCGCCATCTCCCCGATTTCGTCTTTCCGTTTGACGTTTACCTGCCTGGTCAAATCCCCCTCTCCCAGAGAGGTAAAGAACGTTATCATCCTTTTGAGGGGCTTTGAGATGGAGCGGGCAATCAGGAAGGCCGCGACGGCTATGCCCAAAAGCATTGCTATGCTGATGATAATGCTGAGCCTGAGCATGGAAAGCACCGGCGCGTTGATAATGCTATTGGGGATAGCTATTGCCAGGGCCCAAGGGGTGGTGGCTTTCCCCAGGGCATACGGAACGCACGTAACATTCAGTTCCGTTGTTTTGCCGTCTATATCAACGGTGTTTACAAAGACGTACTTTTCGCCCTTTTTGATGGCGTTTATCAAGTTGTCGAGGTAAGGCCCGGCCATATCCTTTTCGGTTTCGGACACGGACTTCCCCAGCCGGGAAGCGTCAAAATGGGCGGCCACAAGCCCGCCGTTGCTGAAGGACGCGGCGATGCTGCCTTCATATGGCCTGATAGCCGCCACCCGCTCCTGAACGCGGGACAGGGGAATATCGATGCCGGCAACCCCGACGGATTTTCCGTCCTTTTTAATGGGGACCGCCATGGAGGTTATGAGGGTATCGACTCCGTCGACTTTGTAAAAATAGGGTTCCGTGATAGTTTCGTTTCCGCTCTGCAGGGGACCGGAGTAATAGTCGCTTCCTTCGTAATCCCCCAGGGAATCCAGACGGGCGCCGTTCTCGGTCATGACCCAATAGGAGGTGAACCTGCCTGAAGCGTCCGATCCTTCCGTGTTGACGTACTGGGCGTCCATGCCGTCCAGGACGTTCGGCTCAAAACAGGCCCAGGCGGCGACGATGTCCGGGTTTGCCTCGGTCATTTGTCTGAGAAAAATGTTAAAAATATTGCGCCGCTGGGTAAGCTCGAAATCGTCGTAGGCTTCCATCGTCTGGGCCAGGGACCGGGCGACGCTGAAATTCATCTCCATCCACGCCTCAACCTGGCTGGCCTCATTGTCCGCCAGTTTCTCTATTTCACTCATGACCAGCGAGGTAAGCTGCTTTTGGGCAATATTCAGTATCGTCCCCAAAAGGGTACCGATGCCCACTACGGTAACCGCGAGGATC
The DNA here is from genome assembly GCA_031279635.1 of Treponema sp. GTDB lineage: Bacteria > Spirochaetota > Spirochaetia > Treponematales > Breznakiellaceae > WQXQ01. The sequence continues at coordinate 270 of JAITIC010000192.1, read as the reverse complement.
ATGATGATGAGCTTGTTCCCTATTTTCATGTATACCCCCTTATTTAATATAGGCGCTCTGTACCACCGGTCAGGCGCCGCCTCCCGAAAAACGTTCTCAAACGGCTGATTCTAAGATAATTTTAGTATAAACCGCAACGTTATTCAAGCAAGCGCATTGCCTCATTGAAAATGTTACCGAAAAGTGGTCATGCCTCACATTGAAAATGTTACCCAAATTAAAATAAGGGTGCCTGAAGGAGGGCAGCCGAATGGGGTTAAACATGAAAGA
>JAITIC010000191.1 GCA_031279635.1 Treponema sp. | reverse complement strand
GTCCACAAAGTCGGTTACTTTGCGGACAGACATTGCATTTTCTCGCCTAACGGCTGCGAAAATGCGTTTTTTAAGGAAGTCTGTCCATAATGTGTCTACATTATGGACAGACTCTAATTACAGGAAAAACCTGTTGCTTTTTTCCTATTCCTCACCCAAGCGCATTGCATAAGACACGCTTACGCTTTATAGTTGAAATAGTAAAGCAGGAGGGATATATGGCTGGAGCCGTTGATTTTACCATTGAAGAGCTGGGAAAACGCAACATCAAATCGCCGATTGCCATGTCCACGATTGTGGGCGACCAAATAGCAAACTATGTTACCGACGACAAATTCGTCCGTCTGAGCGTGGCGGTAAAACCCGGAGCGCAGTCGCCGATCAGGCGTTCCCAGGTGCTGGAATGTGCCGGGCCGAGGGAATTTATCTATTTTACCCCCGCTCATGTGCACGCGGGGATCGTGAGCTGCGGCGGACTGTGCCCGGGAATTAACGACGTGATTCGGGCCGTGGTGCGCTGCCTCTGGTACCGTTACGGCGTTACCCGGATTTCAGGCATCCGCTACGGCTATAAGGGCTTCCTGCCGGAGTCCCAATTCGGGCTGAAGGCCCTGGACCCGGACAGTGTTGACGATATTCACAAGCTGGGGGGCACGTACCTCGGCAGCGCGCGCGGCGGCGGCAAAGAGGTGTCAAAGATCGTTGACGCTATGGAAAAACTCAACCTTAACATGCTGTTTACCATCGGCGGGGACGGTACCCAGCACGGCACGCTGGACATAGCGGAAGAAGTTGACAAGCGGCGGCTTAAAATCGCCCTGATTGGAATACCCAAAACCGTTGACAATGATTTCGCCCTTATCGACCGTTCCTTCGGTTTTGACACCGCGGTGGAAAAGGCCGTTGAGGTGGTGGCCGCCGCACACATGGAGGCGTCCTCGGCAATTAACGGCATCGGCCTGGTGAAGGTGATGGGCCGGGAATCGGGCTATATCGCCGCCTGTACCGCCCTTGCCAGCCACGAGGTGAACTTTGTGCTGATCCCCGAAGTGCCCTTCAACCTGGAGGGTTACAACGGTTTCCTTCACCATCTTGAGGAACGGCTCAAGCTCCGCAAACACGCGGTGATTATCGTCGCCGAAGGGGCCATGCAGGATCAGCTGGTAACCGAGAAAAAGACGGACGCCGGGGGCAACCTCAAGATGGCGGACGTGGGTACCTATCTGCGGGACCGGATTGTCAAATACTTTGACGAGCAAAAAATAGAGATCAACCTCAAGTACATTGATCCCAGTTACGCGATTCGTTCCGCGCCGGCAAATCCCGGCGATTCAATCTACTGCGAGCGGCTGGGCAACGCCGCCGTCCATGCGGCCATGGCGGGCAAGACCAAACTGATCATCGGCCTCGTGAACAACGAGTTTGTCCATCTGCCCATCAAGTCGGTCATCAGCCACCGCAACAAGGTCGATCCGGAGGGCAACCTCTGGCGCGACACGATTGACGCCACCCACCAGCCTACGCTGATGGTGAATCAGTTTAACAAGTAATGGAAAAGACTTACTTAAGTAAAGGCGGCGCTTCCCTGGATTTGTCCGATGCGGAAGCGGATTCTCTTTTTTCGGAAACCCTGTCCGCCGTCCGCCCGGCGTTAGGCAAGATCGGTTCGGTACTGCTGATTCCCCCCGACGTAACGCGCTTTCATTCCAGGGCGGGTTTCTTTACCGATATCGCCTGCCGGGAATTTTCCGCGGCCGGTATTCGCGTAACGGTGCTGCCCGCCCTGGGAACCCACATGGCCCTGACCGGCGCGGAGCTTGCGCGGATGTTTCCCCATACGCCCCTGTCCCTGTTCCGTGTCCATGACTGGCGGAACGACGTGGTGGAACTGGGCCGCATTGAAAAAGAGTGGATCGAAAAAACCACCGAAGGCGCGGTAAGCTACGACTGGCCCGTACAGGTAAACAAACTGCTGCGGGACGGCGGCTTTGATCTGATTGTTTCCCTTGGGCAGGTAGTACCTCACGAAGTGATCGGCATGGCGAACCACGCCAAGAATATTTTTGTGGGAACCGGCGGCAAAGAGGCCATTGACAAGAGCCATTTCGCCGGGGCCGCCTTCGGCATGGAGCGGATGATGGGCAGGGCCGAAACGCCGGTGCGGGCCATGTTCGACGAGGGCATGCGCCGCTATGGGGAGCGGCTTCCGCCGGTACTGTACGTCCTCACGGTTTTAAGCGCCCGCGGCAAGGCCGGGACTCCCGCCGGAGAACCGCGGGTCTCTCTTGCCCTGCGGGGACTCTATGCCGGTTTTGGCCGGGAATGTTTTGCACAGGCCGCGGCCCTCGCCCGGCAGGTCAACGTTGATCTCCTGGACGAGCCGGTGCGGAAGATGGTGGTGTATCTTGAGCCTGAGGAGTTCCGCACCACCTGGCTGGGAAACAAGGCCGTCTACCGGACCCGCATGGCCATGGCCGACGGCGGCGAGCTTTTGATCATCGCGCCGGGGCTGGAGCGCTTCGGCGAGGACAAGGGCATCGACGCCCTGATCCGCACATACGGCTACCGCCCCGCCAAAGTGATCCGTGAAAAAGCGGAGGCCTCCCCTGAATTGGCGGACAGTCTCAGCGCCGCGGCCCATCTCATCCACGGCTCCAGCGAGGGCCGCTTTACCGTCCGCTACTGTCCCGGTCCGGGACTCAGCCGCGAAGAAATTGAATCGGCAGGCTACGAATGGGGCAGCATCAATGAAGCCATGAACCGCTACGACATCAATAAGCTCAAAACCGGATGGAACAAGGGCGCCGGCGGCGAACGGTTTTTCTTTGTGCCGAATCCCGCGCTGGGCCTGTGGGCCTTAAAGGATTCTTTTTAACTATTTGGCTATGCCCCGCCGTCATTCGAAAGTCTGGTATACATGCGTTATGCGAAATGCACTGTTGAATTTGCCGGCAAAATGTAAAAAACGTTTTCGACCGGATTAATTAGTGTCTGTCCATAAAGTCGGTTACTTTATGGACAGACCTTGCATTTGCGCACCGTTTTGTACCAAAACGGTGCGCAAAATGCCTGTTTTAAGGCAGTCTGTCCATAATGTGTCTACATTATGGACAGACTTTAATTATTAGGCAACGCGCCCGCTTGCACAATTTTTGAAAACATCATATAATTGAAAGTGAAATGAAACATTTTCAAAGGGTTTTTGCAAGTTGACAGCCGAACTCAGCGGACGGGAACGGGTAATCCTAGACCGGCTTTCAGCCGAGGGATCGGTTTCCGTCGGGGCATTGGCCCGCGACCTGGGGTTTTCGGAAGTTACCATCCGGGGGGATCTCAGAGCGCTGGAGGACAAGGGCTGGATCAACCGGAAACGGGGCGGGGCGGCGGCGGCCATACACCGGGATATTCTGGAACGGCAGCGGATATTTCCCGAAAAGAAAAATGCCATCGCCAGGGCCGCGGCGGAATTGGTCAGGGACGGGGATGTGATCATGATCGAGGCGGGAACCACCACCGCCCTCATCGCCCGGTACCTCGCGGGGAAACGGGACGTCCACATTGTGACCAACTCCACGCTGGTTTTTTCCTATGCCCGCATGTATCCCAATCTGCAAATCACCATGACCGGCGGCGAGTTCCGCAGGCACACCGAATCCCTGGTGGGGCCTATCGCGCTGGAAACCGTCGGGCGGCTCAATGTGCGGCTGGCTTTCGTAGGCACAGACGGCTTCACCCTTGAGCGCGGAATGACCACCCACCTCATGGAAGGCGCGGAGATCGTCAAGGCGATGAAGTCCCACGCGAAAACCACGGTCCTGGTGGCGGACTCAAGCAAATACGGCAAAGTCGGTTTTGCCAGCGTGCTGCCTCTTTCGGCAATGGACCTGATCCTCACCGACGGGGATTTGGAATGCCGGGCCGGGGAGGAACTGTGGAAAGAAGGCATCAAGGTTCAAAAGGTGATGTGAGGGGGGAAGTCTCCCCCCCGCTCCAGCCCTGCGGGCTTCCGCTTCCCCCTCTGCGGGGGCCAAGAGGCCGTTCGCTTTTTGCCCCCGCAACGCCCCAAGGCAGACTGGGGCACAGGCGCCGGCCTTTGGTTTGCAATGCTTGATTTTGTCAGCGCTTTGCGTGCGAAGCGCAGATATCTGTGGTTAAATTTTCCGGCGTTTAATGAGCCTCCGCGGAGCATTAGTTCGATCGGAGGCTCGTTCGGCAGGAAATTATAATACTGTCTGGTTTAATACCATGTTCCTGTAAGCGTTGCGTCCTTTGAGCCGCGGCAAGCCTGGCAAGCATAGCTTGCCTTGGGGTATAAACCGGACTTTCGAATGAACCGGCGGAACTCGAAGTTCGGCCATATTATTTTAAGGAGAACTTATGGCGCATATTTTGATTATGCCCCGGCAGGGCAACACCGTTGAATCCTGTATCATCGTTGATTGGAAAGTAAAGGAAGGCGACGAAGTAGGGGCCGAAACCGCGGTCTGCGATGTCGAGACCGACAAGGCCGCCTTCGAAGTCCCCGCGGGCGCGGCGGGCACGGTATTGAAGATACTCCGCGCCGCGGGCGACGATGTACCGGTGCTGGAACCTATCGCGGTGATCGGCGCGGCCGGTGAGGACTGGCAGGCCGCCCTGGGCGGCGCTGCCCCGGCTCCGGAAACCGGCCCGCAGGGAACGGAGGCGCCGCGTTTAGCGGAAGCCGGCTCCGGCGTCCTGCCGGCAAGCCCGCCGCCGCGTGAGGCGGGCGCGGTCATTGTCGTTTCTCCCAGGGCGAAGAACCTCGCGGCAAAGGAAGCCCTGCCCCTCACGGGGATAGCCGGCAGCGGGCCCGGCGGGAGGATCATAGAGCGGGATGTGGCGGCGGCTTTGGCAAACAGGCCGGCTTTGACCGCGGCGGCCAGGGCCGACGGCGGCGGGGCGGTTTCGGCTCCGGGCAGCGGTATCGGCGGGCGGGTTACACTGTCCGATTTGGCAGAGACCGGTGCGGCAGGCGCGGCTCCCGCTCCTGTCGCGGCTCCCGCGGGCGCGGCCATTCCCGATTTTGGCGAAGGGGCGGTTACCGAAACGCCCATCAGGGGAATCCGCAAAGTTATTTCGGATCGGATGTTCAAGTCGCTGGCGGAAAGCGCCCAGTTTACCCTCAACGCTTCCGCGCCGGTTGCGCGGCTCCAGCAAATCCGTTCCCGCATGAAGGCTTCCGGAGGGGTCTCAGGCGAGCTTGGGCTTTCAAAAATTACCGTAAACGATCTTGTGCTGTTCGCGGTCTCCCGGCTCCTTCCCCGCTATCCTTTTATGAACGCCCACAAATCAGGCGACACGCTTAAAACATTTGAGCGCGTGCATCTGGGAGTCGCCGTGGACACGCCGCGGGGACTCATGGTGCCTGTTATACGAAACGCGAACCTGCTTTCGCTCCCGCAAATTTCCGCCGAGGCGAAGCGGCTGGCCGCGGCCTGTCAGAACGGCGCGGTAAAACCGAATGAGATTTCCGGTTCCACCTTCACGGTGACGAATCTTGGGAGTCTCGGCATCACGGGCTTTACCCCGGTACTCAACGCGCCGGAAGTCGCCATTCTCGGTGTCTGCGGTATTGAACTTAAACCGGCGGCTGCCGGGGAAGACGGCGGCGTCCGCTTTGAACCTCACATCGGTTTCAGCCTGACGATCAATCACCAGGTGGTGGACGGCGCTCCCGCGGCGCGTTTCCTCAAGGCGCTCTGCGAGGCGGTCTCGGAGATAGATCTGCTCTTTGCGGCGGGTTAAAGGAGAAACGATGTTTGATACGATTATTATAGGCGGCGGCCCCGCGGGTTATCTCGCGGCGGAGCGGCTGGGACATGAAAAGAAAAAAGTGCTCTTGATTGAGGAACAGTACCTGGGCGGTACCTGCCTTAACATGGGCTGTATCCCCACCAAGACCCTGCTCAATTCGGCGAAATTGTATGTACACGCAAAAGAGGCGGAAAAATTCGGCGTGAAAGTCCAGGGCCTTTCCTATGACTGGCAGGCTGTCCAAAACTGGAAAACCGAAGTGGTCACAAAGCTGCGGAGCGGCATTGAGGGCCAGATGAAGCGCCTGGGGGTGGAAACGGTCAACGGCAGGGGGGAAATCCTCAGCGCCCCGTCAGGAACAAATCCCGCCAAAGTGCGCTCTGTTTCGCCTAACGGCGGTATTGCCGAACACGAAGGAAAAACCGTTCTCGTCTGCACGGGATCAATCCCGGCGATGCCCCCCGTGCCGGGCGCGAAAGACAATCCCCTCGCAGCGGACTCCACCGCCCTTCTCGCCGTTGAGACTGTACCCAAACGGCTCGCGGTGATAGGCGGCGGCGTCATAGGAGTGGAATTTGCCGGGCTTTTCTCAAGTCTGGGATCCCAGGTTACGGTGATTGAGATGATGGACGAGATCGTCCCCTTCATGGACAAGGAGCAGGCCCCGCTGCTCCGCCGGGCAATGAAAGAAGCGGTCTTCAAGCTGGGCTGCAGAGTTGAAAAGATCGAAACCGGAAACGGTGCAATCGTTCACTATACCGCAAAGGACGGAACGCCTGAAAAACTGGAAGCGGACGTGGTTCTTATGGCTGTCGGCAGGAGGCCGGTACTCAACACCTGGGGAGCCGGGGCCGTGGGCATCGACATAAGCCCCAAAGGCGTTGCCGTGGACGACCGCATGCGGACCAACATTCCCGGCATCTGGGCTGCGGGGGATGTAACCGGCAGGAGCCTTCTTGCCCATTCGGCCTACCGCATGGGAGAAGTCGCCGTGGCGGATATTCTCGCGCAGCTTGACGGCGGAGGCAAGGACGGCGTGCCAAACCGTATGCGCTACAACGCCGTGCCCTGGGCCGTCTACGGCATCACCGAGGCGGCCGGCGTCGGCATCACCGAACAGGAAGCCGCCGCCAGAGGCATCGCAATCCTCAAGGCAAGCCTCCCTATGAAGGTCTCCGGCCGTTTCGCGGCGGAAAACACCTTTGCCGGTCAGGGCGCGGTCAAGGTTATCGCCGGCGCCGCGGACCGCCGCATACTGGGCATTCACGCCGTCGGCGCGTATGCCCCGGAATTCATCTGGGGCGGCGCGGCTCTCATCGAACAGGAATTCCGAATTGACGAAGTCAAACAATTAATCTTCCCCCATCCCACGGTGAGCGAACTTATCCGCGATGCGGTGTGGTTATTGTAACAAAATGAAGAAGTCCGCTAATTAACAGGAATAATAATTAGCACTCATTCGTGTAATTCGCGGACTAATTCAATTATATTTCAAGGAGAAACAAATGCCTAAATCAATCGTAGTTGACCCCAAAGAAGTGCGGAAGCCGCAGGTCCTTAAACTCAAGGACATACCGGTCAATCAGTACAAGAGTGATTTCAAAAAAGAAGTCGAACTCTACGGCAAAGAGCGGCTTGTCAGGATATGGCACGACATGGCGGTAATCCGGGAATTTGAGTCCATGCTCAACACGTTTAAAACCCAGGGCGCGTGGAACGGAATCGAATACAACCACAAGGGACCGGCCCATCTTTCCATGGGCCAGGAAGCCTCGGCGGTGGGACAGAGCCTAAATCTTGGCGCCGACGATTATATCTTCGGCAGCCACCGCAGCCACGGCGAAATTCTCGCCAAGTGCTTTTCCTCGCTCTGGCAGCTTTCGCAAAACGCCGAAGGCGGGAAACGCCTTGAGGCAATTATGAAGGGTTTCCTTGACGGCGAAACCCTGGCCGCCGCCGAAAAAATCCCCTACAGTAATCTACGGGGCCTCGCGGAAAATTTTGTTCTGTACGGAACGTTAGCCGAAATCTTTGCGCGCAGGGCCGGGTTTAACCGGGGGCTTGGCGGGTCAATGCACGCGTTTTTCACGCCCTTCGGCTCAATGCCCAACAACGCCATCGTGGGCGGTTCGGCGGACATTGCCGCGGGATCGGCCCTGTACAAGCGCATTAACGGCAAGAGCGGGATCGTCATCGCCAACATAGGCGACGCCTCCATGGGCTGCGGCCCGGTCTGGGAAGCGATGATGTTATCCGCCATGGATCAGTACCGCAGCCTTTGGCCGGAAAAAGCAGGCGGTGCGCCGCCTATTCTCTTCAATTTCTTTAACAACTTTTACGGCATGGGCGGCCAGACATCAGGCGAAACAATGGGCTACGGCTTCATGGCCCGTGTCGGCGCGGGCGTTAATCCTGAGAACATGCACAGTGAGCGCGTAGACGGCTACAATCCCCTGGCGGTTGCCGATGCGGTGGCCCGGAAAAAAGAAATACTCCTCGCGGGCAAAGGGCCGGTACTGCTGGACACCCTCACCTACCGTATATCGGGACACTCCCCTTCGGACGCTTCCAGTTACCGCACCCCCGAAGAAGTCAAACTGTGGCAGGCGGCGGATTCCATCGACGCGTACGGCGCGTATCTTATTGAAAACAACGCGGCAGGCAAAGACGAACTTGACGCGCTGCGGGAAGGGATAAAGGCAAAACTGTTTGAAGTGGTAAAACTCGCCGTCAACGACGAAGCCTCCCCCCGGCTGGGCGGCGCTTTCATCGAGTCGGTAATGTTCTCCAACGGCAAAGTTGAGAAATTCGACAGCCGGGAGCCTGAGCTTTTGCAGCCGGTAAGCGAAAATCCCCGGGTCAAGGCCCTTGCCGGCAAAGCCCGCTACGGTTTTGACGCGGAGGGAAAGCCCGTGTCCAAGAACAAGGCCTTCCAGTACCGCGACGCCCTTTTCGAGGCCATGCTTCACCGCTTTACCATTGACCCCACCATGGCCGCCTGGGGCGAGGAAAACCGCGACTGGGGCGGCGCGTTTGCCGTATACCGCGGGCTGACCGAGTTGCTCCCCTACAACCGGCTCTTTAACAGTTCCATCTCCGAAGGGGCCATTGTGGGTGCGGGCGTGGGTTACGCGCTATCCGGCGGCCGGGCCGTGGTGGAGCTTATGTACTGCGACTTTATGGGCCGCGCCGGCGACGAAATTTTTAACCAGGCCTCCAAGTGGCAGTCCATGTCCGCGGGCCTGCTCAAGATGCCCCTGGTAGTGCGGGTTTCGGTGGGCAGCAAATACGGCGCGCAGCACAGCCAGGACTGGTCGGCCCTGACATCTCACATCCCCGGCCTCAAATCCTACTTCCCCGCGACGCCCTACGACGCGAAAGGCATGCTCAACCTGGCCCTCAGGGGAACCGACCCGGTGATTTTCTTTGAAAGCCAGCTTCTGTACGACATGAGCGAACAGTTTGAAAAAGGCGGCGTTCCCGAAGGCTACTATGAAGTGAGCGAAGGCGAGCCCGTTATCCGCAAACAGGGCAAGGACATTACCATCGCCACCATCGGGGCGACTTTGTACAAGGCCCTGGACGCGGCGAAAAAACTGGAAACACAATTCGGCCTTTCCGTGGAAGTGATCGATCTTCGTTTCATCAACCCGCTGAACTACGAGAAAATCGTCGAGTCTGTAAAGAAGACCGGAAAGCTCCTCCTCGCCAGCGACGCCGCCGAACGGGGATCTTTCCTCCACAGCGTTGCGAGTAACATTGGGACTCTGGCCTTTGATTATCTTGACGCGCCGGTAACGGTAGTGGGAAGCCGTAATTGGATCACCCCCGCCGCGGAAATGGAACAACTCTACTTCCCGCAGGTTGACTGGATCATCGACGCCGTCCACGAGCGGATCATGCCCCTGCCGGGTTACGCGCCCCTTACCGTGCAGAGCGCCGGGGATTTACTGCGGAGGAACCGGCTGGGAGTTTAATTTGGAAGAAAAGGGGGACATGCCCGAAATTCTTGATTTCCCCTTTTTTACACTGGAATACCGGAACGGCTTCTTTGCGCGGCTCATCCCCGCGGGCGTGCGGGATATGGGCGGAGGCTTGTTCGCCCTGAAGGGAAAAACCTGGAAGCTACCCGGCGGCGCTCCCGCGGCGGCGCTGGCGAAAGATACGGTCAAAGGCAGGCCGCTCCTCTCGCTGCTCAAGCGCGGGCCAGAGTCCCTGATAAAAAACGGCCCCCGGCTTGCGGAAGACGCTGAGGGCGAGCGGCTTACGGAACTGGTCCTTGCCGGCGGCAGGGGCAGGGCTTTTCCCGCGGCGGGCGCGGTAGGAGCGGGGCCGCTTTACATGGAGATGCGGCTGCGGGCGGAGGAGGCGGAATGGCTGCCCCTGACAGGTCTTCCCCGTCACCGCTTATACCGCAATGTTGTTTACGAGGTAATCGACGAGACGGCCCTGGCGGAATTTGCCGAACCCCGCGGCTGCAGGCGTTACGCGCTCAAGGGCGAGGATATTCCCCGTTTCGCCGATTCCCACGGCCGGATGATCTTTCAGTTCGGGGATCAAAAACTCAAAGAACGCCTCGCCGAAGATTCGGTTTTCGTAAACAGGGAGCGGCTTTCACTGATTCTTGGGGCGCTGCGGGAACAGGGGCGCGGTGGAACGGGCGAAGCCTGGGCCGCGCCCCTGCTGCGATACGGGGGACGGCGCTTTTCCGTTGAGGAAGTTTCCCTGCGCATGAACCGGGACTACATTCTGCTTGAGGACCAATGGGTCAGGCGGGAAGACCTGCTGGCCGCCGGCCTGTTTCCCCTGTGTTCCTGGGCCGGAGGGGCGGCAATCGAAAAAATCAAACTGAAACCGGGCGAACTGCTCAGGCGGGGCGGCGGGCGTTTTGCCGGCCGCTTTAGCGGTATGGAAGCGGACACTACGCTCTGGCTTGAGCGGGGCGATAAGGAAGCGGTTTTTCACGCCCATCTGGAATTCCTGCGCGCCTGGGGTCTTTCAGGCGGGGCGCTGGTCAGAGGGCATCGGGAACATGCCGCGTTTCTCGCGTCCGCGCTGGCCCGCCTTGCCTCATGCGGGTGTAATGCGCTTGCCCTCATGGAGAGGCGTTACCATGATCTGTACCTCTCCCCCTTTCTGCCGGAAATTCAGGCCGCGCAAATAAGCCTTCCCGGAACGGACAAAAGCCGGAGCGCGCCGTTGCGCGTCGCCTTTTATGAGGAGCTTCCCCTCAGCCCTGCCGAACGGCGGAACGCCGCGGGTATACTGCTGCTGGTTGAGCCGGAAGAAGCGCTTCCCCAAAACGGGATCCTTGCCCATCTGCAAAGCGTCAGGGCCGAAATAACGCTGGGGATTTTTTCCGATACGCGGGAATTATTCCGGGGTCCCGCCGCCGCGAAGGCGCGGAATCTGTTTGGCGTAACGGAGGCGGAGCTTGAACCGTATTTGATACGGGACGCGGCGCGGCCTCTCAGCCTTCCCCGCTTTGAATTCCCCCCGCCGCGCGTTTTCCGTCCTTCAGATTTTTCCGCGAAACAGAATCCGTTTAACTATAGCGTGGAAGAAAAATTCGCCGCTCTTCCGGGACCTTCCCTGTATTCGGAACTTGCCCTGTTCAATACCGGCGGCCCGCCCGCGCGTTTTATCCCCCTGCGGCTCCTCAAGGGCAGCCTTGATATTGAACGGATGGACGAAGATGAACTGGCTTTTTTTGTGTATTGGCGAAGCGAATTCCGCAGGGGGAACATCATCAAAACCGGCGAAGGCTACATTCGGATATACGCCAGGGAACTCTGCCTTTTTACCGGCGGGGAAAACGACGCGGACACCAATTTTCGGGAACTCCTCAAACTCTGGGAGTATTACCGCGCCGTTTTTGACGGCCTTGACGGCTTCCTCCCCCGCTGGCTTGTGGATTTCGCGGTGCTGTATGAGATAACGGATAAGGCTTTCCCTTTGCTTTTGCCGTACGCGCGGGATTGTAATGATCCCCTGTTAACGGACTTTTATTTTCACCGGCGTTTTATAAGAGAGAACAACAGTATCGGCTTTGCCGATGTTGCGCTGTTAATACCAAAGGTTATAGGCGAAAGCCTCTTCTTCGAGCAGGAGCCGTCTTCCGGTACACGGCGCTTTCCCGCCGAAAGTCATCTCCTCGCAAAGGATTTTGAAAACACCGTAAACGCCGTTGACCGTTATCTGCGGGAGGAGTTTCGTCTCAAGCTCTTTGAGTTTTTCTATCCCCAGGTTTACGACACGGAAAACCGCGAGGCTTTCCCCGCCATGGAGCGGGCCGGTCATTCTTCGTATATAATTGAAGGCCTCCGCTTTACAAAACATCCGCCATTAACCGGTTTCCTTGAGAATCTCTTTCGTTATACCGAGTACTGTTTCCGCCTTAAAAACGGCCTTGAGATGAAGGGCAGGACGCCTCCCCTTGGGGAAGTCTGGAAGAGCGCCGCCGACTCCGCCCTGGGCGCCGCCGGCGCGGCTCCCCTGTTTTCAAACCTGCCGGTTCCGGTTTTAGCGTTACACGAAACAGGACGCGCAAAGCCCGGCGGCGTTTCGCCCTCAGGTGACAACCCGCAAACCGCGCCGCCGGCTGCCGGAGGCCGGCAAATGAAACTGCTTGAGTCCCGCATAGCAAAACTCCGTGTTGATTCCGACGCGGTCCGGGATCTGCTCAAGCCGGAAGAAGAGGAACAAAATAGCGATACTGCCGTCCCCCCCGCGCGGGGAGAAATACCGGGCGGGCAGGATGAGCGAAAAAGGCGCTGCGGCCCGCTTAAAGCGGCAAAGGACGCTCAAGCCAAGTCTCCGGACAAAGCCGCAATGAAGGGCTTTCTTAAAGGGCTGGATAAAACCGGACGGGAAACCCTGCGGATCATCGCCGGAGAAGGGAAAACCGGGCTTGAGGATTTTGCCCGAAAAAACGGAACCATGCCGGAACTGCTCACAGACCGGATCAACGCCGCTTTCCTTGAACAGTTTGCCGATCTCCTGATTGATACGGTGGACGAAAAGCCCGCAATTCAGTCAGAATATAGTGAGATATTGAAAAACCTTTTGGGAACCGCCGCCGGAAACTGAGGCGGAGATTCCCCTGCGGAGGAACATGGCCATACCGAAACGCTTAAGCGCGGCGATTCTCAATTCATTGTCCGCGGGCGTAGTGCCCCGGATCGGGCTGGAGTATATCGCGGTAGGAAGGCGGCGGGAAATTGAGACGGTGCTGCGGGACCTTGAAAATCTGGGCCAGGGTGCGGCGAGTTTCCGTTTTGTCACCGGCCGCTACGGCAGCGGCAAAAGTTTTTTTTTACAGGCAATCCGCAACTACGCCATGGAAAACGACTTTCTGGTGGCCGACGCCGACCTTTCCCCGGAAAAACGCCTCACAGGCTCAAGGAGGGCGGGACTTGAAACCTACCGGGAACTAGTGTCCCGCCTTTCCACCAGGCTCAGGCCCGACGGCGGCGCTTTGGAATCCGTACTGCAGCAGTGGATAAACTCGGTCAAGATGGACCTCGTTGCCGCCGGCGCCGTTCCCGACGACGAAGACCTGCTCCGTAAACTTGAGGAGCGCATTTTTAAAACCATTGCCCAAATGGAAGACTACGCCCACGGCTTTGATTTCGCCGCGGTGATCTCCGCCTACTACCGCTCTTACACCGAAGGCGACGATGAAACAAAACAGGCCGCCCTCAAATGGCTGCGCGGGGAATTCGCCACAAGGGCCGAGGCAAAGGCCCTGCTTCCCGCGGGCGAAATCATCAACGACGAGAACTGGTACGAATACCTCAAGGTCCTTTCGGCCTTCGGCTCCCGTATCGGCTACCGGGGCTTTCTCATCTTTTTTGATGAGTGCGTCAGTCTCTACAAAATCACCAACCGCCAGTCCAGGGAAAACAACTACGAAAAGATTCTCGCCATATTTAACGACGTCACCCAGGGCAGAACGGAAGGGCTTGGCGTTTACATGGCGGGTACTCCCCAGTTTGTTGAGGACGAGCGCCGCGGCCTTTTCAGCTACCCTGCCCTGAGAAGCCGCCTGATGGACAGCCGCTTTGTGCGCGAAGGCTACACTGATTTTGCAAGCCCCATCCTGCGCCTTGCCCAACTGAGCCACGAGGAAATATACCTGCTCCTGGAGCGTCTGCGCGACATTCACGCCGGACATTACGGTTATGATCCGTATCTTGAAAAGCGCGAACTTACCGCCTTCATGGAGCTTGCCTTTTCCGTCCCCGGCGCGGAAGAATTTATCACTCCAAGGGAAATAAGCCGGGACTTTATCGGCCTGCTTAATATTCTCCATGAAAATAACGATATTGACTTTGATACCCTGGTCTACCGCGACGGCTTCACCGTGAAAGGATTTGCCTCCGCCGCCGATTACGCCGAATTCGATGTCTAGAGTTTGTGGGGCCTGTTGCTAAAGCAGCTTGCAAGGTATATTTTTACGCCGTTTCAGGAAAAGGCTATTGACAAAATTTTCCGTATTAATTACAATATTTCCATGTTCTTGTTGACGAGATCCGGGCATAAAGAATATTGCCTCCTCGTGGAGTTTGCGGAGAAAACTGCACGGCGAAGCCGCAGGCTTCGCCCCGGCTCCCGGCTCATATTATATACATTGCCTTGAAAAAAATCTACTAAACAGCGCCCTAGATCCTCTGTTTTTTCCCGCAAAATCCCCATTGGTAAGTAAAAACAACTCATTGGTAACTACTTTTGCCTCAGTGGCAGGCGCTTCCGGCCCATTAATAACTACTTCCGCCCCGGCGGTAACTACTTTTAACCCATTAATAACTACTTCCGTCCCGGCGGTAACTACTTTTGACCCATTGGCAGGTACTTCCAGCCCGTTGGTAACTACTTTTGGCTCATCGGTAACTACTTTCAACATAGATATATACAAAGGAGAATCCTGTGGGTCATTATACTGACTGGCTCCCGACCACCAGAAGCGGGCAATTAACAATGGCGAAAAACTGGATAGCCGTTATGACATCGCGGGCAACCCCGTGGGGTATTCCCGGCGCCGTTTTAACCCAGACGAACAGCCTCATTCAGACAGCCGAAACCGCCCAGGTCAAAGCGCAGAACGAGGAAACCCGCACCCCTGTGGCGACCGCCGAATGTAAAGAGGCGTTTAACGCGCTGGTTGAAAAAATGCGGGACATAAAACGCCGCTATTTTCTTACCCCGCCCTTGCAGGACTCCGACTACATTGCTCTGGGCCTCAAGCCCCGCGATACCACCCCCACGGCAAGCGGAACGCCCACGGCGCAGGTAACGATAGAAAGCTGCCTGCTGGGACGGCATGAACTCGGCGTAAAAATCATCTATGTGACGGGTAACCCCGCCGATCCTGCCAACAAGGGCTTCAGGATATGGTATACCGTGGCTGCGCCGGGCGAGACCCCGCCCGCGAACCCCGATGAACTGCGAAAATCATTTTACACCAAACGAAAAAAAGACGTGATCGAGTTTGAGTTTGGGGACAGCGGGAAGACCGCATATTTCGCGGTGCAGATAGAGAACGAGGGCAGGAAAGGCCCGTGGGGGCCGCTGGTAAGCGCATTGATTCCGTAAAGAGTTAGAGGAGATATGTGGTACGCGCATGAACAGCGTACAATGCGGGAAGTGTTCCATGAACACAGCCGTTGGCCGTTGGAACCGCCGCGGGAAACAGGACTGTATACGACAGGGATCGTATACAGGGACGTTAGGCGCTATTTTTTCTGAACGTCCCGGAAGGAATGACGGCGTCGGCGCCCGCGCCGTCGTAAAACAACAAAATTTTACCAATGGAGGGTAAAAATGAAAAAGGTGTTCTTTGGACTGGTTTCTCTGGTTTTTGCGGTTGGTTTTATTTACTCATCTCCTACTGATGAACAAATTCGCCAAGCTGCTAATACACTTGGGGTTCCTTTCAATGATTTGAAGGGATTTGTCCAATCATATCAGCCTCAAGCGGTTCCGGCTGGCGCTTTAACTGTTACGGCACAAGATTTGGCGGCAGCATATAAAGGGAACCAGATGAGGGCCGATTCGCAATATAAAAATAAAACTGTACAGGTTACAGGCAAGGTAAGAGGGATTAAAAAAGACATATACGATGAATACTATGTTGTATTGGATTTTCCAGTTGAGGTTTATGTTAAAGCGGCAGAGACGAACAAAATTGCTAACCTGGATATTGGACAATCCGTAACTATGGTTGGGACATGTACTGGTTATGATGTATGGATTATTAAGATCAAAGATGCAACTCTTTTAAGGTAAATAATATGGCTGGCGCACATCAGAACGACACAAAAGCATTTGGGCAATTAAATTTTGCTGAACAGGCAAAATCCATAACAGCTCAAATTCATTCTCTTGAAATGGCTATAAAAGCTAATATCAAGAGGGCTGGAGAAGAAGACAGGGATTCGCCTGCTAAAATTCGTATTGAACAGGTTGAAAAATTTGTTCAAAGACTAAAGAAAAAATATGGCATCTAAAAGTCCGCCGCCATCCGTGACGGCGGCTAACGCGGCAGAAAAAACAGTATATAACAGGTCTGTTATATAACATAATGGTTTCCACGATACCATTGTCAAAAAACGACTGAACATTTTTGTTCAGAATCTTATTGGAGGTTTTTATGGAGAAAAGAATCAAAGCTGTGTTTTGGGGGATTTTGGCATTATCCTTCATTTCCATTGTGGTTGGATGTGCATCAGCTCCGACACTTGGTACCCCGACTGCATTGCAGCAATTATTAAATGCAATGCCGGCAGTACCTGTTGCCGGAAAAGATTTGAAGTTTGAGTTCGGTGGCGATGTTTGGATTGCCAAGGTTGACGGCAAAAATTTTATGGCTGGAACCTTTAAGTCCGAAGATACCGATGATGGCAGCATTTTGACATTGAAACAAACCCATATCTATTCAGAGGAGCAAAAACCCGGTATTGGGGGTGATGTAGGGTGGGTAAAAACACCTGGACCCGATATTGTTCTTGAATACAAAAAGGGTCCACCGGAAACTCTTACTATAAAATGAGCCTGTCCCAAAACCAATTGACTGTGCGCTCGCGTTCCCGGCATAGCCGGGGGCACGGTTTTGGACCGGCTTCAGATAACATTCATTTTTTAAAATCGTGGAAATGAATGGATGTTTCATAAAATCTTTTTGCCATAGGAGGAAAAAATGGCAACACTACAGTCAGGTATCTTACTTGCGGAGAACGAGACCTTGGTCATGGAAATTGAGGCCGAGCTTTGGGCGAGTAGTTCTAACCCAATTGCGCGTTTTTTTGGCGCTATCGCCAAATTTATTGCGATGATTTTGGGGCATAGAAAGAAAGGGTTTCTGGTAATAACGGACAAACGCATCGTCGAGGTTAAAACCAACATCAATTGGTATTGTTTTACAACAGGCAAGGAAGTTAAATACGTTTTGCCAAGCAGCGTAAAAGAGATCGGTTATACAAGATCCGCTACATTCTTATGCTGCTGTCCGATGTTCCAACTGTATTATGAATCATTTACCCAAAGAACCGCGGTTCAATTGCAGGGAGTAGATGAATCTGGTGCTAAAAAGGTGGCTGACGTATTCTATAATGCGATAGTTCATGCCTAATATGTGCAAGGTATGAAGATACTGAGGTTCCTGTACATAAATATATACTCGTTTTTGATTATATGTACGGGAATCTTAGTGTTGGTTTTACCTTTTTATAGAATAACACTTTGGATATTACTTGTACAAGGATTAATAGCAATATATCTCTTTAATATTTCATTAAAGCTTTTTTCTGCTTATAATGATAAATTGATAAAGATAAAAATTCTATTAGGAAAGAATAAAAACAAATTTCGTCCTGAAACATTTAAGGTATTCATGCAAGCGCCTTGTTCACGGTTGATGGTCAGATATGTGTTAAAAATAATGAATAAGAGAGATGAATATAAGAATTTATTGAAATTAAAAAAACCATTTGTTGAAAATATGCGTGAGGGTTGTATACAAACTAATACTGTAATTTATTTTAACGAGGAAAAAACATGACCTCTTTTTTGATTGTAATTGGAATAATGGCTGGAATAGTAATTGCAACATTTGTTAATTTTGTTATCGTAAATAATATAGAAGAAACACAAAAGGTAGTCATGCGCATTCTATCATACATTGTGTGTATATTATTAAGTACAAGTTTTCTCTTTTTTGCTACTTTGAGAAAAACGGTGGATGATTTTCTGAATAAAAAGATATCGTATATAGAAAAAAACATAAATGAACTACTTCCCGGCTATGATATTATGAATGCTGGAATAGATGTATCTGATTTTTCGAATATGCTTATTGAATTACAGAACATAAGGAAGTGTATATAAATAACATTGACAAATATGAAATAAATATGCTATAGGGCACCTCTGGAAACTCTTTAAAAACATAAGAAACCATGATAAAATTAACACATGAAACAACATGGATTTTTTGATGAAAACGACCGGCTCAAAGAACTGAGCAAACTCGGCG
>JAITIC010000259.1 GCA_031279635.1 Treponema sp. | reverse complement strand
ACTGTGCGCTCACGCGCACGGTTTTGGACCAGGCTCTTGCGGTTTTTCAGGCTAAAGCCTTGCAAAACCGCGTTTTTTAAAGGTTGCTGTTCCAAAACTAAAGTTTTGGAACAGCCTCATCTATAGTAAAATTGTGGACGCTTTTATTGATAGAATAGACGCTATAAAAGAATCGATCCACAAAAAAGAGAAAGGCATTGTAAAACAGCCCAACTGTGCCTAACAGCACTGGTTTATTCCCGTCCCCCGGCGCCCTTCTTTACCAGTACCGTCAGCAGGGCGATATCCCCCTGCCTTACGCCGGGTATGCGCGCGGCCTGTCCCAGGGTAAGGGGCCTTACGATTTTGAGTTTTTCTTTTGCCTCCGAGGAAAGGCCGCCAAGGCCCTCGTAATCCAGGGCGGGGTCGAGCCTGACGGCGTCCATTTTGGCCGCCCGGGCGGCGGCCCGCTTTTCTTTTTCGATATAGCCGGAATATTTAATGTCAAGCCGCGCCCGTTCCAGCCATTCGGCGGGGCGGGCGGCAAGCTCCGGCGCAAAGGGGAGGACGTCCTCCAGGCGGACGCGGGAGTCGGCAAGGCAGCGCTCAAGGGTTTCGCCCGCATGGGGACGCAGGGACTCAATTCCGTCAAGCGCGGGGCCGCCTGCTTTCCGGCGGGAAAGCAGTTCCCGAATCGCGTCCAGGGCCTCGGTCTTTTTCAGGAAGCGTTCCCAGCGCCGGTCGTCCGCCAGGCCCGCCTCGCGGCCTTTGGGGGTAAGGCGCGTGTCCGCGGTGTCGTGGCGCAGCGTCAGGCGGTGTTCGGCGCGGCTGGTAAACATCCGGTATGGCTCTTTGGTTCCCAGGGTGCAAAGGTCGTCCACCAGGACTCCGATATAGGCTTCGGCGCGGCCCAGCACCAGGGGAGGGCGGCGCGAAAGTTTCATCGCCGCGTTGATACCCGCCATAATGCCCTGCGCGGCGGCTTCCTCGTAGCCGGAACTGCCGTTGGTCTGCCCGGCGACAAAAAAGCCGGACAGGCGCTTTGACTCAAGGCTGGGATAGAGGTCAAGGGGATCAAGATAATCGTATTCCACCGCGTAGGCGGGCCGCACGATTACGGCTTCTTCAAGGCCGCGAATGCTGTGGATAAAATCCCGCTGCACATCCTCCGGCAGGGAACTGGACGCGCCGTTCATATACATCTCGCTGGTGGAAAGCCCCTCGCGCTCAATAAAAATGTGGTGCCGCTCCCGGCCGGGAAAGCGGATAACCTTGTCCTCAATGGAGGGGCAGTAGCGGGGGCCCGCGCCGGTGATTTTTCCGCTGTACAGGGGGGAGCGGCCGATATTGGCCCTGATAATCTCGTGGGTGCGGGGGCAGGTGTAGGTGATCCAGCAGGGCAGAGAAGGGCCGCCGGCGGTTTCGTTGTCAAAGGAAAAAGGCCTCGGCTCTTCGCCGTCCTGCCGTTCCATTTTTGAGTAGTCGATGGTGCTGCCGGCGATACGCGCCGGAGTACCGGTCTTGAGCCGGCCGGCGGGAAAGCCCCGCCGCCGCAGGCTGGCCCCCAGTCCCAGGGCCGCTTCCTCGCCCAGCCGTCCTTCCGGCGCGTCGTACTCGCCGATAAAGATTTTCCCCTCCATGAAAGTGCCGGCCGCCAGAATCACCGCGCGGGAGGAGATGCGCTGTCCCCGCCGGGTAACAACCCCCCCGACGCGGCCGCCCGGTTCCGCAGGGGCGTCTTCAATTACAAGCAGGTCCGTCACGGTGTCCATGAAAATGGCCAGTCCCTTTTGCCTTTCCAAAACCGCGCGGGCCGCGGCCTGATACGCCTGCTTGTCCGCCTGCGCCCTTGGGGCCTGAACCGCCGGCCCTCGGGAACGGTTGAGCACCCGGTACTGGATCATGGCGGCGTCAATAAGTTTGCCCATTTCCCCGCCCAGCGCGTCTATTTCCCGGACCAGGTTGCCCTTGGAAAGGCCGCCTACCGCGGGATTGCAGGAGAGCGCGCCGATCCGGTCGGGGTTCTGGGTGATAAGGAGGGTCGAAAAACCGAGGCGGGCCGTTGCCAGGGACGCTTCAATCCCCGCGTGCCCGCCGCCGATAACAATGCAGTCGTAGTCCATTTTCCGCTATTTCCCCACGCAGAAACGGCTGAACATTTCCTCAAGAATATCGGCGGTGGAAATTTCGCCTGTTATCTCCCCCAGGGCGTTGACCGCCTCCCGCAGCAGCGGGGCGATAAGGTCGAGCGGCTCCCCGCGGCCGGCAAGAAACAGGGCCTCTTCCAGCGCGGCAGCGGCGGCGTCAACCAGATTTTTCTGCCTGACGGAGCCGAGGGCGGCGCTTTGCGGATTGTCAAAAGCGGCAGTGGCCCTGTTTGCGAGCGCCCCGGCGATTGCCCCGGTCAGTTCCGGTATGCCTTCGCCGGTTTTCGCGCTGACGCTGATTGGCCGCCCGGCCGCGGGCGAAAACGATTCGGGCATGGGGGCAATATCGGCCTTGTTCCAAAGGATCAGGATTTGCCGGGAAGGCAGGGTGCGCTCATTGCCGCCGGCCTTTTCAAAATCCTCCAAAAAAACCCGGTCCCCGGCGGTAAGACCCTCGGCGCCGTCAATAAGGTACAAAACAAGTTCCGCTTCCTCAAGAAGGCGGCGGCTCCGTTCCACGCCGATTTTTTCAACCGGGTCTCCGGAATCCCGCAATCCCGCGGTGTCAAGCAGGCGAATCGGAACGCCCTCAATGGAAATCCAGGCCTCTATCCAGTCGCGGGTAGTGCCGGGGATTTCGGTTACTATGGAACGTTCCTCTTTTAGCAGCAGGTTGAAAAGGCTGGACTTGCCGGCGTTGGGCCTGCCGGCTATTGCCGCCGGAATACCTTCCTGGTAGATCCGTTCCCGCCGCCAGGAGGAGGCAAGGTTTTTCAGGCGGACAAGGGCTTCTTCGGCCGGACCCTTGCCGGGGAGCCTCCCCTCCGCCTCTTCGGGATCGGCGCCGATCTCGTCCTCCGAATAGTCAAGAAACATTTCCGCGCCGGACAGCACCGTTGCCAGCGTTTTTTTTATTGCGTTGATTTCGGTTTGCAGCGTCCCGGACAGGCGCTTTACCGCGTGACGGCGGCCCTCGCCGGTTCGGGCGGAAACCAGTTCCATCACCGACTCGGAACGGGTAAGGTCGAGTTTGCCGTTCATAAAAGCGCGGAAGGTAAATTCGCCGGGCAGGGCGTCTCGGAATCCCGCCTCGCGCAGGGCGTGCATCACCCCCCAGCCCGCGGCGGCGCCGCCGTGGCAGGAAATGTCCAGGCCGTCTTCGCCGGTGTAGCTTTTCGGGGCGCGAAATACCGAAACGAGCGTTTCGTCGATTTTTTCGCCGGAGGCGGCAATCCAGCCGTGCACAACGGTGTTTCCCGCGGCGTTCAGCAGTTTTTCCGGTTTTGAAAAAATTCCGGCGGCCAGTTCAATCGCGCCCCTGCCGGAACAGCGAATTAAGGTAAGGGCGCTTTTGCCGGGAAGAGTGGCAAAAGCCGCGATAGGGTTCTCGTCGCCGTAGGAAGCGCCCATTACGCTTCTTCTTTGCCGTAGGGCAGCGGCAGGACGCGGAAGAACCAGGGAGCGCCGGCGTATACCCACAGAGCGGTAACTGCAAATCGAAGAAAATAGAGAATCAGATAATGATCGGCAAAGCGGTTTTTCGGGATTATGGTTCCGAACGCCTCGAAGATCAAAAAAGCGGCGGCAACTCCCGACAGAAAACGGAAAAAAGCGGCGATGTATTTTTCGGCCCCGGCGGCGCTAAACCCGGAAGAACTCTTGAAACCGATGTAACGCTTATTGAGTATATACCCCGCGGTCATGCCGAGCAGTATCCCGCCGGGAACGATCGCTTCTTCATTCGGCCGGTAAAGGATCATGATGAAGGCCGCCAGAGCCATGACGATCAATTCCAGACGAAGCCCGCCCCGTTCAAGCAGTTTTTTAAGAGAGATACCTTTCCGGCTTTCATCGTCAATTTGATTTTCAAACTGCCTCCCGATAAAAAAATAAGCCGCAAGAAAGAGGCCGCCGATTATCCAGCCGCCCAGAACGTCCGTGGGGAAATGCACCCCCAGGTATATCCGGGAAAACCCGATCAAAAGGCAGATGAGCGCGGCGGCGGCGTAAAACCGTTTCCGCTTTCCCCACGAAGCGATGATTATCCAGGTAACCAGGGAATTCTGGGCATGGCCCGAAGGAAAACCGCCCAGCCGCTCGACAACCATGCCCACCGAAAGATCGTACCCTTCAAAAAAAGGCCGCGGCTGATCGAGAAGGAATTTGAGGGTGATATTGATCCAGGCGGAAATCAACACCGCCAGCCCCAGGCGCATCCCCTTTTTTTCGTCAACGCACCAATAAACAAGGGGCAGCAGAATTATATACGCGACGGACGAGCCGAGACCGGTAATTATGCGCATAACGGCGGTCAGCGGCGGATTTGAATATGATTGAACGATCCTGATAAGATTGAGTCCCCATTGAAGCGCGGCTTCCATCTAAAACACCTCGAAAAAATTTTGCCGGATTCTGTTTATTGAGGCGGCCTGATCCCGTGTCGGGGGAACGGCGGTTTGTATGTTTGCCATCAGCGCCTGAATCCGATTTTGTAATGCTATCTTATCTATACTGATTAATACAAAAAATTCATAGATGTCCCGCACGGTATTTTCCGTTTCGCCTTCCCCGCTCATGTCCGATGCAGGCTCGCCGCTTATCCGCCATTTAATCCAGAAACTGTCTTCTTTCAGCGCTTCAGGATATTCCGCGTCCGAGGCGCTTTTTATCATTACCTCAAAAAATTCCCCGTACTCGTCGTCCGGGTAAAGGGCCGCGGCGGCAAGCAGCCGGTTTTCGATTCTTATCCCGACGAGTCTTGGAAAGTCCTGGGCCACGGTAAAGCGTTCCGCCCACTGCCGCAGGGCGCTGAGATTCGTCCCCCTGTTTCTCCCGATAAAAATATATTTATCCCAATAGACGCCCTGGGCTTCCACCCGCCTGATTCCCCCGTTCAGGAAATTCCCTAACCATTCGGGCAAAGCCGCGTCCGCCGGCCCGTTCCGCGATTCAATAATCTCTCCCGGCACAGGCGTTTCAGCCTGTGCCGCCGGGGGATTGAATTCGGGATAAAAGATAATTTTTTTCTGAGATGCGCAGGCGAAAAGGAACAGGGGGCCGGTGAAAATCAACAGCACGGAAAAAAGTCCGCCTATCCGTTTAACAGTTTTGGGAAGCAGCAGAAAAAATGGATTTTGGGGAAAGGCCGGGAACATCCGCTTTAGAGACTGGCGCCCCTTTCTTTTTCCGCTCCGGAAGAAATTATTACGGCCGATACCGCGGGGCCTTTGGCAAAAAGCCCGGACGCCAGGTGGAGGATGGCGAACTCATCCCAAATGGCGGCTGCTCCGGCGGAACCGCCGCCTGTGCCGAGCGCAAGGTTACATTCTCCGCTCAGGGGAGCGTCAAGGCCGATAAGCGTTTTTGTGATTTGAACCTTCGGATTGTTATTCAAAAGTACCGCTTGCTGTTCAGCTTCGGCGGAGTATATGGGATTGAGTACCGCCTCAAAGCGATTCGGCAGGATTAAAAAGTCGACGGCGACGGTAATATATTCATCGGATGTAAAAATGACAGGCGCCGATAGTTCCACGACGGATGTTTCCGAAGCAGTCAGCCTAAGGGTAAGATTTTCCCCGTTCAGACTCAGGTCCATTTCAAGGCTGGCCGGGGGGGACGCCTTTGTTGTGAATTGGGCTTTAAAGATACTGCCGTTGGAAACCGGCTTAAAGCGGAGCAGGAATTGTCCGCCGTCCTCCTGTCCGTCACTGAGGAAAGAGATCGGAGGAAGCAGGTACACGTCATTGGGACCGGTCACCAGGCCGTAACTGTAACCCGCGGGACTCCAGCGGGGCGCTTTTTCTGTCTGGGATATCAGCGACCACGCGGCGGATACGGGGGGCTTTGAATCCTGGAGATTCCCGCCGAATTGATACCAGTGGAGCAGATCCGGAATGTCGCCGGAAACAAGATTCTCATCCACGGCTTTTGGTGAAACGGGAATGGATATTTCCCTTGAACTTCCCGCAATCCCCTTTCGGGACTCGAAGGGGAAAGCCTCCGCCCGCAGCATGTGGAAACCGGTTTGATCCGGGGCCTTCCAGAGGAAACTACCCGCCCCACGGGACAGGTTTCCCTCGCCGATAATTTTTTTCCCGTTGTACCAGACGATATAGGGGTCAAGCCGTGAATCATAATCCAGATGGGCTTCCAGCATAACGGTCACTCCGGGGGAGACAAGGCGGGAACCGGCGGAAACGCCGGGAAGGTACATTTGAACATCTTTCAGGGAAAATGCGGCGTTCCCCAGATAATAGACGGATTTTTCCGTCTGATAGAGGGTTTCTTTTTCACCGAGTACCTGGAAAACCATGGTGTATTGACCGATTTCCAGATTCTCCGACATGAAGAAGACGGGCAGGTCCTTGTCCAGCCGTTTGACCGGAATCTGAATGTTCGCCCCGGCGATTCTGCGTACCGGAGCGGGTTCGTCTGCCGGTACCGGCTCCCCGGCGGACGCGCCGGCCTCCTGTTCATCCTTTGCCTTTTCGATGAATATTTCAAAACCTTCGTTTGCGTCAGACTTCAGGGAATACAGAACCTTTCCTTCAAGGGAATTCCCCCCGGAATCCTTCAAAAAAACCATCAAACCGGTAATATCCGGGTCATTGGTGACAGAGCTGGCAAAATAGGGACGTACGGGATCATCCGTGTTGATCAGGGAGCGGTCGTCCAGGGAAACGCCGTCAGCCATGGCTTTTACCTGATAGGTTCCGGCTGAAGGCAGAACGATATCCAGATCCCCGCAGGCACAGAAAAGAGACATTAAAATCAGCGCGCCAATCACCTTTTTGGCGGTTTGAGGATACATATTCGATTTGAATATAGCACATTGAATAAAAAAAAGCCAGAGTATTTTGAATTTTTTTATTATTTTATGAGTAAGCGGATTTTCCCTAAAACGCCTGTTTTTTGGGGAAAATGCCCTAAATTTGCCGAAAAAAGCGGATATTTCGCCGTTTTTTCCGGGGCAGGACACGGCGGGCGGAACTGCCCGATCCTAAAATTCCTGGAGAAAACAAAAAACTTGTTCATTCGGTGAACATCTCGCGCCATGGCGGCTTGCTGCGCTCCGCGCATTATAATCTTCAAAAAAAATCACAGGCGCAGGCTGCAAGCGCCGCAGGCCGATAGTGATTCTCTTGTCATAGTGCTATTATGGAAAGCATGAGGGCAACCAGGGCGATTATACATCTGGACAATTTTCGCGAAAATTTCCGCGCCGTACAGGAGCGAATTGGCCCCGGCCGGCGGATCTGCGTGCCGGTAAAGGCCGACGCCTACGGCCACGGGGCCGCGCGGATTGCCGGGGCGGCCATAGAGGCCGGGGCCTCCTGTCTGGCGGTGGCCACGGTACGGGAAGGGGCGGAACTGCGGGAAAACGGGGTTACCGCGCCGGTTTTGCTCCTTTCCCAGCCGCTTTTTGAGGAAATTCCGGGCATTTTTGAGAACCGGCTTATCCCTTTTGTCTCCGACGCCGCTTTTGCCGGGGCTTTGAAGCGGGCCGCCGCCGGAATCAGGCTTCCGGTACATCTAAAAATAGACACCGGCATGGGCCGCATGGGCTGTTCCCCGGCGGAGGCCGGCGGCATTGCCCGGTACATCGCCGCTTGTCCCTCTCTGGAATACGCCGGAACCGCCACCCATCTGGCTGTTTCCGATTCCGCCGCCGCTGAAGACATTGCCTACACGCGGCGGCAGTTGGCCCTTTTCAGGGAAGCCCTGGACGGCATACGGGCGGCGGGCCTTGATCCCGGCATCGTCCACGCCGCCAACTCCGGCGGGGTCATACTGCACCCGGATTCGTGGTTTGACATGGTACGGCCGGGGATTCTGCTCTACGGCTACAAACCGGCGGAGGAGCCCGCGCCGGAAGCCGCCGGGCCTCTGCGGGCCGC
The DNA here is from genome assembly GCA_031279635.1 of Treponema sp. Taxonomy (GTDB): domain Bacteria; phylum Spirochaetota; class Spirochaetia; order Treponematales; family Breznakiellaceae; genus WQXQ01. The sequence goes on along the minus strand of JAITIC010000259.1, from coordinate 743 downwards.
GCCGGTAATGGAACTGCGTACCAATGTGGTTTTTATCAAAAAAGTGAAAAAAGGCGAGTCCCTGTCCTACGGCAGAACCTGGACCGCCCCGCGGGACACCAGCGTCGCAATACTGCCGGCGGGTTACGCCGACGGCCTTCCCCGCCTGGCAAGCAACAGGTGGCAGGCCGTTATCGGCGGCAAGGCCTGTCCTCTTGTGGGCCGTATCTGCATGGACCAGTGCCTCGCCGATCTTGGCCCCGCCCCCAATGTCCGCCGCTGGGACGAGGCGGTCCTCTTCGGCGGTCCCGCCCCCGACGCCGCCGCCCTCGCGGAACGGATCGGCACCATTCCCTACGAGATCACCTGCAACATCAACAAGCGGGTGCCGCGGGTGTATCAGGAAAGCGGCGGCCATGAAAAAGACAAGGAAAATACCAAAGCAGGAAATTGAATTAGCATTAAAATACAAACATGACTGTCTCAATAATGGAAGCGATAAACGAGTGATGTAAAAGACCGCATTGACAGGCGAAAAGTTTGTAAGCGTGACGCGGTGAGGTTTTGGGCGCAGGCTGGATGACCACAGAACGGAACGCTCCTTGATCAATTATTTTTATTAGTATAGACTAACATCATTGTTAGTTAGTGTCTGTCCACAAAGTCGGTTACTTTGCGGACAGACATTGCATTTGCTCCCGTTTTGTACCAAAACGGTGCGCAAAATGCCTGTTTTAAGGAAGTCTGTCCATAATGTGTCTACA
>JAITIC010000222.1 GCA_031279635.1 Treponema sp. | reverse complement strand
TGAAGAAAATGAAGATGGAGAAGAAACGGGTCAGCGCCAAACGCCGCATGATGCACGCCGCCCTGGATTCTGATTTCCTGTATGAGGCATTGTTCTCAGAGTAAACGCCGATGCCCTGCTTCGCGGATACCAGCAGCCTGCTGCGTTTGTGGATTTTTTGCAATCTTTCAGGAAAACGTAAAAAAATCCGCAATTAAGGGATTATAATGCGCGAAGCGCAACAGACTGCCGGGCAGTACCATGAACCAGCTTAGTTCATGGCTATAACAGGCTTAGTTCTCATGTTACGCAAGGAGAAAAGTCAGATACCCCCGGCAAAGCCGGGGACACTTCATATTGTCTCCTAGTCCCTGGGTTTACTGGCAAGGGTTTCTTTTATTCGAAAGTCTGGTTTAATACCCCAAGGCAAGCTGCGCTTGCCAAGCTTGCTCCACGGAGGCTCATTAAGATTGGCGACGTATTGCCGCTTCCGGAGCCTGGCAATCCTCAGATTGAGGACGGTTCTTACGTGTGCAGCAGAGCGGAACTCCTGAGGCTTCCGGCTCTTATGGACATGATTTTTGGCGGGGAACGGATCACCTACAATAATACGCAGTATGTGAAGCCCGGTAAATAGGGGACCAAATCGGTTGCAATTCGCATTAACAGCGGAAAGGTTACCGAGATTATGGCGGTCCAGCAAGGGCAGGGTGAAACGGCGCAGACATACGCAACGGCAACTACATACTATTCCGTCGAAACGCCGGTGTGGATTCCGTCGGGCGCTGATTTTGACAAAGCAGCCGATTTTAATGAAGCAAGGTCAATGATTCATTAGGCGCATGGTGGCGGCAACACAAAAAGTGCCGGGCGCTGAATTATAATATGGAGGCTGTTCCAAAACTTCAGTTTTGGGAACAGCTTCCCTGGATTTACTGGAAAAACCGGGTTTTCGACCGGTTTTTCCAGGAGCCTGTCTCAAAGCCGTGCACGTTTAGCACACAGTCAATTAGTTTTGGGACAGGCCCGTGTGGTTTTTCAGGCTTTCAGCCTTGCAAAACCGCGGATTTTAAGGTTGCTGTTCCAAGTAAATTGCGCATAACTTGAAAGTAATTGCGATAGCCCTGAGGCGTCAGCTTATCTTGTTGCGCCGCGAATTGACGAAGCGGGAAAAGTCATTGATATTTTTCACGATGATATGATCAGGGAAAATCTCCACCCGCCGCTGCGTGACAAAATGATTCAGGGTGTCCCTGGTTTCGCTGACGCTCATGCCCGCCCAGCGGGCCACATCGGCCACGGTGGTTCTGAATTCCCGGGTTTCGGCGGTTTTGTCGATGCCGGCCTGGGTCTCGTCGAGCATGAGGAAAACATCGGCGATTTTGGCCTGGGGGTCCGGCAGGGTGAGGATCATGAAGCGCCGCTTGGAATCGTAGATTCTCTTGGCAAACATCTTCAGCAGCTTGAGGGCGATTTGGGGGTTGCCCAGCATGAGAATTTCAAAGTTCTGGGCGTTGAATTCCAGTACCTTCACCCGGTCCAGGGCGATGGCGGTGGCGGAGCGGGGGGAATTTTCCAGAATTGCCATTTCGCCGAACATTTCCGAAGGCTGTAGAATGTCCAGCGTCCGCTCAATATCCCCGATGATCTTCACCAACTCCACCCTGCCCGACTGGATAAGGTAAAACGTATCCCCCGGCTCAAATTCAGAGAAGATCATCTCGCCGGCCTGAAAAGTCCGGGTAAAACGGCTAAAGGTGGACAGGTCTATCGCCATTATCCCTCCAGGGCTTTAAGCGCCCGCTTTGCTTTGATCACGGTTCCGTCATCGGAGCTCGCCTGCATGGAGAGGATTTTCGTGTAGAAGGCCGCCGCCTGGCCTTTTTTGCCGAGCCTCTCGTAACACTGGCCGAGCAGAAACACCACGTCTTTGAGATACGGGTGCCGGGGGTACTGGGTAAGCATGTTGGTGTAGTACCCGATGCTGTCGTCGTATTTTTTAAGGAAGAACATGCAGCGGCCGATTTCATACGCACTGCGGGCCGTCCATTCCGGGTCTTCGTTGGCGTCCACTATTTTTTTGAAGGCGAAGTAGGCCTGCTGGTATTTTTCCTGGGAGATAAGGCTGACCGCGTCGTAATACGCTTTGGCGGTGTCGGACTGAACCTTGCGGCGGACGGCGGGCGCGGCGCGGTACGGTATGGACGCCTTGGGGTCTTTACTGGCGGCGGCTTTTGCCAGCGCAGCTTCGGCGATTTCCTGGTGCTTCAAGGCCTGCGCGGCGTTTTCCCCCGACGGGTAATATGTCAGATAACGGCTGAACACATAGCGCGCCTGGGAGAAACGCTCGTTTTTCATGTAATATTCGCCCACATTGTACAGCCCTTCATCAGGCTTTAATTTTTTTTCCTCCATGAGGCTGGAAACGCGGGTGTGGATTCGCCGCATCTGGCCGGAAAAAACCCTGAGCATCTTCATGATGATTCGGGTATTTGCCATAGCCAGCCGCTCAAATTCGGGAACCGTGAACGCCATTATAGTCGAATCCGCCAGAGCGATGGCGTTTTCCTCCCGCGGGAAGCGGCCCAGGGCGGACTTAACCCCGAAGAATTCGCCGGACTGTACCTGCTCCCGCACATCCTCTTTGGTTTCTATATCCTGATGGACCAGGCTCACTTTTCCATTCTGTAAAATGAAAACATGCTCCGCCACATCCCCCTGAAAGTAAACAAGAGAACCTGCATGGTACTGCAACGGCTTCGGCATATTATCAATTCCTTACCACTTATTTTATGATCGTGGACTGTATCAGTCAACGAGGCGAAATTCGGCTATACTATTATCGGCAAAAAAGGGTAATTTCTTAATATCGGTAGATTAGCGCGGGGCTTTACATTAAAATGATCGTAATGATCGATTTGCACACCCATTCAAACGCCTCCGACGGGGATTTAAGTCCCGCCCTGCTTATTCAGGAAGCGGCAAAACGGGGCCTGCGCGCTGTGGCGCTCACCGACCATGACACTGTCAATGGCCTTGAAAGCGCGAAAGCCGAGGCCGCCGCCGCCGGTATCGGTTTTATTCCCGGCATAGAGATAAACATCAACTGGAAGCCTCTTTCGGACGGGGGAATATCACCGGAAATATACGGCCTGGGCCCCGGCGGCGAATTCCACCTGCTGGGTCTGGGCATACGCCCCAGCCCTGCTTTTTTGGCGGCCATTGGTGAATTGTCCCGCCGCCGCGAGGAGCGCAACCGGGAAATCCTCGACAGGATGCGCGAATTGGGCATTGAGGCTGAATGGGAGGACCTTTTGGCCCTGTCAGGCGGCCATTCGGTGGGCCGGCCCCACTTTGCCGACCTTCTTGTCAAGCTCAAAATCGTAAAAAACAGGAAACTGGCCTTTGCCCGCTATCTGGGAGCGGGAAAACCCCTCTATGTGCCCAAAGAGGGTATGGAATTTGAGGAAGCCGCCGCCCTGATTCGGGAATCCTGCGGGTTTCCCGTTCTGGCCCACCCCATGTCGCTGTATGTAGCCTGGGGCCACCTTCCCGATTTGATACAGGCGCTGAAAAACCGGGGCCTTATGGGTATTGAGGCGTGGCACCCTACCGCCAAAGCCGGCGCCTGCCGCCGTCTTTGGCAACTGGCCCGAAGTCTCGGCCTGTACGTCACCGAGGGAAGCGACTTCCACAGCGCCGCCCTTTCCGACCGGAAACTGGGCTGTTCCCATAAGGGAAGGCAAATCCAGGACGGTGTTTTAGATGCGATACCGGAACTGCTGCCGTTCCTCACGCCTGTAAAAGATACCGTTTGATTCAGGAAAAACCACGGACAGTACGACAGTACGGACTGTTGATTCGATATTCACGAACGTATACCTGTATTCTCCCTCCGGTTCGCAGGAACAAAAAGGATGCGGCTTTACCAAGAGAGTTTCAGATAGACGGCTAGGCCGGATAATAAAATGGTTCGCCACATTTCCATGTCCGGCGTGGACTCGGGAGAAGCGGCGGAATCGCCGCCTGATTTTTTCATCATGCGCCATATTTTCATCTCCATAATATTCGCGGTGATTACGTCCAACTGATGCTCGCGCATGCGCCGCCTAATATCCTGCTTGAAACGGTGCCAGGCATTGCGTCACGAAAGCTCGTGAAAGGAGGAAAAAGGAGAAACCTTTCGAAATGACCTTGTGGAACAGCGGGAGAGAAAAAACCCTGCGAACGCCGCCTGGAAAGAAACAGCTAATCACCGGAAGCGAGTCTTGCATGGGCTTTGGCGGCAAAATTTGTGAAGCGTAGACAGCGAACGCAAAAGCCGCGTGATAGAGCCACGAAAAACCAGTTGTATGAGGGCGGCTTTCGTTTTTGTCTGGGCGGGAGCAATAGTTATCCTACGATATGCGAGCAGGATAACCTCAGCCGTGGTCGAAGAGCGGGGCAAATGCGCGGAAAGTCATACGGGAACGTGGGAGCACTCATGGTCTCTGGGAGTAAAGAGCCGCCCACTGGAACGGCGGGGTACAAAACGACCGGGCTTTCACCGGAGCCTTGAAGGTGAAAGAGGCCGACACAGGGAAGTGTCGGCAACACGAAACGAGAGGCGGGGCCAGTACCGCCGGGTGAAGGGAAACGAAGCAAGACGGGAAGGACCATGAGTAGTCGTAGTACGGCCATAGTACCGAAGAAGCGGGGGAACTGGAACGCAGGGATCCTGACCTGCGCAAGAGAGGGAAGGGCCGTACCTGGAAGAGGGCAGCCGTAGGTTGTCCGAAAAGAACTGACGGGAGGAAACAGCATGGATACTTCGGACTTTAGTCCTCGATGTTCTGGGATAAGCTGTCAACGAAACAACGGTAGATAGCGGAAGCGGCCCGGAAACATCCGGGAGAAAAGCTCAAAAGTGTGGCACATCATATAGGGGTGGAGTGGATGTATTGCGCCTATGAACTGACCCGGAAAGACGGGGCCAGGGGATAGACGGAATAGGAGCCGAGGACTACGAGGCGGGACTGTGGGAGAAGCTGCAAACCCTGGCAGGCCGGCTGAAAAGCGGGTTATACCATACGCCTGCGGTGAAACGGGTGTGCCGTGCCTCTACTGAGCGGGCCGCTCCGGCTAAAGCCATCGCGCGGTCTGCGGCATACAGCGGCGGTTACTGGGCCTACGCTGTGCTACATTTCTCTTCTACACGGCTTCGCCGTGCCTCTATTGAGCGGGCCGCCGCTCCGGCTAAAGCCATCGCGCGGTCTATGGCATACAGCGGCGGTCACTGGGCCTACGCTGTGCTGCATTTCTCTTCCACACGGCTTTCGCCGTGCCTCTACTGAGCGGGCCACCGCTCCGGCTAAAGCCATCGCGCGGTCTGCGGCATACAGCGGCGGTTACTGGGCCTACGCTGTGCTGCATTTCTCTTCCACACGGCTT
>JAITIC010000199.1 GCA_031279635.1 Treponema sp. | reverse complement strand
CAAGGAAGACAAGTTCCAGCAGTATCCCGAAAATTATCACCTTGATGGGGACGGAACCCAGGTTTTTAAGCGCGGTTTCGTATTTACCGCCGGCATCGTTAAACAACTGCGGCGTAAACGCACGGGAGTTACGGCCCAGCAAAAAACCGTTCAGCAGGATATAACCCAATCCGGGAATCGCTATGCGCAGCGCCATTTCGGCGGGAGAAACAAATCCCGGACGGAAGATAAAAAGAATAAGAAAATTCACCGCCACGGTTAATAAGCTGCTGATACTAATTGCCCAAAGAAAAGCGCCTTTCATTTGTTTTGGCCTGTTATGTCTGGTTTTCATTTTATCTCCTGTGATTCACACTATACCATTCAAGAAGAAGAATTCAACCGCGAAGGCGCAGAAGGCGAAAACAAGGAAGGGAATCTGAATTATAACGGATATAAAAATTGATACACGTCAAAGTATGAAGCCCAGGGTTTGATACCGGCGCCGGTGTCTTTATCATCAATGATGTTTTTCGCCAGAACGGAACTCCGGGTGAGTGAAAAAATCGAGCCAAGAGTTTCAAGCCGTTTTTGCCGGTACTGTTTTTCATCGGCGGCTTTTGTAAAGTCCCCCTCGCCTTTTTCACCCGCGTAGGCAAAGCCCCACAGAAGCGAAGACAGGGAATGTTTTTTTTCTCCGCGGGGGATAAGGTAATTTTGAACTTGTGTGATCGTTATTCCGTCGGGCAGGTTTTGGTTTAGTTTTTCGGCAAAACCGTCAAGCGGCGAATCATCGGCAAAATCCGCTGCGGCGATTTCAGCGTCGGCGCTGATGCCAGTTGACAGGGGGGCGGCAATTTCAATTTTGGCCAGAGGATTAAAGCCCTGGGTGTACAGTACCGGAAGGCCGGCGCGGGTAAAGGCCATTGAAAAAATATCGATAAGGCTTAAATGGCCGTGAAAAACGGCGCTTCCCTTTTTGCTGAAACTGAACAAAACCCTCTGGATTGAAGGGTCGCTTTTATGTGCGGGGGCGCTTTCAGAAGCCGCAGTTTGAGTTTGATTAGAGGACGATTTTTCAGTATTTTCCTGAGAAATACATTCACCGTGTATATTATTATATACAACCTTAACCTTTTTGTCACATACGCCACATTGACCTGTACAATTTTCCTTACAGGGCAAAGTAAATTCCGCGCCCTCTGAATTGCACAGCTCTCGCTGTACATACCCCAAAGAGACCCCCGATTTAACAGCCTGCCAGGGCGGCGGCATATCCGGTTTTTTAGATGCGAGAATTTCCTTTACCATGTCTGTATTTTTTTCGATAATCTCAAGCCATTTTTCTTTATTGACGAATTCGGACCAGGCGTCCAGCCTGCTGCCGCCCTGGTAAGCTTCCTCAATCAGCGGCCCTACCCGCTCATCGCCCCGGCTCAAAAGGCCCTCGATAAGTGAGATAAGCGGGTCTGAAACGCTCACCTTGTGACCCAGCGGCTTCAGGCGGGAGCGGATAAAATCGAGTTTTGCAAAAGCCTCTTCACCGGTGATCTGGGCGGCCCACTGGTACGGCGTGTGGGGCTTGGGTACAAAGATGCCCACGTTGATATTGAAGTACATGCCGGTTTTGCGGCCCACATCGGCGATGAACGCGGCTATCTCCGTTTCTTCGGAAAGGATAGGGGGCTGCGCGCCTTCCTCCACCGGCTGCGGTAATTTTTCGCTTCTTGCGGACACAGGCAGGCCGATTAGAAAATAGAACTTCGCCCCGCGCCAGCCGCGCTTTTTTGCCTCGCGCAGAATCTCGATCACCGAATCGCGGCTCACTTTTTTATTGATCGCCATCTGCCAGGCGTCCACCGGAGTTTCCACGGCGAAGGTAAGACCGCTTTTTCTCGTCTCCGCGATTTTTTCAAGGAGGGAAAGAGAAAAACCCGACACTTTTAACGAGGGCATCTGAAACGACACGTGCCGGCCGCCGAAGCGTCTGTTCAGGGCGTCCGCCAGTTCCCCGATTCCCGCATAGTCGCCGCTTGAAAGAGAGGAAAGGCTGATCTCGCGGTATCCCCCCTGATTGACAAACGCCGCCGCTTCCTCAATAACGAGGTCCCGCTCTTTCTGCCGCATGGGCCGGTACCAGAAACCGGCGTGGCAGAAGCGGCAGCCGTTTGGACAGCCCCGCATAATTTCCACCGCACCGTGGTGCTGCACGGTTTTCATTGAAGGCACGGGAAATACCGCCGTCTCCGCCCTGCCGCCGAAATCTGCATCAACGGCGCGTACCGCTTTGTCTTTTCCCTGTACCCAAACGCTCGGATGCTCCGCGATTTTCGCCAGCAGGACCGCCCTCCCCTCCCCCGCTTTTTTCAGTTCAGTCAGTTCGGCGGCAAGATCAAAAAAGCCGGCTTCGGCCTCCCCTATCCAAAAGGCGTCGATAAACGAGGCGTATGGCAGGGGATTAGAAACCGCGGGGCCTCCGGCAATGACCAGGGGGTGTTCATCACCGCGTTCCGCGCAATGGAGGGGAATGCCGGAAACATCCAGCATGGTTAAGATTCCCCCCGCACCCAGTTCGTAGCCGAGGGTAAATAAGAGGAGATCAAGATCGGCAAGGCTGATGCCGGTATCAAGGCCGTAAAGAGGAAGGCCTCTTTCGCGTAAGAGTTTTTCAAAATCAGGGGCCGGGGCGAAAGCGCGGTCACAGGAAACGCCCGGCACACCGTTGAGGCGCTTGTAAAGAATACGCAGCGCCTGGTTTGACATGCCGATTTCGTAAAGGTCGGGAAAGGCGATAAGGGTCTGCATCGCCTCCTCTTTTGAGGCGAGACGGCCGAATTCGCCGCCCACATACCGGGCGGGCTTTTCCACCTCAAGCAGCAGGCCGCCGAGTTCCTGTACGGGATCAATAAAACGGGGCATTAGCGGTTATGCCTTCGTACGTGGATGCTTAAAGCCAGGCCTATGCCGATCATGGCGGAAAGCAGGGCCGAACCCCCGTAGGACACAAACGGCAGGGGGATGCCGGTGATCGGCATAATCCCCATCGTCATTCCCACGTTGATAAGAAAGTGAAAACTGTACATGCCGGCAAGGCCCGCGCAAATATACGCGCCGAAAGCGTCGGCGGTAACTTTCATAAGGCGGAAGAGCCGCATACAGATAAAGAGGAAAAGGGCGAACACCAGGAGTCCGCCGAGAAATCCCGCCTCCTCGGAAAATATCGAGAAAATAAAGTCCGTACTCTGTTCGGGGAGGTAACGGTAATGGCTCTGCGTGCCCTGTAAAAAGCCCTTGCCTGCCAGGCCGCCTGAACCGATGGCGGTAACGGACTGGATGATATTCCAGCCCGCGCCCCTGGGGTCAACATTGGGATCGAGAAACACAATAAGCCGCATGATCTGGTAGTCTTTCAGCACGCGGCGGGCCGCGAATGAAGAACCCATGGAAAAAACGATTATCGCCACACCGTAGGCTATCCAGAAAAAATACTTTTTCCTGTATTTGACATAACCGAAAATCGCGATGGCGGCGATAAGGCCGAAAACCAATACCGCCACCGCGATTAGCCGGGGGTTGGTAAGGGCCGTCACCATGGGGAGTGCCCTGCGCAGGATATAACTCTGCCAGAGGGGCAGTACCGTGAGCACGCCGGTAAGCGCTATGCACGCGCTCATAAAGAGCACATACCGGAGGGGGACGCCGGCGATATAGGTGATCACGAGGAGCAGGGGAATAAAAACGAGAGACGTACCGAAGTCGGGCTGAATGAGTACGAGGCCCATGGGGGTAAACACAATGAGGCAGGAAACCAGAAAACGGACAAACGAGCCGGCGGATCGCCTGGTGTCGTCCAGATAGCGGGCAAGAAACAATATGGTCGTGATTTTAGCAAATTCCGAAGGCTGTATGCCGAAAGCGCCGAAACCGATCCAGGAGCGCGCGCCGTTCACCGTGCGGCCGAAAAGGCAGGTATACAGAAGCAGCGCCAGCGTCCCCAGGTACAAATAGGGCGAAAGGTTGCGGAGCCTTTTGTAATCAAAAAAAGAGAGGGCCAGGGCAACCGTTATTCCCGCGGAGGCCCAGACGATCTGCCGCAGGTACTCGCTGGAAACCAGGGCGCCGGTAAACGTAATCCCCGACGAATAAATAAAGAATATCCCGAAAACCGAAAGCGCTACGGCCGCAAAGAGAATAAGAAAGTCAATTTCAAGAATATCCCGAATTCTCACTCCCTGCGCCCCTGTATCGGCATCAGGTACTGCAGGCCGAGGCTGCGTACCGCCTCTTCATAGTCCTGCTCCGCGAAAATCCCCTGAAAAATGATCGCCGAAGCGTAAGGCGCCCACCATTCCCATTCGTTGGCCGCCTCGACAATGATGGAAACCACCACCCGCTCTTCGGGATTGTCCGTGGTATAGGGGGCAAATGCGGTAAACCACGAATGCCACCGGTTCTCAAGACCCACTTCTCCCGTGCCGGTTTTCCCGGCGATTTCGACGGTCTTAATGTTCAGCGGAAACTGCGCCGTCCCCTCGCTGATGACGCCCCGCATATCCCGCCTCACCGTCGCGAAAATTTCCGGCGGCAAATCGCTTTTATGGAGAACTTCGGGCCGCGTGTCCCGCTCCACCGCGCCTGAAACCGGGTCGCGGACTTCTTTCAGAATGTGCGGCTTGTAGATAGTGCCGTCGTTGACCGTCATGCACACCATGTTGGCCATCTGCAGGGGCGTAACCAGGGTAAAGCCCTGGCCGATAGACATGTTCATCGTATCCCCGGCGACCCACTTTTCATGGAAACGCCGGTCTTTCCACTGGGGGGTAGGAACAAAGCCCTCGATTTCGCCGGGCAGGTCGATGCCGGTGCTTTTCCCGAAACCGTAATCCATAGCATAAGACACGATGCACTCAATCCCCAGGTGGTCCCGCCCCACGGTCCAGTAATAAATGTCGCAGGACTGGGCCATTGCCTGGCTCAGGTTCAGGCGGCCGTGCCCGGGCGGGCGGATGTGGCAGCGCCATTGCCGCTGGCCGTAGTCAATTTCGCCGGAGCAGAGGACGAGTTGTTCCGGCGGAAAGGCGTTTTCCGCGAGAATGGCCGTGGTCATCACGATTTTGAATGTGGAAGCGGGTGGGTAACCGGACTGAATCGCCCTGTTTATAAAGGGTTTATTGGGATCATTAACGAGGGCCTGGTATCCGGCCCGCTCACCGCCCGCAAGCACATTCGGATCAAACCAGGGATAGGAAACCATGGCGAGAATTTCACCCGTCGTGGGGCGCATCACTACGACCGCCCCCATGCGCTTCCCCAATGCGTTTTCCGCCAGAGTCTGTATCCGCCGGTCAATGGTAAGCACGAGGTTTTTCCCCATTTCAGGCGCCTGGCGGGTGGTCTCGCCCCGGCCCGCAACACGCCTGCCCCGCACGTCCACGGTCCGCGTTTCCCAGCCTTCCCTGCCCCTGAGCAATTCGTCGTACTGCCGCTCAATTCCCGCCTTGCCGATTACGTCGCCCTGTTTGTAGCCCTGGTTGTACAGCATGGTCAGTTCGTCCCGGGTAATATCCCCCACGTAGCCGAGAATGTGGGAAAGGCTTTGGGAGTCCGCGTAGTTGCGTATGGGCTTGCTGTTCCACGAAAGGCCCAGCAGGCTGTCTTTCCGCTCCGCCAGGGACGCGATAGCGGTAAAGGGAACGTTGGCGGCGATTTCCACCGGCTGGTACAGTTGGTAGAACTGCGGGGGAATCTTCCCCTCGATTTCGTTTTGGGGAATGTTTAAAATCTTCGCCGCCGCCGCGGTAAGGGCGGCCATGCCGCCGCGGGGAACTTCCGCCGGGGTTATATTGACCGCGAAGGAATCGGCGTTCATCACCAGGGGCCGGTCAAAATTGCGGTCAAATATCTCCCCCCGCTGGGCCGGCAGTACCGCGGTTCTGCGGGAAATGTCCTGCGCGCGGGACCGGTACAATTCCCCGGAGAGAATTTGCAGGCTGAAAAGCCGCACTCCGTAGGCGAAAAACACGAGGATCAACCCCACCCGCAGTATGCCGATACGCCGGGAGAAGCCGTTGTCTTCGTTGTTGGTTTCGTTGTCGCTCATTGGGTTACTCCTTGAAAAGGCCGGAAGTTGTTAACCATACGGGAAAGTATAGCACACTTACCGGAAAAAAGTAACGTCAGTTACTTTAAGGGCTTTCCCAAAACTGTCTTCAGAATTTCAGTGTTTTCGCGGTACTTGAAAGTAAATGCCGCTACCCCTTCGAAATGAGCAATAGCAATTACCCCAAGATTGTGTTAGACTTATTCACAGCTCAAACTCATATATGGTTATTTTTGATATTGCAAAAATGAAATACGCAAAAAAAACAGCGATCGTAAAACTTGTTGTTGCCCTACTGATTTTTCTTTCCGGCTGCGTTTCTTTTCGCACAGGCCGGAAGGAAACTATACCGGTCCGCTCGCAGGAAGGGGAGTCAATAAACGGGATTTTCCCCGAAGCGGTATATATAAAAACCCGCACGCAGACTTTTAATACCTACCATTATTATATTTTACAGGACGGTTTAATATGGTACAAAAGCATTGACGGCAAAAAGAAACCGTTTGACTGGACGCTTTTTCAAAAAACAGGGCTTCCCCATAATTTCTGGCGCATCGGCTTTAATAAACCAAAAAAAATCGTGGAAATATCCGCCGACGCCGATGAACTGGTCGCCCTTTCCGACGAGGGCGGTTTTTACCGTTTTTGTTTTGATATTGTAATTGCGCATAACAGCGATGTATGGCTTGACCGGCAGGGCTGGCCGGTTGAAGAACAGCTTTTTCTTGATGAACGGACGGCAAAAAACCGGGCCTGGGCGTTTGGAAAACGAAACAGCCATGTTTTGTATTACGAAGACTCTTTCGGCAATCAGCACCATAACGGTACGATGGAAATTGCCACAACCTATATACTCCTTGAGGACGGTCAGGAAATCTGTTACGCCGATGCGGGTTTACGCAGCGACTATTCAAGGAATTACATCGGCCCGGAACGGGGGGCCTTCAAAGCCATAGCCCTTTCCTCAAGCGCCTCCACCATGTTTGTAATGAATGACGCTGGTGAAATGTACACCCGCATCGCTGATTTTGACATTATCGGCTGCGATCCGATGTGGTTTAAGTACACCTATATTCCCTATAAATCGGATCTGCCGGGGACCAATTTTTTGTCCAACCTTACCGAATGGGGCCTGCCCTCAGAGGACTGGAGGGCGCAGCCGCGCGTTCCCCTTGCCGGAAAAGCCGCGCTTACCCGGCATATTACGATACTGCAAAACGGACAGGGAAACGGGGCGCGGGAACTCCGCATCGCCGGCCTTAATGAAGCGGGAGAAACCGGCTGCTGGACAAAGGGTATTTTTGACGACTTTTGGGAATTCAAAAAAGTTCCTCTGTATTTTCCGCCTGACGCTTTTCTGAAAAATACCGAAGGTGCGGGAGAGCGGGGCAAAACGCTTGACGCCGCGTTTCGCGGGTTTTGGTGGAACAACGGTGAGAAAGAAAACGAGACGGAATATGCAATTCCGAACTTTAATATACTGGAAGGCGATTGTGAATTACACATAACGAGGCGGGATGAAACGTGCCGCCTGACCCTGTACCCGGTAGAACTGTGGACATATCAAAAACGTAATTTTTTGCCGGGAAGAACCGGAATGCCGAAACTGTTTTTTGTAACGCTCTCGTTTGAAGAGAGCGCCCTTGCGGATTTGTCGGAAGATTTTGCCGGTTTCATCCGCAAAAAATTCGGTAAACAGAACAAGGCGCTTTTCCACTATACGCTGACGGCGGGCAACGATTTCTTTTTACTGCAAGACGGCAAAAACGCGGATTCTACCCTTTTTCTTACCAACGGAACCATAGCGGATAGTTTTCCCGAATTTCAAAACGCATGGTATCTTCCGTATGCCAATGAAATCGCGCGGTATAACGCACCGGAATTAAGCGGTGAAAATAAAATTTTCACCGCCGCCGAGCTGAGCGCAAAAATCGAACAAAACAAAAATCTGCGTAAACGGCTTACAGCGGAAACCGGCGATCTGAAACAGCTTAAACTCCTTGCCTTCGGCATAAACCTCAGCTATTTACCCCTGGACGGCATCGCCCGTTTTAGCCTCCTGCGCTTTGTTGATCTGCCCAAAATCCGTACCATGATCCGCTTCGGCAGAAAAATTGTATTAACGAACAGCGTGTATATCAACCGGCTTTCTGACATGCAAATATGGGTAAACCAAAAACTTGTTGATTTGCTGGACGCGCGGCTCGCCTGCTACAGTGATCTTGCCAGGCAGTTGAGCGGTGAAACAGAAACCGTTTCACTTCCCCCCTGGTTCTCCGAGCACATAACGGGCTTTTGGGATATTGCCGGTCTTCCCCACAGCATTGACGGCGTGTTCTTTTCGCCCAATTCAAGCGCGCGGCCGCGTATACCCGCGGTTTTGAACTTTACCCCGATTGACAATAAAACGCAGGCATTCGGCTGGTATCTTACCGTCGGGGAATCCCCGTCTTTTACGATCTTTATCGATCCGCAGAAAAGCGCAAAAGCCATATACCGGCGCAAAGGCAAAACTCCCGCCGAGCGCCCCGTCAGCATCGGCTGCACCCTTCATATCAATCCCGTCGTCAAGACCCATTTGGAAGAGGATATTATTGAAAACAGTCTTGCACCGTTTATCCGCGAGAACTACAGCGGCATAGACGCGCGGATACTATTTAACGGCGAGGACTTTGAAATACGCGAATACACGGAAGACGGCGGCAACAGGACTATTTTCCGCGGGAAGGCTGTTCCCCCGGCGCCTGCCCTGAGCGTAGCCGAAGGGCCGAAAGAAAGAAGAAATTAACCACTGACCAATGCGCTTCGGCGAGCCGTGATTATACATTCTTTAATCGTCCCAATCATTTTCCCCTTCCCAGCAAAGGCTTAAACCGTTTAAGCAGCGCGAACAAAAAAGGCGCGCATATTGAGTTGAGCAGCAATTCCGCCCAGAAAGCCGATGCGATAAGGGAATAGGCGGGGACCGCGCCTGAAAAGAGCAGGTGCAGGAGAAAAAGGCCCAGGGCCTTGACCACCGTGGCGGCGGCGCAGAGGACGACGGGAAGAAAAAAATTGAGGAAAAACGTCCCTTTCATAAGACCCGCCAGCGCGCCGACCAGGGTGCGGATAAAGGCGTTAAGCCCAAGGGGGGCGGCGGAGATAAAGTCCAGGATAAGCCCGCTGAAAAAACCGGCAACCTGGCCGGTCATGGCGCCGTTGACGCAGGCGGAATAGACCACAACGCACAGGGCAATGTCGGGAACCATCCGGTACAGGGCGATGTAGCGCAGCAGGGTGGATTGCAGTATTGCCGCCACGGCGCTAAAGACCACGGTCCACACGATGATTTTAATCATTGTCCGCCCGTCCGCCGCCCACAGACGCCGTTTCCACCCGCGCTTCGGCCTGACTCTCGACCGGCAGGGAATCGATCACAAACACATATTCCAGCCGTGAAAAATCAAGCGCCGGCTGGAGTTCCGCTTCCATGGACAACTCGTATTCCCGGTAGTACAGGGCGCTTACCCGCCCGATGTTTATTTCCGGCGGATACACCCCCCCAAGCCCGCTTGAAACTACGAGATCCCCTACGGCAATTTCGTCCCTGGCCCCTTTCCTGATAAAGCGCATAAGCAGAGCCGCGTCCGGATCCCCCTGCCCTTCCACTATACCCTCATAGCGGGACACAGCGAGGCGGGAAGAAATAAAAGAGCTTACGTCATACAGCGGCATCACGAGGCTCTCAAACAGCCCCGCCTTGATAACCTTGCCCGCCAGCACCTGAGAGCCGTCCTGCCAGGCAATCACCGGCATATCGGCGGCCACGCCCGCATGGGTTCCCTTGTTGATCACCAGGGCGGAAAACAGGTTGTCCGGGTCGCGGCCGATGATCTCCGCAGGAATGTGCCGGTAGCGGATGGTCCGCTCAAAGCCCAGCTGCTCCCGCAGGCGGATATTTTCCTGGCTTATCTCGGCGTTGCTCCGCTCAAGTCCTTCGTAGCGGGCCAGACGCCGCAAAAGTTCCGCATGTTCGCGCCTGAGTTCGCCCAGTTCCCGCGCGGAAAGTACAGTGCGGGAAACCAGGGAAGCAAGTTCGTATACGCCGCCCCGCACGCCTGAAAATACGGAAAAGCCGACATCTTTGAAATTGACGACAAAACTACGGGTGGAAAGCAAGAGCAGCGAAAACGAACACAACATGAGGGCCGCGAATACATACACCGTGGCGGAAAAGCGGGTTTTCGGAAATCTGCCTCGCCTTTGTCCCATAGCGCTATCCGTTCAGACTGCCGTAGACACTTTTCGAGTTGTCAAAGCCTTTCAGGTAGTCAAAATATTTGCCCGCGCCCAGGGCCACGCAGTTCAGCGGTTGCTCGGCGATAAACACCGGCACGCCGATTTCGCTGGAGATGAGCTTGTCAAGGCCCTTGAGCAGGGAACCGCCGCCGGTCATCACGATGCCCCGCTCCCCAATGTCCGCGGCAAGTTCCGGCGGCGTCTGGCCCATGGTGGACTTTATCTCGTCGATGATCTGGACGATGGGGTCTTTCAGGGCTTCCCGCACTTCCATTGAATCGATCTCAAGCCGCCGGGGGAGGCCGGTAATGGCGTCCGTCCCCCGCACCTCGACCTTCTCGATGGTTTTATCGGGGGCGGCGTTGCCTATCTCGATTTTCAGCCGCTCCGCCGTCTGCTCGCCTATGATGAGATTGTGAATGCCCCGCACGTGTTTGATGATGGCCTCATCGAATTCGTCGCCGCCAAGGCGGATGGCGTTCGTGACCACCATGCCCCCCAGGGAGACAACGGAAATTTCGGTGGTGCCGCCGCCTATATCGCAGATCATGTGGCCGGCCGGCTCGTTTATGGGAATATTCGCGCCGATGGCGGCGGCGAGGCTTTCCTCAATAACGTGCACTTCTCTCGCGCCGATCTGGTAGGCGCTTTCCTCCACGGCCCGGCGTTCAACCTCGGTGATGCAGGAGGGGATGCCGATTACCATGCGGGGCTTCACCAGCCGGTAACGGGGAAACACCCGCGAGATAAAGTGGCGCATCATCTTTTCAGTGGCTTCCAGGTCGGCAATGACACCGTCACGCATGGGCCTTATGGCGATAATGTTCCCCGGCGTTTTCCAGAGCATGCGCTTGGCGTCCGCGCCCATGGCGACTACTTTTTTAGTGCCCCGCTCAACGGCCACAACCGAGGGTTCGTTAAGGACAATACCTTTGTTTCGTATATAAATAAGGGTGTTACATGTCCCCAAATCAATACCCAAATCAGATGAATTTCTGCCAAACATACTTCCTCCAAAACCTGTAGCGACAGGCCTACATATTAAGACGTTCCCGCGTTTTGGCGTGGGCCGGGTCTACCCGTAGCGCCAAGCGCCATTCTGAACGGGCTCTTGTCGTATCTCCCCGCAGGGTGTACAATTCTCCCAACCGGTAATGAGCTTCGGCGTTGCCGCCCGTTTCATCCAGAATGGTCATAAGCTGATTTTCCGCTTCTTCGCTGTCCCCCGCTTTCAGGGAAATTTCCACCAGGAGGAAACGCGCCGCCAGTACGGTGTTTGAGTCCGGAGAAACCTCAATACAGCGTAGCAGGTAGGCCCGCGCCGCATCCAGTTCCTCAAGGGCCAGATAGGAGCGGGCGATTGAAAGGAGCAGGGTATCGGGAGGCACGCTCCCGGAGACCGGCTCCAGGGCCAGGGAAAATGCCGCCACGCTGTTCCGGTAATCTCCGACGGCGGCGTAGGCAAGCCCTAAGTATTCGGGAATGTCCGCCGCGTCATAGGAAAGGCTCCGCGCCTTTTCCAAGTATTGGACGGCGAGGTCCGCGTAGGCGTCTCCCTTGTAGGTGTAAGCCTTGCCCAGCACGTAGTACACCCGCCCGTCTTTGGCGGCGTTTTCCAGCAGCATGGCCTTCCGCAGGGAGCGGATACAGTCGTCGATAAAAACGCCGGTATCATGGGCGTTGATCTGCGAAATTCCCATCTGGTACGCGGCAAAGCCGTGGATGGTCAGCAGAAAATAGTCCATGGGCTGAGAGGAAAGGGCCTCCCCGCTCGTGTTAAAAGCCTGCTCAATCTCGCCGGCCTCCCAAAGCCGCAGTAATTCGCTCCGCTCGCCTTCGCTCCGGTTTTTAAACCGCAGGATAAAGGGAACAGGTATGGTGATAAGCAGCGCCGCGGCAATAATCACCGCCGCGGCATGGAAGGTTTTAATCTGCTGTATATGCAATCCGTAACCGGATCGGGTCTTATTATTGGACATATCACGCTATTCAATAGGTATACTACGAATAGCACCGGAAGGTCAATGAGCGTATTGATAAAAAAAACGGATACGCGCTGTCAGGAGCGTATCCGCCAGGAGGGGAAAAGGAGGAGTAAACGGGTTATGGGTAAATAACCCATTTAAGGTTATGTTTTTCGACCTTTATGGAAGTGCTTTGGCCGGAAGCCTTGACTTCATACTTCCGGTAGAGAATGTTCCAACCTTTTACCAGCGATATGTCAAGTTTACTTGGCTGGCCTAAATCAAGCGTAGTACTCTTGGTCCCGGTGATTTTGACATCTTCCGAAAGATACAGGTAGATGACGTACTCTGACTTAACAGAACTGCCACTCACAGACGTATTATAAGGTGTCAATGTGGAACCTTTCTCAGTCTCTAGATTCAAAACGGTGTACGTTGCGTCGGTTGGGGTAATCGTTATACCAGTATACAATGCGCCCTCCAACAAATAACTAACCGCCGTATTATCAAACGGGAGGGTAAGTGCGGAATCGGGAAGAGGTTTAACCGAGAATTCCAATTTCCCCTTGTCAATTTCCCCTGTACCGTCGGGGGATCCGTCGACGGAGCCGTCATAAGCCGTAGCGGCATTGGTATAGGTAGTACCGTTTAACGTATACACCGTACCTTTCAGGGTCAGCGTTTTTTCCCCGACTTTACCGCTGGGCGGGCTGTCGCTGGCCTCGGTGGGGCAGCCGACCAGAACCAGGATAAGCGCTATAAGCGCGCCGGCCACGCCGAATAATGTTTGCTTTCTCATTTTTTCGCTCCTTTGCCTATAATACCCTATACCGAGGATAAATCCATCGGTAATTCTCTCCCACAAGGAAAACTCTATTTCGGGATCATTTATATTATAGCATGTGCCGGTTGAAAAAGCAATGATTTTTTGAATTTTTTTTACTTTTTGTTGTTACGAATGAATTTTTTACGATTTTTCATACGGGCAAAAGTAAAATCTTGCTGCTTAAATCGAGAACGAATGAAAGAACGGTGGATTGAAGCGGGAGGCTTACGTTTGTTGTTGTTGTAACGGGAGCGAAAGTGGCAGGCCGGAGGGGCGCCGTAAGAGAGTGATAGAAGCGCCGCTGTACAGGGGCACGGAGGTGTACGGGAACGCTCAGACCGAAGATCGACGCGGACTGATCGGCTCTGGAGGAACGGAACCGTACAGGGTACCAGCGGAATACCCGCAGTCCGAGCTTGTCCAGTGCTCCGGGGACATGAGCGGCCAAATCAGGGAGGAAGAGGAGGAACGAACCGACAGTACCCCCTGAGTGACGAAAGACGAACCGGGGGAGGGGAAAATGAAACAGAAATATTCATGGGAAATAACAGAGGAATTTTGGGGAAAAGCGGATCCCTTGCTGCCCCGCAAAGTACGAAATCCAGGTAAAACATACCGGCGAAAGCCGGGAGGAGGCCGGCCTCCCCTGGAAGCGCCAGGGCGAGCGCATTAAAAATTCTTAGGGATCAGCCGCCACCGGTTCCGTTGGAGCGGTAAATCCCGATTGGAACAACAATTGTTCAAGATACTCATCAGTCCAGGCCGTCTGTTTGATTCTGCCCGTGATGCTTCGACTTGTCTGGGTATCGGATCGGGCAAGGGAAAGCGCAATTTTACGAATAAACGCCAGGTTCTCAGTACCATGACCGCTCTTTATCCGGCAGGCGTCCTCACTAAAAGCCACATCAAGGACATAATGGAGGGAGTTCTCGATACCCCAATGAGCACGGACGCTGGCACCAAACACCACCGGGTCAGCCGGCAGACTGGTGATACAATACCGCCGTTCGGTCGCGACCGTTTCACCGGGAGTACGGATGGACTCAATAACACCAATGGATGTAATGGTGTTCCAGGTCGGATGAGCGGCAGCCAGCCAGGAAACGTCATCCGCCCTATTGACAGGAAACTACTAATAAGCGTAAGATCATTCTATAAATTAAAAACGTTGCCGTTTGTAAAAAAGGAGTTGCTGGTGATCGATGCCGAAGCGTTGGCTGTAGTTCTTGAAGGGGAAGATCCCGCGGGTCAAAACCTTGAATACGACCCCCTGTACCTGGGAATGGACTCCCTGGCGCTGGAGGTTCCCGACAGTTTTATGGGGGAATCCAAAATTGAAGGGCGGGGGCCGGACTGGAAAAAACTGAGCAAAAACTGCCTTGAATTGTGGGGCAAAACCCGGGACCTTCGGGTGGCGGTCTACTTGGTCATTGCCGAGTCCATTATCGGAGGGCTTTCGGGGCTGGTGTCGAGCCTCAAGCTACCGGTATTCCTGGTTAAAGAACTCTGGGAGTCCTTTTATCCCCGGCTTGATCCGGGCGACGACGATGATCCCCTGGAGAGGCTGAACGTTCTTTCCATGCTTTCCCCCCAGTCTGGGGCTATCAACGATCCGGTTATGTTTATTCCCCGGTTTAGGGCGATCCGCCTGGTACCCTCCCTTAACTATACCCTGCGGGACCTGCTCATTTCCCTGAACGAAATTGAGGTGAGCGGCGGCAAGACCATAGACACCAGGTTGCTCCGGGCGGAACTGATGAACGTGGCCGCCGAGGAAATTGAGGAACAGGCGGCGCTGGTCAGGGAGGGGCAGGCCCTTATTGAGGAACTCTGCGAAGAGATGAACGGCAAAATGAAGGGATCCTATACCTTGGATATGTTCGCGCTGCTCCATGAGTTGGACCGGCTGGCCGCGTTCTACAGTTCCCACCTGGAGTCCCCGGTATCCGCGCCGGAAGGAGCCGCGGAGGAAAGCGCCCCCGGGCAAAGCGCCGCCTCCGCTCCGGCGGAAAAAATTGCCCTGCTCTCCTACCGCGCCTCCACCCGTGCGGAGGCCCTGCTCCTGCTCAAAAAAGGGGCCGAGTATTTTCAAATCCAGGAGCCCAACAGCCCTATTCCTTTTTTGATAGACCGGGCCGCGCGTATTGCCGGGATGAGTTTTGTTGAACTGATTGAGGATATAGCGCCCGACGCCGTTTCGCGGGGCCGGGATATTTTAGGCATAAAACCGGAGTAACCGGAAATAATTAAGAACGCATAGGAGGTTTAGAATGGCTTCGAGTAACAGCGGCCAAAAGTTTATTGCTAAAAACCGGGCGCCCCGGGTTCAGATCGAATACGATGTGGAAGTAAACGGGGCGGAAAAAAAAGTCGATTTGCCCTTTGTTATGGGGGTAATGTCGGATCTCTCAGGCAAACCCGTGGAGCCCCTGACCCGGGTGGAGGATCGTCAACTGTTGGAGATAGACAGTGAAAATTTTGACGACCGCCTCAAGGCCGTTAAACCCCGGGTGGCCTTTTCAGTTCCCAACGTGATAGGCGGGGAGGGGAATATTCCGGTGGAGATGACCTTTGAGAGCATGGCGGATTTTTCCCCAGCGGCGGTTACCTCCAAGGTGGAGGGCTTAAAGCAGCTCATGGAAGCCCGGCAGCAGCTTGCCAACCTCCTATCTTATATGGACGGCAAACAGGGGGCGGAGGATCTTTTGAACAAGATTTTGAAAGACCCTGCCCTGCTTCAGGCCCTGGCGCAAAAGGCGAAAGAAGCCGGCGGCGGGGAAAGCGCAGAAGCCCCGGCGGAAGAGGCCAAATAAGCAATATAAGGGAGGCATATAATGTCAGACGTAGAAGAAAAAAAAGATCCCCTGAACCCTGAAACTCTGGAACTGTCCGATTTTGAGAGCCTGTTAAACCAGGAATTCAAGCCCAAATCGGAAGAAGCCACTTCGGCTGTGCAGGGGGCGGTAAAAACCCTGGTAAGCCAGGCCCTGGAAAACGCCGCGCTGATCTCCAACGACACGGTTAAAACCATTGAGGGGATCATCGCGGAACTGGACAAAAAACTTTCGGCCCAGGTCAATTTGATCATCCACCATCAGGATTTTTCCCAGTTGGAAGGGGCCTGGCGGGGACTGGATTACCTGGTGAGCAATACCGCCACCGGGGAACGGATGAAGATCCGGGTGATGAATATCTCCAAGACCGAGGTGGGTAAGGTGCTCAAACGGTTCAAGGGAACCGCCTGGGATCAAAGCCCCCTCTTCAAAAAATTCTACGAAGAGGAATACGGCACCGCCGGGGGCGAGCCCTTCGGCGCCCTGATCGGCGATTTTTACTTCAACCAATCGCCGCCGGACATGGAGGTGCTCAAGGGGCTCGGCCAGATCGCTTCTGCCGCGCATATGCCCTTTGTCTCAGCCGCGGACCCCTCGATCATGAACCTGGATTCCTGGCAGGAGCTTGCCAACCCCCGGGATATAGCCAAGATATTTTCCACCCCGGAATACGCGGCCTGGAGATCCTTCCGGGATTCCGACGACAGCCGTTACGTGGCCCTCTGTCTGCCCCGGGTTTTGAGCCGCACCCCCTATGGGGCCAAGAGCAACCCCGTGGAGGAATTCGGTTTTGAGGAAGACACCGGGGCCGGGGACAGCCAGAAATACAACTGGATGAACGCGGCCTACGCCATGGGGGTAAACATCAACCGTTCTTTTTCCACCTACGGCTGGTGCGCCAATATCCGGGGGGTGGAGTCCGGCGGCATGGTGGAGGGCCTGCCCACCCACACCTTCCCCACCGATGACGGCGGACTGGCCATGAAGTGCCCCACGGAGATCGCCATTACCGACCGCCGGGAAGCGGAACTGTCAAAAAGCGGCTTTTTGCCCCTGCTCCACTGGAAGAACACCGATTACGCGGTGTTCCTGGGGGGGCAGACGGTAAACCATCCCCAGGAATTCGATTCCCCCGAGGCCACCGCCAACGCCAGCCTTTCCGCACGGCTTCCCTATATTTTCGCCACCAGCCGCTTTGCCCACTACCTCAAATGCATAGTTCGGGACAAGATTGGCTCCTTTAAGGAAAAGGAGGATATGCAGGTCTGGCTTTCCAACTGGATAGCCGGTTATGTAACCGGGGACCCCAATGCTTCCGAAGAGATCAAGGCAAAGTATCCCCTGGCGGAGGCAAAGGTGGAGGTTGAATCCGTGGAAGGGCAGCCGGGGTACTATACGGCGCGGTTTTACCTCAGGCCCCATTACCAGCTTGAGGGGCTTACCGCTTCCCTGCGGCTGGTTACCAAGGTTCCCAGCGGCGCATAATTTAGGTTCTCAAAACCGCGATGTTATC
>JAITIC010000171.1 GCA_031279635.1 Treponema sp. | reverse complement strand
ACTACAGTTATCTGGTTAATTATACAAAGGCCCGCCAGCTTATTCTGAAGAATTCCTGGTGGCGTCTTAACCTTATCGTTTCGGTTATCGTAGCCGGCATTTTTCTTGCCACTTTGGTTTTTTCCGTTAATTCTTCCCGCTGGGTAACACGTCCGATTAACAGCATTGTAAGCAATATCCAGAAAATAAAAAAAGGCGAATACGATCTGAGCAAGGTAAAAGATTCGGGCCCTGAGTTTTCCGTTTTGGGCGAGGCCTTTGACGACATGGCGAATTCGATACAGGCAAACATTCAGAATATCGAAACCAACGCCCGGCTTCGCCAGCAGCTGCTTGAAGCGGAAAACGAGAATCTCAGGATGAACGAGCTTCTCATCGGCTCGGAACTCAAGATACTGCAGGATCAGATGAATCCCCATTTTTTGTTCAACACCCTGGGCATGATCTCCCAGATTGCCGCGATGGAACACGCGAATCAGGCGGCCGAGCTGATGGATATAACCACGGATCTTCTGCGCTACAGCATGGATAAATCAAACCGTATGTCCACCCTTTACGAAGAGCTTGAATGTGTCCGTAATTACCTGCACATTCAGCGGCTGCGCTTTGGGGATCGTATCAGTTTTGAACTTAAAACCGACGACGATCTTCCCAATGTGATGCTCCCGGGGATGATGCCGCAGCCGTTGATAGAGAACGCGGTGCTTCACGGCGCGAACGAAATGCTCGACGGCGCCGTGGTAGCCGTATCGGCAGGCAGGAAGAACAACCTGCTTTGCCTTGCCGTTGAGGATAACGGCAGGGGGATGTCCGGCGAAAAACTGGAAGAACTTTTAAACGGCGATTCCTACCCTTCGGGAAATTCCAATTTCCGTATGCACCTAGGCATCCTCAACGCAAAAAAGCGGATAGAAATGCTGTACGGCGGTTCCGTGACATTTCACGTGGAAAGTACCGAAGATGTCGGCACCCTTGTTTCAATTTCCATAGCGTATGAGGAAATACCCAGGCTTCCGGGAGGGCGGGGGTAATATGTACACGGTAATGGTTGTTGAGGACGAGTATATCGAACGCCGGGCTTTAGTCTCGATGCTGCGCGGCAATTTTCCCGAATTGTCCATCATAGGGGAATCCGGCAACGGGTTTGAGGCGGTTTCCCAGGCGTATTCCGGGAAGCCCGATTTTGCGCTGGTCGATGTCGGCCTGCCGGGCAAGAACGGCCTGGACGTAATTGCCGAAATTCAGTCATTCTCGCGTGAAACCGCCTTTATTATCATATCTTCCCATGACAACTTTGAATTTGCCCAGCGGGCCATAAAGCTCGGGGTAGAAGATTATCTCTTAAAACCTGTCCGCCTTGAATCGTTAAAGGCGGCAGTTTCCTCGAGCGTTTCCCGGAAGGAAAGCCGGCACGAGGCAAGTACCGCCGCGACTAATCTGCTCAACCGCATGGAAAGCATACGCCCCCTGATAGAAAGCGATTTTATCTATTCGGCGGTTTCGGGCGGCCAGAGCGAAGCCCCGCACAAGCTGCTTGCCTTCCTGGGGTATGAAAACTGCTCCGGCGCATGCCGTGTCATTTCGATCCGGAACGGCGCAAGTCATCCGCACGTATTGATAAAAAGTTTTCTGGAAAACGCCGGCCAAAAGGCGTTAAGCGGTTTCTTTAACAACCAGTCAATTATTTACTTTTTAATGGACGGCGGGGCGGGGAATGACGGTCTCGAAGAGTTTTGCCGGATTACCCTGGCGTATTTGGAAAATAATTATCACGATTTTCATATCGGCGTCAGCGAACTTATGGAAGGGGGAAACAACTGGTCCGCCGCCTACAGGCAGGCAAAAATTGCCCTAAAACACGCGGAGGAAGAGAGGCGGCGTATAAAAAAATACGACAGAACCGCAATGGTTTATTCCGACGGAATTACGGAGAATTCCGCAAACGGCGGCGGAAAGCTCGCGGTATGGGTAAGCCTCTTTGTACGGATCATACTGGATAACAGGGAAGATCAGCTGGAAAAGCTGGTTGGGGAAATATGCCTTACGTTAATGTCGGGCAATGAATTTTACGCCGCCCGGGAAGAAGCCTATAAGCTGGTCATCCTCCTGGAGCAGGAACTGAAGAAGGCCCTGCCGGTAATGGAACCGCAGACAGGCGCGGACGCCGTTATACTGAAGGCCGATGGACCCAGGCATCTGGAGATGTGCCTGCTTTCCCACGTAAAGCGGCTTTCCTTCCTGGCGCACGAAATGCGGGATCAAAATAAAAACTACTTTGTTGACCGGGCCGTGATCTACATTAAAAACAACTACCAAAAGGAAATTTCCCCGGGAAGCATCGCCAAGGAGATAAATGTCTCTCCCTATTACCTGAGCAAACTTTTTCGCAAGTACACCGGCAAAACCTGTACGGAACTAATCGCGGAAGAACGGATAGAGGCGGCAAAGCGGCTGCTTGTCCAAAATTTCAGTTCCAAGGAAACCTGCTTCCAGGTGGGATTTAACAGCCAAAAC
>JAITIC010000151.1 GCA_031279635.1 Treponema sp. | reverse complement strand
GGGCGGACGTTGAAGGTACGAGCCCTTATCGTTGGCCGTTGAACCGCCGTGTACGGAACGGTACGCACGGTGGTGTGGGAGGACGGCTGCTCAGTTAATGGGCAGCCTCCTACCCGATTCTTCCGTGTCTGTCCGTGTAGTGTCCACGCAAGTGTGGACTTGTGGTTATTTTGAATACGGAATTCCTGATTGCGGTTCGTACGGCCCGCTTGACCTGCGCTCCGTTTGGGTTTATGTTGATATGCAGAAGCAATTACGGAACTGTAAGGAGGAAATCATGAAAAAATCATTCCTTTGCTTGAGTCTGGCCGCACTTGCCGCGGTTTCTTTGATCGGTTTGACGGGGTGCCAAAAAAAAAGCGCGGCCTCCCCGGCGGCCCCGGCTGCGGCGGCCAGAGAGGATGTGACGGTACGGCTGCTCACCGACGCCACGGGTATTGACGACAAGTCTTTCAACGCCGCGGCATGGCGAGGGATTCTTGAGTATTACGGCGACACCTGGACCAACGCTTCAAAACGGGGAAGCTTCTACGATGTGGTTACCGCCCAGACGCAGGATATGTACATCCCCAACCTGAGGCAGGCCACGGACGAGGGCTACGATCTTATCGTCGCCACGGGCTTTAGCTGGGCCGACGCGCTGGCAGAGGTCGCTACGGACAACCCCGATCAGAAGTACATGATTGTGGACGTGGACTGGCTTGGGCCGCCAAACATCATGCAGGCGGTTTACGCCGAGCATGAAGGTTCCTTTCTGGTGGGCGCGGCGGCGGCGCTCAAGGCCAAGGCCGACGGCATTGAGAACCCCCGTTTCGGTTTTATCGGCGGCGTGCCCGGCGCGACGATCACCAAGTTTGAGGTGGGCTACGTGCAGGGAGTGCTTTCGATATTCCCCAACGCCGAAATTGTGGACTACTACGTGAACAGTTGGGGCGAGCCGGCCCTTGCCAAGACCCAGGCCAAAAACTGGTATGACTCCGGCGTGTACGCGATCTACTCCGCGGCCGGGGGCAGCGGCAACGGCACTATCGCCCAGGCCAAGGAATACCGCGCCGCAGGCAGAAACGTCTGGGCCATCGGCGTTGACTCCGACCAGCACGAAGAGGGGCTGCTCCCCAACTCCACCGAGTCGGCGGTGCTCACCTCCATGCTCAAGCGCGTGGAAACGAGTCTTGTCTACGCCCTTAACGAGGCCAAGAACGGCACCTTCAAGGGCGAAGTGATCACCTTTGACATCAGCAAAGACGGCGTGGGCTACTCCACCACCAATCCCGCTCTGGACCCGGACATCGTAACCCAGCTTAATACGCTGCAGCAGCAAATCGTGAGCGGCCAAATCAAAATCGCCGCCACCAACGCCGAAGCCCAAAAAATCGCCGGCTTCCCGCAGAACCTGAAAGCGATTGACGATTGAGAAATCCGGTGACTGTCACCGTATGCGGTCATCGGTTTACAATTGAGTTGTTTTAACTCGGAGGCTTTCCCAAAACTTCAGTTTTGGGAAAGCAACCTTGAAGTTCGCAGTTTTGCAAGCCTGAAAAACTGCACGGGCCTGTCCCAAAACCGTGCCCCCGGCTATGCCGGGAACGTGAGCGCACAGTCAATTAGTTTTGGGACAGGCTCTATATTCTTCAATTTTGGTGATTTCTCTGCAATTGAGTAAATGCTTTTGCGTCCCGTTGCAAATCATCTTTATTTCTGATACCTTCAAAACCAATGATTGTGATGAAATTCGGCGGAAGTTCGGTGGCCGGCGCGGAGCGGCTCCGGCATGTGGCCGGCATTGTAAAGACCTATCTTGAGCGCAAGCCGGTCCTGGTATTATCCGCTATGGGAGACACGACAGACCAGCTCCTTGAGGCCGGCGAGGAAGCCCGCTTACGGGGAAAGGTCTCGGTTGACCGTATCGAGAAACATCACCTTGAAGTAATAACACAGTTACAACTGCCGGCCCAGGCCCGGAAGGACATCACCCTTCTCATGGAAGAACTGCGGAGCCTGCTTGCGGGCATTGCCCTGATCAGGGAATTGACGCTGCGTACCAGGGACTATCTCGTTTCCTTCGGGGAGCGGCTTTCGGTACGGATCGCCGCGGCCTACTTTCATCACTCGATACATATACCGACCCGCGCCCTGGACGCCTGGGAAATCGGCTTTGTCTCGGATTCCAATTACACCGCCGCGGAGCTTGACCGGGAAAGCCGGGAGCGGATTCCCAAACTGCTGTTCCCCGTTTTAGACGCGGGGATTCTGCCCGTGGTGACCGGCTTCATCGCCAGGGACGGCGAAGGCAACATCACCACACTTGGCCGGGGCGGCTCGGACCTTTCAGCCACCCTGATCGCCGCAGCCTGCAGAGCCGAGGAAGCCCAGGTCTGGAAAGACGTGGACGGCATCCTCACCGCCGATCCCCGCATCGTCAAAAAGGCGAAACCCGTGGAAACGGTAACCTACGAGGAGGCCGCGGAGCTGGCCTACTTCGGCGCGCAGGTACTCCACCCCAGGGCCATACAGCCCTGCATGAAGACCGGAACGCCCGTACTGGTAAAAAACTCGTATAACCCCGCCGCGCCGGGCACAAGAATCGTCGCGTCCGTGGAAAAAAAGAACACGCCGGTCCGGGCAATCACCTCACGGAGAAACGTGACGCTGGTGGACATCGTCTCCACCCGTATGCTGGGGCAGTACGGCTTCCTCGCGGAGCTGTTTTCCACTTTCGCCCGGCACCGCCTTTCGGTGGACATGGTGGCCACGAGCGAAGTTTCCGTTTCCCTCACCCTGGACCCGGCCAGCGATCTCTCGACGCTGAAAAAAGACCTGATCAAAATCGCCAGCGTGGAGATAAAAACCGGCAAGGCCATCGTCACCATCATCGGCAACGTCAGGCGCTCTTCGGAAATACTCGCCAGGGCTTTCAGAACCTGCCAGCTTATCGGAGTGCCGGTGCAGATGGTTTCCCAGGGGGCAAGCAAAGTGAATATCAGTTTTATCGTGGACGACGGTGAGGCGGCGGAAGTGGTCAGGGCCCTGCATCTGGACTTTTTTGAATCGCTGTATGGGAGCGCGGCGGCGGAACGCGGCGCGGGAGGCCGGGCATGAACATCGCCATTATCGGTTACGGTAAAATGGGAAAAATGATCGAACAGATTGCCCGCCGGAACGGGCACACTATCGCCGCCATAGTGGACCCCGCGGCCCCCGCCCCCGCGCAAACGCGGATATTTAAGACCATAGCGGAAGTAGAAAACCTTGAAACCGCCGATGCGGCCATTGAATTCACCCGTCCCGGCGAAGCGGCGGCAAACATCAAAGCTTTGGCGGAAAAGCAAATCCCCACCGTGACGGGGACCACCGGCTGGTACGGCCAGCTGGACGAAATAACAAAGGCGGTGGAAACGGCGGGGAGCGCCCTGATCTGGTCGGCCAATTTTTCTATGGGCGTCAATCTCTTCTACCGCGTCGCCTGGTACGCCTCAGCGCTGATGAACGCCTTTCCCGAATTCGACGCGGGAGGCTTCGAGACCCATCACAACCAAAAACTGGACAGCCCTTCGGGAACCGCGAAAACACTGGCAGCGGGCGTACTTTCCCGGCTTGAGCGCAAGCGCGCCGCGGTCTGGGAAACGCTGAACCGCCGCCCCGACCCCGGCGAACTGCACTTTCCCAGCCTGCGCATCGGCTCCGCGCCGGGAAAACACAGCCTGTTTTTCGATTCCCCGGCGGACACCATCGAAATAAGCCACACCGCCCGCAGCCGGGAAGGTTTCGCCTCAGGCGCGCTCAGGGCCGCCCAATGGCTGGCGGGCCCCCCGGCCAGGCGGGGCGTATTCACCATTGACGAAATGCTGAAAGACATCTTAGAAATATAAGAGCAGGTATTCAGCAGGAGGGGGGAAGTCTCCCCCCTGCCCTCAGCCCGCACGGCGGTCTTCGGGCACCCCCCTCTGCGGGGCTGCCGCCCCGCAGCGCCCCGCGGTTATTCGGTAATTTCGGCTTGAGCCGGCCTCTTGCTGAACAGGTATACCGCCGGAGTCACCGGCGGCTCCGGACAGGAGTCATAGTTACCCCGCGCGGGAAGCGCGGGGATATACGGAAAGAAGGAGCAAACATGACATCGTTTCGCGGCGCTTTTACGGCGCTTATCACCCCCATGAAAGACTCAGGCGCAGTCGACTACGAAGGCTTCCGCGAACTCATCAAATTCCAGCTTGCGGAAGGCATTGACGGTATCGTCCCGCTGGGAACCACAGGGGAAAACCCCACCCTTGACGAAGACGAAGAGGACCGGCTGATTGAAATTGCCGTGAAAGAAGCCGGGGGCAAGGTCCCGGTGATCATCGGCGCCGGTTCCAACGACACCAGGCACATGGTTGTCTACACTGAGCGGGCCCGAAAAATGGGCGCCGACGCCGCCCTCGTGGTAACGCCCTATTACAACAAACCGAACGACGAGGGCCTTATCCGCCACTTTGAGGCCGCCGCCGCGGTGGGCATTCCGGTCATCGTGTACAATATCGCGTCGCGCACCGGCAGAAACATCCCCGCACCGCTCATGGAACAAATAGCCGGCATTCCCGGCATTGCCGGCGTAAAGGAAGCGTCAGGCGACCTGAACCAGATGGGAGACATCATCCGCGAAATCGCGTTCCGCAAAGCCGGCGACTTCAGCGTCCTTTCAGGCGACGACTCCCTTACCCTGCCCCTGGCCGCCCTGGGCGGCGACGGCGTTATTTCAGTCATCTCCAACCTGGTACCTGCCAAAGTAAAGGCCCTGACCGACGCCTGTCTGGCGGGCCGTTTCGAGGAAGCGAGAAAACTCCACTACGAACTGCTCCCCTTTACCAAAGCGGCCTTTGTCGAAACCAACCCCATCCCCATCAAACAGGCCCTCACCTGGGCGGGCCTCCCCGGCGGCCCCGCGCGGCTGCCCCTGGGAAAACTGTCGCCGGCAAGCGGAACGGTCCTCCGAAAAGCCATGACCGCCATGGGGATACCGATCAGGTGAGGGGAGCGGCCGCGCCGCGTTCTGCTGTTTTTGCAGCGGCCTTCAAATATTCAATCCCCGTACTCCTGGGTTATCTCACTATCGGCATTGCCTTCGGCCTGCTTATAGCCGACGCGGGCTATCCCTGGTGGATCGCGCTGGCGATGGGGCTGGTCATGTACGCCGGAGCCGGGCAGTTTATCGCGGTAGGCCTCTTTGCCGCCGGAACGAGTCTCTGGGAGGCGGCCCTGGTGCAGCTTGTGGTAAATGCCCGGCACATAGCCTACGGGTTTTCCATGCTGAAACGGTACCGGAATACCGGCCTTTTCCGCTATTACCTGATCTTCGGCCTCACCGACGAAACCTTTGCCCTGCTTTCCTCCCTGAGCGAAGACACCGCAGGCAGCATCCCCCCCGGCGCGGACCGGGGGAAATTCATGTGCTGGGTAACGGCCTTAAACCAGTGCTATTGGGTAAGCGGTTCGCTGCTGGGCGCGCTTGCCGGTTCCCTCATTCCGTTTGACACTGAGGGAATTGGTTTTGCCCTTACCGCACTGTTTGTGGTGTTGATGATTGAGCAGATACTCCGCGTACGCAAGCCGGGGATTTTCATTGTTTCGGCGATACCGGCGGCGCTGGCGGTTTTTTTCCTGCCTTCGCGAATATCGCTGTTAGCCGCTATGGCGCTGGCCCTGGCGCTGAGCTCGCTGCTTGAGAAAACCCGGCGGGAACCATGACCGGAACAAACGAAGCGCTGGCGCTGACCTTTGTCATGGGCGCGGTAATTCTCTTTTGCCGCGCCTTTCCTTTTCTGTTCTTCCGGGAGCCGCCGGCGGAAGGGGCCGGGAGCCGCCGGGCGGCCTTTCTCAACTTTGTGGAAAAAATCGTGCCCCCGGCGGCGATGACCGTGCTGGCCTTTAACTCCCTGGCCGGACCGCTCAAGGGGAATCTGCGGGAAGCAATTCCGGTACTTTCGGCGGCCTGCTTTACCGCCCTGGTACATCTGTGGAAGCGGAATCCGCTGATCAGCATTTTCGGCGGCACGGCGCTCTACATGGTTCTGGAAAGAATCGTTGTGCGGTGAATAGAGAGCCGGTCCCGAAACTGAAGTTTTGGGAAAGCCGCTATAATACCCCAAGTTGGAATTGCCGCCACTAATAGCGCTGCTTCGATAAATTTGCTATAGTAAGCCGAGGAGCTTTTATGGACGAAAATCCCTCCCGAATACCGGGGCGTATAAAAGAACTGCGGGAAATATTGGAAATCAGCGCCATGGATATAGCCGGGGACGCGGGCATTCCCCTTGAAACTTACGCGAAATACGAAAGCGGCGACCTGGATATTCCCATCAGCGCGCTGTACCGCATCGCGAACCGGCTGGGGACGGACGCGACGGTGCTTATCACCGGCGAAGAGGCAAAGATGGTCAACGCCGCGGTGTGCCGGAAGGGAAAAGGGGTGCAGGTGGAGCGTTACCCCGGCTATGAATTTTCCAGCCTGGCCTATAACTTCAAGGGACGGACCATGGAGCCGTTGCTGGTGTTTCTCGATTCTTCAAGGCCGCCGGCGGCGCAGGTGTCCCATTCGGGGCAGGAGTTCAACTACATACT
Source organism: Treponema sp. (assembly GCA_031279635.1). Classification (GTDB taxonomy): domain Bacteria; phylum Spirochaetota; class Spirochaetia; order Treponematales; family Breznakiellaceae; genus WQXQ01. The sequence goes on along the minus strand of JAITIC010000151.1, from coordinate 5,165 downwards.
TGAGGGCCGCGTGAGGGTTACTATCGGGAAAGCCGAGTATGTCCTTTCCCAAGGGGATTCGATTTATTTTGACGCCCATCTGCCCCACGGCCAAAGCGCGGTGGACGGCCCCGCGCAATTTATCACCATCATACAGGAATGAGCGCATGAACGAAATTGTGTCCCGCTACTGCCCCCGGATCGAGTTTGACAGCTATGAGGATTTTTACGCCAATTACCGCTGCGAGGTTCCGGACAATTTTAACTTTGCCTATGATGTCGTTGACGAATGGGCCGCCCTGCAGCCGGAAAAAACCGCCCTGCTCTATACCGATGACTCCGGCCTTATGTTGAGCTTCACCTTTGCCGACATTAAACGTCTTTCCGGCCAGGCGGCGAACGCGCTGCTTGATCTGGGCGTGAAAAAAGGCGACGTGGTTATGCTCATCCTGAAACAACGTCCTGAAGTGTGGGTCCTCATGTGCGCCCTGATGAAGATCGGCGCGGTCTGCATTCCCGGTACGTACCAGCTTACCGCCAAGGACCTTGAGTACCGCTGCAATATCGCCGAGGTAAAAATGCTCGTCGCCTGCGACGATACCGACTTATTGCAGAATATCGCGGCGGCCGCTCCCCGTTGCGCCGGGCTGAAACACGTCGCCATAGTGGGGGAGAGTGTCCCTCTCGCTTACATTGATATGCGCGCCGCCATCGCGAAAGCGGAGAGGCAATTCCAGCGGATCGCCACCGAAACCCGCGATCCCATGCTGATCTATTTTTCTTCCGGCACGACCGGCATGCCCAAGATGGTGCTCCACAACCACAGCCTCCCGCTGGGGCACATTGTTACCGCCAAATACTGGCACTGCGTGGAAGACGGCGCGGTACACCTGACGCAGACCGATTCGGGCTGGGCAAAATTCGCCTGGGGCAAGATATACGGCCAGTGGATCTGCGGCGCGGCCGTCGGCGTGTACGACACGGAAAAGTTCATCCCCCTGGAGATGCTTGAGGCCATACAGCGGCTGCGGCCGGCCACTTTCTGCGCGCCCGCCACGATTTTCCGCTACCTTATTAAGGAGGACCTTTCAGGCTATGACTTTAGCTTTATCCGCCACACTTCGGTGGCGGGCGAGCCGCTAAGCCCGGAGGTGTACCATAAACTGAAAGAACTCACCGGCCTTGAAATCCGCGAAGGTTTCGGCCAGTCGGAGACTTCGGTAATGGCGGCTGTGTTCAAATGGCTGCCGGTAAAGCCCGGCTCCATGGGCAAGCCCGCGCCGCTGTTCGGCCTTACGCTGTTGGATGAGAACGGCGATATATGCGATGACGGCATTGTAGGCAACATGAGCATTACCCGCGCCGGCAAAAACATGTACGAACTTGCCGCGGCGGACAAGACGGCGGAGGGCGCGTCCGCGCCGGTAACCGGCCCCTCGGATTTTCCCGGCCTGTTCCGCGGTTACTGGAAGGACGAGGAAATCACCGGAGACTGCTGGAACGGGGGGACTTACCAAACCGGGGACATGGCTTGGCGCGACGACGAGGGCTATTTCTGGTTTGTGGGCCGTAACGACGACGTGATCAAATGTTCGGGTTACCGCATCGGCCCCTTCGAGGTTGAAAGCGCCCTCATGGAACATCCCTCGGTACTGGAATGTGCGGTTACCGCCGTGCCCGATCCCATGCGGGGCCAGGTGGTAAAGGCCTCCGTCGTGCTTGCCCGGGGCTTTACCGCCTCGGAAGAACTGAAGCGGGAACTGCAAAACCACGTCAAGCGCGTCACCGCCCCTTACAAGTACCCCCGGATTGTGGACTTTGTGCCGGATCTTCCCAAAACGATCAGCGGCAAGATCCAGCGGAACATGATACGAAAGAAGGATTTTGATGAACTTTACCATCAGTGAGGAAGAGCGGCGGATTTTACTGGCCGACGCGCGTGAGAGCATTGTTTCCCGGCTGGAAGGCCGCGAGGGGCAATATCAGGAGGCCGGAGCGGGGAAACACCCGGCGCTGGAGGCGCCCTGCGGCGCGTTTGTAACTTTGCACAAAACGGAGGCCGGGGGAAAGCGCAGCCTGCGGGGCTGCATCGGCAGGATGACGGCGAGCCTGCCCCTGCGGGAAACAGTCCGTGTCATGGCAAGGGAAGCGGCTTTCGGCGATCCCCGGTTCCCGCCGCTCAGGCGCGGGGAGGCGGAGCAGTGCGGCATCGAGATTTCCGCCCTGTCGCCGATGTCCGCCTGCCCTGACCCGCGGCAGGTGCGGGTCGGCATCCACGGGCTGTACCTGATACGGGGCGGCCGGGCGGGAGTGCTGCTGCCGCAGGTGCCGGTGGAGCAAGGCTGGGATCTGGATCAATACCTCGACTATATCTGCGTCAAGGCGGGCCTTCCCGCCGGTTCATACGGGGCCCCGGATGCGGCCCTCTACACTTTTACCGCGGTGGTCTTTGGGGAAGAATGAAACCCAAACGGGATGTTCATTTGAGTTTGCCGTTCGTATTTTTTTCGCTTAGTCCGAAACCTTCGTCGCGGAAATTCGCAGGATCGCCTTCCGGCTCTACGTGGACCATGATGTCGTAAACCCCTTCTATGCGTTCTTTAATCGCTTTTTCCACGCGGTTTGCAATAAGGTGGGCGTCGCGCAATTTTAATTCACTGTTTACTTCTATATCAATGTCTATGTCCCAGAGTCCCGCGATACGCCGCATTCTGGTTCTGTGCGGGTTTCCCGCGCCTTCCACAGATCGTACCGCCTCAAATACTATGCGATAGTATTCTTTTCCGGAAGAGTCCATCAATTCAGCGTTTACTTCCAGAAAAATTTCCACCGCTTCACGTATTACCCAGAGACCTACAAGAATGGCCGCAACGAGATCGATTACGCCGGTTTTGAATACACGTGAAAGTAAAAGCCCCGCCAGTACCGTACAGGAAATTACAACGTCGGCGGCCATGTTCTTCGCGTTTGCCTTGAGCATGGCGGAATTGGCTTTTTTGCCGAATACATATTGTGACCATACCAGCAAAAGTTTTCCCGCGATGGAAATAAGGGTGGCGGCAAGTGCCGCCGCGGAAGGAATAACCGTTTCTGATCGGAGGATAAGTTTTTCGACAGAGCTGAGGATGAGCTGCCCTCCCGCAAAAAAAAGCGTACAGGCCAAGAGAGCCGTTGCCACAGTTTCCGCGCGCCCGTGCCCCCAGGGGTGGTCTTCATCGGCGGGCCGGGAAATTATACCCGCGACGATCAGGGACATAAGGGCAATGAGTACATCTACGGCGGAGTCTATGCCGTCTCCCAGTACGGCGAGGCTTCCGCCGCGAAGCCCCAGAACGATTTTTAGCGCGGAAAGAACCGTGTTGCCCGCGAGCGCCGTTATGGAAGCGAGGCGGATTATCCGCGCCTTTTTTGTTATTGGTATATCTTTATTCATGCTGGTTTAATACCAGTTTGTCCATTCTGTCCGCGCTGTCCGTGATTAGGTTTTTATTTCTGTAATCACCCATATCAGTGTGTTTAGTCCAATCAGCCTGCTACCGGATGCCGAGTAATTCCATCTCAAAAATCAAAAAGCTGTTCGCGGGAATTACGCCGTTGCCTATTTCCTGATCGCCGTAGGCCAGTTCCGGCGGGATGATGGCCAGCCGTTTTTCACCTGTTTTCATATCCATGATCGGTTCGTCCCAGCCGGGGATTACTTCGCCGGTTCCCGCCCGGAATTCCAGAGGCCGGCCGAGAATGTCTGAACTGTCAAAAACCCTGCCCGAAAGAAGCGAACCCTTGTAGTTCACCCTGACGGTTTCGCCCGCCGAGGGTTTCGGGCCTCTTCCCTCTTTCTGAATGATGTAGCGTATTCCCGAAGCCGTTTGAAGCGCGTCCGGATACCGGGCGTTTATGCTTGCAATATCCGCGTTTCGCTGAAGCCTGCTCCGGGCGGCGGCTTTTCTGACCAGATCGTCAAAGGCGGTCTGATCCGCCTTGAATGCGTTTGCCTCCGGACCGTTACGGATAATGGTAATCTTGATGATCCGGTCGCCCTGCCTTATGGCGTTTACGGTCTGCTGGCCTTCCATCACCCTGCCGAACACCGTATGCTTGTTGTCCAGATGCGGGGTCGCGGTGTGGGTAATAAAAAACTGGCTGCCGTTGGTTCCCGGTCCCGCGTTTGCCATGGAAAGTACCCCCGGCCCGTCATGCTTCAGGCTGGGATCAAATTCGTCGGGAAAACGGTAGCCGGGACCGCCCCTGCCGCTTCCCTGGGGGTCGCCGCCCTGAATCATAAAATTCGGGATAACCCGGTGAAAAATAAGCCCGTCGTAGAAGGGCTTGCCCCTGGCAACGCTCATCTTGCCCTCGGCAAGGGCCACAAAATTGCAGACCGTCAGGGGCGTTTTCTCGAATTCCAGGCGCAGCACAATATCGCCCCGATTGGTACTGATCCGGGCGAAGAGGCCGTTGCCCAAAGCGGTGTCTCCGGGCGCCGCAGAGGCCGTTCCCATAACGCAAAAAAACAATACAACGCCGAATCCGGCGGCCAACGGGTTTTTAACGATGTTATTCATGGTATCAGTGTATATCTATACGCCGTTCCTGTCAAATCCGGCGGAATATGCCATAAGGGATTTTGGATACTGGATACAATTGAAAAAAAGTATATCCTTCCAAATTTTCAAAACAAGGGGATTTATCATGAAGAATCTTACTATTAGGCCTTTAAATACCGGTTTTGTTACCACTATACCCAAACAATACCTATACCATCATTCAACAGTACCCTACTTAAAAGGAGTGGGTGATGAACGTATTGAAATGCCTGTTTTTACCTTTCTCATTGAAGGCGGAGACAGTCTTTTACTTATAGATTCCGGAATGGCGTGGTCTGAGCGGGCCAGTAAATTTCATCATCCCGGTTCGCGGCAGCCGGAAGGCCATTCGATTGTTGAGCAGCTTTCCGAATGCGGTTACAGGTGCAAAGACATTGATATAGTGGTTTTTACCCATATGCACTGGGACCATATTTATTATGGAAAAATTCACCAGGGCAACGTTTATTGCCCATGAAACCGAATATTTAGTGTCTGTCCACAAAGTCGGTTACTTTGCGGACAGACATTGCATTTTCTCGCCTAACGGCTGCGAAAATGCGTTTTTTAAGGAAGTCTGTCCATAATGTGTCTACATTATGG
>JAITIC010000121.1 GCA_031279635.1 Treponema sp. | reverse complement strand
GCGGCTGTGGCGGAGGCCCAGCGGTTACACAGTGAAAACAGCCGCTTACGGCAAAGCCGGATAAAGACGGCGGTTGTTACCGGGGTGATTTGTTTCTTTGGCGGTCTGGCGGTTGGGGCCGGGGGCATAGCGATATTACAGGGGGTTAGATGATGAAAGAGAGATTGCGGGTTAAAGGCTTGGTTACTGTTCGGGTTCTGGACAGGGACGGCAATGTGAAACGCCGTGCGCCGGGTTGGTTCCGCCGTCTGCTCCACATTCCGGGGCGGCTTATGGAACAGCGGTATCACAACATTGTTACCAGAGAAGGGGACGCTTTGATTGCCGATGCCTTACTGGTTTCCCCCACGAAAACGAAGGTCTCCAGTTCCTCCGGGTATATCCAGGTGGGGACGGGCTGGACGGGGAACAGCACGAAAACCAATACCCGGTGTAATACGGCTACCGGAAGCATGAGGCTGCTGGACAGCGGGTTTCCGGCGTTGAAAGCGGCATGGGGGAATACCGGGGATACGACCCTTACCTACCGGGCCACGTTTATAGCGGGGGCATTGAGCGCCAACGGTATCAATGAGGCGTGTCTGCTCAACGGGAATTCGGGTTCGGCTAATTGTCTTGCCTACGCGCAGATTAGCCCTTCGGTGAATGTAACATCCAGCGATACTTTGCAGATATTGTGGGAAATTACCATTCTCGGACAGTGAAAAGTGTGGAGGGTGGAATGAAAGCGGGGACGCGGTTTCTGCAATCGGCGGGGGATTTCCCTTGTATGGTAACGCTTGGGAAAACGGCTCCGGCGTGGGGGCTTTCACGGTGGGCCGGGGCGGGCCTCCGCTTCCTTCCTCCTGATGATGAAGGGTTTACCCTGCGGGGGGATAAACGGCGGCTTATGTACCGGGGCCGCAAGCGTTCCCACCGCTTTACCATTCTTAGGGATACGGCGTTTGAATACGACTGTATTCTTGAAAGGGAACCGGAAAGTAACGTTGTTACCCTCCGCATGGAAGGGGCGGAACGGTTTGACTTTTTCAGGCAGCCGGATTTTATAAAAGACCCTTTTTTGAAAGGGAGCTACGCTGTTTACAAGAAAGAAACCCTGGTAGGGGAAGGAACCGGGAAGCTCTGCCATATCCACAGGCCCTTGATAATTGACGCAAGGGGGAGAAAAGTTTTTGGGGATTTGTCCGTCATTGGCAACGAATTGCGCATAACCATACCGGAAAACTGGTTAAGCGGAGCGAAGTACCCGGTTATTGTTGATCCTACTATCGGGACTACTACCGTGGGGAGCCAATACCTTTGGGATAATCACGATCCTGGCGAACCTCTGGTTCCCCTCATGTTTGAAGGTTCCATTCCGGTCAACCGTTTTCTTGTCCCCGAAACCATCAACGGAACCTGCACCGCATACGTTTATACCAATGATGATGAGCCCGAAGCCGGGGGCCGCCCGGTTCTTTATTCCGACAGTGGAAACACGCCGCGAGTAAGAAAATCGGCACAGGAAGGATGGTTGGATTTGCGGGTAACAAGTGGCAAAACGAAGGGATGGAGAAGCGCGGCCTTTTTGAGCAACGGGAGTATCGCAAGCGGGAATTATATCTGGTTCGGCGTTTTTGTTGATTTTTACTGGTTCCCCCGGTTTGACTACGGGGCGCGGTGTTATACGGACTGGTGGTGGGATTATGATGTGGAAACGGCAATCCCCAATGAATACCCTTTGTACAGCGCAAACTATTATGAAGATTTTAAGCTCTCGATGTACTTTACCTACACCTCGGCGCAAAACTACACCCGGACTTTGACCCAGGGGGTAAAACTCGCCGACAGCCGGAAACTGCTCGGGCTGTACATACGGAGGGCGGCGCAAACGGTAAAGGGGACAACGGCGCTCAAACGCTTTGAGGGTTTTTACCGGGGCCTTGTACAAACCGTAAAAAATACCATGACGGTGAAAGGGTCTCCCACGCTGATACGGAAACTGATACAACAGGCGGGGGTAAACGATACGGCCCGGCGTTTTTTGTCCCTCCTGCGGAACCCGGCGCAAACGGCGGGGGTGAACAGCGGCACAAAACGGATTACCCAGGCGAAGCGGTCTCTTGCGGACATTGGCAAACCGGGAACGGCGATAAGCAGGAAGCAGGACGCAAAGCGGTACATAGCGCATACCGGCAATGCGGGGGCGGCGGTATTGGAAAAGGCGGGGTATGTAAAACGGTTTGAGGAAACGGCGGGAAGCACGGCCCATACCGGGGCTGTCCGGAATTTGGTGTTAAAACTTGCTGAGGCGGTGGCGGGGTTATACGGCATGAAAGCCGCATCCGGGTTTGGCCGTTCCGTTAGGGACAGCGCCGGTATCGGTTCCGGCATGGGCGGCATGGTTGCATTCTTCCGTACCCTGTCCGGCCTTGGGGGAAGCGGGGACAGCGCCGGCAGCTTTATTACCCGCATGAGGACAATTCAGGATACGGAAACCATAGGGGACGAAACGGGGCACACGGCGGATTATCTGCGGGGTCTGTTTGTCGAGGCGGGAAATATCGCGGAAACGAAACATACCGCCGAATACAAACGGGGGGTAATTGATTATGCGGATATGACGGCGGTTCCCCTGCGGCATTTGTTTATCTTCCTGCGTCTTATAACCGGGGCGTATATCCGGGATTATATCATCGGGCGGTTTTTGAAGTCCAGGGAGGAGCTTGTCTTAAAGTCTCCGGTGTGCCGGGAGATAACCCTTGACAGTACATTGCATTAGGCGGGAGGTCAAACATGGGCAGGATATTTAAGGGGCAATCGGCGTTGAGGATAATCCTCAAAACCTTTACCGATTTGGAGGGCATTGTCTCCGCCGTCATCAAGTACCGGAAGCCTGACGGCGTTACAGGGGAATTTGGCGCCGGGGTTTCCGATGCGGCAAAGGGGGTCATCTTCCATGAGTGTATCGAGGGGGAACTGGACATGGCCGGGTGGTGGGTGTTTTGGGCCTTTATCACTTTTGAGGACGGGCGTACCGCCGCCGGGGAATCGGCGAAGGTCTATGTGTGGAAGGAAGGTTTTGGGTAATGGCTAAAAGGAGAACGCCGGAGGAACGGTACAAAGACAATATCCGCAAGCAGCAGCAGATACTCGAAGAATTCGCCGCCCATGAAATTGAGTGGGCAGATGATTTGTTGATGTGGTACAGGATACGCAAACAGGAAATTCCCGATGACCAGTACCGGGCGGTCGCCTTCTTCAGGAACAAGGAATATTTGATGAAGCCGGGGTCGCTGACCTTGCTGTATGAAATGTATCTGCGGTGCTGCCGGGAACTTCCCGGATATACCAAAGAAATCGCGTTTGATTTGCTGGCGTTCCGTTTTACGATGTACGCCGAAGTGTTAAAGACAGGGGGGTATGATGGTGGAACCAATAGGGGATGAAAGTATCTATCTGCGTATCAGCGAACTGAAAAAGGGGAATATCCAGTTTACCGACGCAACCAACGCGCAACGGCTGTTCAGGGAACACGGCAAGGATATTCGCTACAACGCCGCATGGAAAAAATGGGTGGTCTGGAACGGCACTCATTGGGTAACGGACGAAGGGGCCTTGATCCACGGAAGGGGGCTTGCGACTGTCCGCAATATCTATGACGAGGTTTTGAAAACCGACGACTGGCGGGAACGGATAGAGATTGAGAACTACGCCAAGTTAAGCGAAAGCATGAGAAGGCGGAAAGCCTTTGTGGAGGCGGCAAGCGTGATTGAGGCTTTGAATATTACCAGTGATGGCCTTGACCGGAACCCCTGGCTCCTGAGTGTAAAGAACGGCACGATTGACGTTACCACCGGGGAATTCCGGGAGCATAGGCAGGAGGACATGATTACCAAGATTGCCAACGTGGAGTATGACCCGCAAGCGGACTGCCCTTTGTGGAAACAGTTTATCCGGGAGATTATGGACTTTAAGGCCGATGTGATTGGCTTTGTGCAGGCGGCGGCGGGGTGGGCCTTGACCGGGGACACTTCGGAACAAACCATGTTTATCCTGTTCGGTTCCGGGGCCAACGGCAAGAGTACGTTTCTGAATACGATTATGTATTTGTTGGGGGATTACGCCATAGCCACGCCTACGGAAACCTTTATGAGGAAGAACGGCGACCAGAACACCAACGACATTGCGCGGCTCCGGGGGACAAGGTTTGTTACCACCACGGAGGCGGAACAGGGGCGGCGGTTAAGCGAACCGCTTATCAAAAAGATAACCGGGAATGACGCTATGACGGCCCGGTTCCTCTACGGGGAGTTTTTCAACTTTACCCCGACTTTCAAGATATTCATGGCGACTAACCATAAGCCGGTTATAAAAGGAACCGACCACGGAATTTGGCGGCGTATCAAGCTGATACCTTTTACTACCCGGATACCGGAGGAGAAGCAGGACAAACACCTTGAATTGAAACTGCGGGAGGAGGCAAGCGGGATACTGAACTGGCTCCTTGAGGGTACGGCCCGGTGGAAGCGGGAAGG
>JAITIC010000110.1 GCA_031279635.1 Treponema sp. | reverse complement strand
CAGGGCAGCATTAACGGCTGTAACAACCGCATGATAATCCGGGAATACAAAATCGAACACCGCTTTACCCCCGGCGAAAACGTAATTGAATTTATGCCGGAAAAAACCGGCAAATTTTCCTACTCATGCTGGATGGGCATGATCCGCAGTTCCATTACCGTAATCGAAGAAGGGCAGAGTGCGGCCGAAACCGGCGGGCCGAACCTTGATCCGACGCCGGCGGGAGTTACCATACCCGCGGACACTATTACCCTGGCCGAAATTCAAAGCGCGGAAGCCTACGGCTTCCCTTATCAGACCGTTACCGTCAATCTCCGTGATGACGGCATAGAACCCGCGGTTGTCGTGTTACAGCGGAATATGCCGGCCCTGTTAAATTTTAACAACGATTCCCTCGACTCCGGAAACAGCCGCCTTGTTTTTCCCGCCTATTACACCCGGCTTGACATAGACCAGGGGGATAACATTATTCAGTTAATGCCCGGCGAGACCTTTGATTTCTCCACCGGCGACAATGTGTTTTACGGTTATGTAAAAGTGGTGGACGACTTAAACGATGTAGACGATGCGGGCATCGAGGCTATAAAGACGGAAGTTTCCGATTTTGAGACACAGATTTACCCGGACGCTTATTTTGAAGGGGCAGCCGCCCTGGGCGGGTGCTGCGGCCGAGCCGGGGCGTAAGGAGCTTAACGATGGATTTTTTGGCAAGCCTGTGGCGCGGCCGCTGGCACTGTATCGTTCCGGCTGTTGCGATTGTGATTGTCATGCTTTTGCGGAAAAAATGGAAAACCTGATCGCCGTTGTTTTGGTAGTCCTGTTTTTGGCGGGGATTTTGCTGTTCGCCAAAAAGCACCTCAAGCCGCCCCGGGGAAAACTTCCCGACTGCTGCGGCCCCAGGGGAAACCGGGACATTGAAGTATAAGTGCCGTCGGCGTTGTACATATTTTTAAAGGAGCGTACAAATGAACAGAAAATGGAAGGTTGCCGTTATCGCAACAGCGGTACTGCTGTTGGCCGGAGCGCCGGTCTTTGCCCGGAGCGGACAGCTTAACGTGGTAAAGCCCGCTATTGCCGACCGCGATTTGGTTATCCGGATTTCCGAGCTAACGGAAAACGCGATCTTCTATCCGGTGGATATTGAGGGAACCCGGCTTGAAGTACTGGCGGTAAGGGCCCCTGACGGAACGATACGCACAGCCTTCAACACCTGCCAGGTCTGTTACGGTTCGGGCCGGGGCTTTTACAAACAGCAGGGTACGGTACTGGTATGCCAGAACTGCGGCAACCGGTTCCGCATGAGCCAGGTGGAAGTGGGAAGCGGCGGCTGTAACCCCGTGCCGATTTTCCCGCAAAACAAAACGGTAACGGATACAACCATTACGATTTCAAGACAATTCCTTACACAGGCGAAGGCTATTTTTGCCCGCTGGAGACGCGGGTAGGGAACAAATGGTGTCTGTCTATAATTTTGAAACAAGTTCCTGGAGAAAAATGCCAATTCGTTCTATTATTAAGCTATTAAGCATTTACGGCTTGTGCAATTTTATCCGGGGGGTAAGAAGCTGTCCCAACCGCTAAGGAAGCACTGATTTATTCACTTTGTTACCAGAGGGTAATTATGCGTAAATTTTTGTTTGTGTTACTTGTGTTGCTTTGTTTGTTCGCTGCGGCCGGCTGCGTTTCGACCGGGAAGACCGCGGAGGATCTCCGGTATACGCTGCGGAAGGACCTGAGCTACGGTTCCCATGAGCGGAATCTGGTTGACATTTCAATCCCCAACGCGGCGGTGTCCGAAGGCGTCATCCTCTTTATCCATGGCGGGGTATGGATGTACGGCGGCAAGGAAAATGTTCCGGTTTTTCTGGACGGGTTCAGGAACAGATTCGTGGTCGCGTCCATGAGCCACCGCTACATTGACGAAACCGTCCACATCAAGGATCTGGAGGACGATGTGGCCGCCGCCGTTGCCTTTATACGGGAATTCTGCCTGCAGAACAACACCGGGCCCGGAAAGCTAATCATCATGGGTCATTCTTCCGGCGCGCACCTTGCGATGCTCTACGCCTATAAACAGCACGGGAACAGCCCGATACCGGTGGCGTTCTGTGTGGACATGGCCGGCCCGGCTGACCTGGGCGACATTGCTTTTCTCTACAACTTCAAGAGACTGGGGTTGGAAAAATTCTTTTATCAATTGGCCGAAAAAACAAGCGGCTATCAAATTGTAGACGGCGACGTTACCGGCGAAGGGTACAGTGAATCCGGCCGGGAAATGCTGGCGGCAATTTCCCCCCTGTGCTTTGTTACTCCCAACAGTCCCCCAACCATTATGGTCCATGATGCCGCAGACGCGGTGGTGCCCTACGCGAATTCCGCGGCCTTGAACAGCGTGTTCAACGTCTACGGAATCGACCATTATTTTATGGCCCTGTACTCCGGCATCGGTCATTTCCTCGGCGCCAAAGAAATCAAGAGCGGGGCGCTGCGTTACGACAAAGCCATGGAAGCGTGGCTTGTCAGGGTAATGAACGAGTACATCGGGAAGTATTGCAGATAAATTTATGAGGAACTATAAGGAGCATAGAAAGAAATGCAGAACCAGACATTATCCATCGGCGGCATGACCTGCGCGGC
>JAITIC010000239.1 GCA_031279635.1 Treponema sp. | reverse complement strand
ACTGCCGGGGTGATACTGCTTATTCCCCTGCAGCCGGTACTCACCCTTCCGGCGGTGCAGACCGCGTCGGCGAATATCCTGCCCGCCCTGTTCGGGGCCTTGTCCCTTGCCGTACTGGGAAATAATATCGGCGGCGGGATCAGGGCGCCGGGACGGCTTAAAGGCGCGATCCTCCCGGCGATTCTTGTCGCCGCGCTGACCCTGGTAGACAATCTCGTGGTGAAGAATTTCGACTATATGACCCAGTTGCAGGGGTTTGTGATCATCGGTACGCTGCCGGTAATTTACTTTTTTACCAAAGCCCTTTATAAAAAAGGTAGAATCAAGGTGATACTTCCGGAAGACGGCGGGCAGACGCCAAATTAAACCGGACATTAACCGGAAACCATTCAAGGAGGAGTTTTATGCTCTTTTTACTGATAGCCATTTCCCTGCTCTGCTGCCTCGCGGCGGCGGTGTTGATCCAGACCTTTCTGTTTCGCCCTCCCCGCGGCAGCCCGGACGCCGCGCCCTACGATCCGGGGGAGATTCCTGGCGAAGTCCTTGAACGCCTCTCGAAGGCGATCAGCTTTCCCTCAATCTGCGCCCAGAACTATGCGGAAACCGACTTTGCACCCTTTGACGGCTTCATCGCCTTCCTCGCGGAGGCATACCCGCTCTTCCACAGCATCGCCGTCCTCCAGCGTGTCAACGGCTACGCGCTGGTGTACCGCTGGAAGGGTGAAGATGCCTCTCTACTGCCCGTCATGCTCACCGCCCACTACGATGTGGTTCCCGTCGAGTCGGGAACCGAGGCCGGCTGGAAGTACCCGCCCTTCTCCGGCGCGGTTGCGGAGGGGCGTATCTGGGGCCGGGGAACGCTGGACATCAAGAGCCAGATCACGGCCCATATCGAGGCGGCGGAGACCCTGATGCGCCGTGGCTTCGTCCCCAAACGTGACTTCTACTTTGTCTACGGCCAGGATGAGGAGACCGGCGGTTTCAATGGCGCGTACAAGGTGGCGGGCTATTTCGCGGAACGGGGAATCCGCTTTGAAGGCGTACTGGACGAGGGCGGTTTCGCCGTGTCCGGCATCCTAAAAGGCGTGGCCTCTCCGCTCGCACTGATCGGGGTTGCGGAGAAGGGTCACGCCAACTACGAACTAACGCTGGAGGGGGAAGGCGGGCACAGTTCTATGCCGCCCGCGCACACTGCTGTCGGGAATGCCGCGCGCCTATGCGCCGCCATAGAAGCGAATCCCCTCCCAACACGGCTTACCGCGCCCGTTCTCAGGATGCTCCGCAGCATCGCCGGGGAAATGGGTTTTGTGGTACGCATGGCCGTAGCGAATATCGGTATCTTCAAGCCGCTCATACTGAAGATACTTTCCGCCAGCTACATCACGAACGCGATGGTGCGTACCACCTTTGCCGCCACCATGGCCAGGGCCGGCAGCGCCCCCAACGTGCTGCCACAGAAGGCCCAGGTACTGATCAACGTGCGTCTCCTCCACGGCGACTCTGTGGAAAGCGTGTCCGCCTACTTCAAAAAAATCGCCGAAAGGCTGAAGCTACCGCTGTCGGTCGGCATCCTCACCGCGGAAGAAGCTTCCCAGGTATCTCCCGCCGATGGAACGGTCTACCGGCGGCTTACCGCCCTCATAGACGAGGTATTCCCCGGCGTCATCTCCTCCCCCTACCTCGTGATGGGCGGCACGGACGCCCGCAAGTACTACAAGGTCTGCGATCACGTCTACCGTTTCACGCCGATGCTGGTTACCAACGAGGAGAAGGATACGGCCCACAACACCAACGAATCGGTTACCATCGCCAACTACGGCAGGATGATCCACTTCTTTACCCGCTTCATAGAAGGTTTTGACAAGCCGCCTGCCTTCTGAGCAAGCGGCTCAACGCTACACGTTTATCCGCCGATATTGAATCGGGGCCGTGTTTTGTTGAATATATTACACCGGTATAGTTTTTTTCTTTGTTTCCTGCTTATTGCGTCAGGGTTGGCCCATGCTAACCCTGACATACAGTATTTCGAGAAATCAGAGATAGTTCAACTTATAAACTGGGAGGCCGGAAAAGATGTTCTAAAGTATGAACTCCACATCGAAAAGAGGGACGATGTTCCGGGCGCAAACGGTTTTACCGAGATATTCTCGCTGGATACCGTTGAAACAAACGTGGAATTGTCGCTGACACCTGGCGAATACCGTTACCGTGTCATCGTTTATGACTTGTTGGGGAGGATGCGGCCAGTTCCGGAATGGGCGCGGCTTACCGTTATTCCCGCGTTTCAACCGGAAATTGTCTCGGTGGACCCGTCCGTAATAACGGTATACGGCGGATCTTCAGGTGAGGCGCTAAGTGTTAAGGGCCGCAACCTTGTTCCGGACGCGGAAGTTTTTCTTACATTTGCGGGCAGTAGTGAGCCTCTGCCGTTTGGCAAGAACAGTTACATCCCAAGTGAAGACGGAGAGGACGCGAAACTAAGGCTGAACGATTTACCGCTTAAAGAAGGCTTCTACGATATAGTTATAAAGAATCCGGGCGGTATAGCCGGTTACTGGCGTAATTTGCGGGTTATAAGCTCACCCAAAAAGATAAGACCCGTTGACATATCGTTTGCCGAAGCGTACAACCCGTTGCTCCCTTCTTATGGGATACTCAACGAGTACATGGGGCAGGATGTATTTCCGGCAGGAGCTTCGCTTCGTTTGGGAATAAACAGTAAAAACAAAAGTTATGGCGTGTTCGGAATTGAATCGCAGGTATTCTGGCATTATTTTTATGGCGAGGGCACGGTTCTTATGACGGGTCATTTGTTTAACGCCCAAATCAACCTGTTGTATCAAAAACGGATACTGCGGCAAAAAGCCGCGCTTAATGTGCGTGCCGGCGGCGGGCTTGCCTATTATTTGAATCTGCAAATAAAAACATACAATGATCTGTTATCGGTTGGAAGCGCGTCATTGCTGCCTATGGTGTCCGGTTCCCTGTCGTTCACATGGTTCTTTCGCGAGCCGTTTTTTATTGAATTTGGTTCCGAATTTATACATATCTTTTCCGCCGAAAAACCACAATCCGCCTATATCCGCCCCTTGTTTTGTCTCGGTTTCCAAATATAAGCCGCATATAAGCCGGCTGAAGTCTTGACTAAAACATCCTCCCTGTCCTATAGTTTGCGTATGGCCGTCTTAGCTCAGCTGGTAGAGCACTTGACTTGTAATCATGAGGTCTCCGGTTCGATTCCGGGAGACGGCTTGTTGAGTTACACTGGGGGAGTTTCCCGAGCGGTCAAAGGGGGCAGACTGTAAATCTGTTGGCTCAGCCTTCGTAGGTTCGAATCCTTCACTCCCCAAAAGCGGCCTCCACAGGCCGCTTTTATTATGCCTTGTGGTCTAATACCCAGCCGGCCAACGTGAGGAAAAGGCGATTGCGGCTTCCGCTGCCCTTGGAATCAATGACGCGCAATGACTGGGTATGTTAAAGCGTCCGGCACTTCCACCCGGATGGCGCCGATGGGCAGCGGCTTTTCCGAGTACAGGCCGTGGAAGTCGCTCCCGCCGGTAAGGAAAAGGCCCAGGCGTCCGGCCTGCTCCCG
>JAITIC010000226.1 GCA_031279635.1 Treponema sp. | reverse complement strand
ATGGAGCCCATCAAGTGGGTGCCCTTCGAGATAATCACCAAAGAAAACGCGGACGACTACCTGTAAGCAGGGTTCCATTTTGAAACGGCGGCACAAGCCGGAAGCTCTGCCGCCGTTTTTTTTACAGTAAAACCACAGAGGCGGGTGTATGGCGGACAGCGAATATATC
Organism: Treponema sp.; assembly: GCA_031279635.1. Lineage (GTDB taxonomy): Bacteria > Spirochaetota > Spirochaetia > Treponematales > Breznakiellaceae > WQXQ01. The sequence goes on along the minus strand of JAITIC010000226.1, from coordinate 3,317 downwards.
CTTGAGATGAAAAATATTGTTAAAACCTTTCCGGGCGTCAAAGCCCTGCGCGGGGTTGATCTGAAAGTGCGCCGCGGGGAAATTCACGCGATTATGGGCGAGAACGGCGCGGGCAAATCAACGCTGATGAAGTGTATTATCGGCCTGCACGCCCCCACAAGCGGGCAGATCATTTTTGACGGGAAAGAGCTGGGCCGCTACTCCCCGGCGGACGCCCTCGCTATGGGCATCTCCATGATCTACCAGGAGCTTAATCCTGTGCTGCACCGGCCCATCATGGAAAATCTCTGGCTGGGCCGCGAGCCAAAAACAAAGCTCGGTTTTGTGGATCACAAAAAAATGGCGGAGATGACCAGCAAGGTTCTGGAGGATATCTACATGATGGACGATCCCAGGACCCCCATGTCGGAATTGACGGTTGCGAAGATGCAGATGTGCGAAATCGGCAAGGCTATTTCGTATAACTCAAAGCTGATTCTGATGGACGAACCGACCTCGGCTCTGACAAACCGCGAGGTTGAACAGCTTTTTGTCATCATGCGGAAGCTCAAGGAAAAGGGCGCCAGCATGATCTACGTTTCCCATAAACTCGACGAAGTATACAAAATTGCGGACACCATCAGCGTCTACCGCGACGGGGAGTATGTCGGGACCGGAACGCCGGCGGAGTTGAAGGTAGACAAACTTATCAATATGATGGTGGGACGGGATGTAAAGGATCAGTTCCCCAAAGTAACGTGCCCCATAGGGGACGTTAAACTTGAGGTAAAAAATCTTTCCCATAAAAAATATTTCAAAGACGTTTCGTTCACGGTGCGCCGGGGCGAAATACTCGGCGTCGCGGGCCTTATCGGCGCGGGCCGCAGCGAGGTAATAGAAACCATTTTCGGGGTGCGGCAGAAAAGCGGCGGCACGATCCTTGTTGACGGCAGGGAAGCCGATATCCGCAGGGTGGATGACGCAAAAAAGGCCGGCATGGCGTTTATTACCGAGGACCGCCGCAATTCGGGCATTTTCCCCATGCTGGACATACAGCTTAACATGATCATAGGCAATGTGCCCCTGTTTTTGAACAGGGCCGGTTTGGTGAACGAAAAGCGTATGCGCTCAACCTGCGACGAATACGTACGGAAGGTGCAGATAAAAACGCCGGGGCTTGGACAGCTTATCCAGAATCTTTCGGGGGGGAATCAGCAGAAGGTGCTGGTGGCGCGCTGGCTTATGACCAATCCGGACATTCTTCTGTTTGACGAGCCGACCCGGGGCATTGATGTTCTTACCAAAGCGGAGATTCACAAGCTGATTACCGCCCTTGCGGGGGAAGGCAAAGCAGTTATTATGATTTCTTCCGAACTGCCGGAAGTGATGGGCATGAGCGACCGCATCATGATCATGCACCAGGGAAAAGTTACCGGCATAATCGACAACAGGCCGGATTTGACCCAGGACGAACTGATGGCCTACGCCACCAATACTGTGGAGGACTATAAAAAACATCAAACAGGAGTCAAAAATGACTATTAACATTAGACGTATTACCCAGAAGTACGGCATACTTTTCATTCTGATTGCGATGTGTCTTGTGTTTGCCCTGCTGTCCCCGGCTTTTCTGCGCTTTTCCAATGTGCTCAACATTCTGAATCAGACGGCCATTTGGGGCATCATGGCTTTGGGCATGACCTTTGTCATCATATCAAAGGGCATCGATCTTTCGGTTGGCTCCGTGCTTGCATTTGCCGGACTTGTCGCCGCAAGCCTCGCCCAGGCGCCGGCGCAGATGAAGCTGTACCAAAATCTGCCGGAATTGCCGCTTGTCATTCCCATACTTGCGGGGCTCCTGGTGGGAACCCTCTGCGGCGCGATAAACGGCTCTCTTATCGCCTTTACCAAAATCCCGGCTTTTATTGCCACCCTTGGAATGCAGACCATAGCCCGGGGTTTCGCCCTTATTTATTCCAACGCCCGGCCGGTCAGCAATTTAACGCCCGCGATGAATTCCATAGGAAGCAGGGCCTTCGGCGTTATGCCAATTCCGATTTTGATTTACCTTTTTATATTTGTCATAAGCTACATTCTGCTCAACAAAACACGGTTTGGCAAAAACACCTTTGCTATCGGCGGCAATATCACCGCGGCGGAGGTGTCCGGCGTCAATGTGCCGAAAAACCTGGTGATGATCTACGCGTACTGCGGCCTCCTCGCGGGGATTGCGGCCATCGTGTTTGCCGGGCGGGTGGGCAGCGTCCACCCCGGCGCGGCGGAGGGCTACGAATTGACGGCAATCGCCGCCACCACCATCGGCGGAACCTCCCATTCGGGCGGCATCGGCACCATAGGGGGAGCGTTAATCGGCGCACTGATACTGTCGGTTATGCGAAACGGCATGACATTGCTCGGGTTTTCGCCCTACAGCCAAAAAATACTGGAAGGCCTTATCATCGTAGGCGCGGTCATCCTTGATATGCGAAAGAACGCAAGGAAGGGATAGGAACCATGTTGACGAAAAAACGCTTTGCCCTCAACCGGATCATCTCGCCCGCCATGGGCTTGGAGGAATTTATAAAGTTCACCGCGGCCCGGGGGCTTTCCCAGGTGGAGCTTCGCAACGATCTGCCGGGGAAACCAAACCCGCCCGACATTATCGACGGCCTTAAACCCGCGGAAGCGTTGAGCATAGCCCGGGGCGAGGGGGTCAGGATCATTACAATCAATGCCCTGCAGCAATTCAACCTGGGCTCCAAACGGTCCGCCTGCCTTGCGGAGCTGGAACAGCTTCTGGAGCTTGCGGCGGCCATCGAATGTCCGGCGCTGGTGCTGTGCCCCAACAACAATCCTGCGGACACCCGGACGCCCGGTCAGAAGTACCTGGACACCGTGGAGGCCCTGCGGGACTACGGCCCCTTGTTTGTCAAGCACGGCATAAGCGGCTATGTGGAGGCCCTGGGTTTCGGCATTTCCTCCCTGGCGTCCCTGCCTGTTGTGGCCGCCGCGATCAAGGCGTCGGGCTACGGCTGCTACCGGGCGCTGCTGGACAGCTTCCACCACTACATAGGCCCGGACGACGGGAGCATATTCGGCATGGACGGCCTGGGCGCTTCGTATGAGCTGGCCTACACCGGCCTGGCGCACATTTCCGGCGTTGAAGAGGATATTCCGGCGGAACAGTTTCTGGACGGCAACCGTGTCCTTGTGGGGCCAAACGACCGGATGGGCAACAAGGAACTGATACAGAGGCTTGACTCCCTGGGCTACCTGGGAACCTTTTCCTTTGAGCCCTTTAGCCCCGCGGTGCAAAAACTGCCGCCGGATCAACTGGC
>JAITIC010000090.1 GCA_031279635.1 Treponema sp. | reverse complement strand
CGTGCTCCCGGCTATGCCGGGAACGTGAGCGCACAGTCAATTAGTTTTGGAACAGGCTCAAACAAGCAAAATACCAGATCCTTCCGGTAATCAGCGTACATAATCTTCCCCTCTTCCCCAATCTTGACCACCTTCCCCATTCCGTGGTATTACAAGGAATCGATGAAATATTCCAACCCGGCGAACCTCGCCATTATCGCCTGCCCGGGCGGCGAAGTGTTCGCCGATGAGGTGATTACCCACCTGAAGCGGCGTTACCGCCGTAACCGGGAAAAGACGGCCTCGGAGCTTGCCCGGCGCTACGGCCTCAGCGTTGAAGACGCACTGCGGCAGCTCAACGTGATCGGCGAAATCGTGTTTTCAGGCCCCCACGCCCAGGGAACGGCGGAGTGCCCGGTCCCACGGTTCAAAATCCCGGTCAAATTTACCGCGTTCGCCAACGGCGAAATCAAGGCGGAGATTCAGGAATCCATCAGGGGAAAGGACATCTACATTTTTCAGGACGTGGAGAACCACTACCCGGTCAATTTTTCAGGCGGGGAGAAAAAGACCCTTTCCATCAACGACCATATAATGACCGTTTTTGTCACTATTGACGCGGTCAGGCTCGCCGGGGCGCAGCGGGTGACGCTGGTCATGCCCAATTTCCCCTACGCGAGGCAGCACAAAGCCAAAGGCAGGGAGGCCTTAAGCGCGAGCCGTATAGGGAAAATATTTGAGGGCCTGGGGGTAAACCACCTTATCACCCTGGACATCCATTCGCGGGACATTATGAACGCCTTCAACCGGATGCGTCTTGAGAACCTCCACGCCAGTTACCAGATTATCCGCACCCTGTCCCGCCTGGACGGAATCCTCAGTGACGATTTTGTCGTCGTCTCCCCGGACACCGGCGCGGTGGACCGGAACAAATTTTTCGCCTCGGCCCTGAAAAAGCCCCTGGCGCTGCTATACAAGGAGCGGGATTATTCGAAGATCACCCGCGACGCATCGGATACGAACATTTCCCAGCTGCGGCTTTTGGGCAACGTGCGGGACAAGACCGTGTTCATGGCGGACGATATGGTGGGGACGGGCGGGACTCTGATCAAGGGGATGCAGATACTCAGGGAAAACGGCGCGCGGCGGATCATCTGCTCGATCAGCCTGCCCCTGTTTTCGGGCGACGCCGTTTCGTATTTTGACAAGGCGTATAAAGACGGGCTTTTTTACCGCATTATCGGGACGAACGCCGTTTACCAGGAAGAAGTGCTCAGGCGGGAATGGTACATCAGCGTGAACATATCGAGCCTCTTTGCCCATGTTATTTCGCGGCTGCACCAGAACCAGTCCATTTCGGGCTTCCTGGACAACCGGGAGATTATCAACCGGCTTCTGGCCGAGACCAAGGGCGCCGGCCCCCAGCACGAACTGCCCTTTCAGCAGACCGAATGAAGGTGTACCGGCTTCCCGCACACTGTGCCGCGGTACTCTTCGACATGGACTCTACCCTTTACACCCACTCCGAATACCAACAGACCCAAATTGATCTTCCCATTGAACGGCTTGCCCGCCTCAGGAGAAAATCCTTTGAAGAGATGAACGGGGAAATCGCCCGCTGCCGGGAAGAATGGGCCGCCGCTCGCGACGGACAAAAAACAAGCCTGGGGAACGTTTTCAAGGCCTTCGGCGTTTCCATTGAGGAGAGTGTCCGCTGGCGGGAAGAATTGTACGAACCGGAGCGTTACCTCGCGGAAGATCCGCTGCTTTGCGCCGCCCTTGCAAAACTTGCCGCCCGCTTTGCCCTGGCGGTAGTTACGAACAATCCCGTGTCCATTGTCCGGCGGACACTCGCCGTCCTGGGCGCGGCCGGTTTTTTTCGCGTTATTGTGGGCCTTGACACCTGTGGCGTTTCCAAGCCCCACAAAGCGCCGTTCCTCAAAGCGGCTGAACAGTGCGGCGCGGCGGCCGCTTCCTGTGTGTCCGTGGGGGACCGCTACGACATAGACATCGCCCTTCCCCTGGAACTCGGCATGGGCGGCGTTCTCGTTGACGGAGTGGAAGATGTATACAAACTGCCGGACTTATTGGTACAAGAATAGTAACCGCGGAACACACGGACAGGGAGAAGGAAAGAGATAAGTTAAGAAAGAAGAGGGATGTCCCTGAGCTGCCCACCGCAGGCGGGCTTGGTCGAAGGCGAAAGAGGGAAGAATTTAACAACGGACATAGCAGGAAAAGGGTTAAAGTAAAATTTCGTGTGGTTCATTTTGATTTCTGTACGTTTGTTCTGAAAGGAGTGCGTTATGGATATGGAATTTTTTGCCCGATCTTTGGCTGAAATCTGCGCCCATTCCCGCGTCGCGCCAGGCCGCCCGCTGCGCCTGACTTTTATCGCGAACCCCACCGCCGGCGGCTTTACCATCCGGTCCCGCTGGAAGGAGCATCAACGGGTATTGGAAGTGTACCGGGAAAAGGCTCAGGCGAATCCTCCCCGTGAAGCGGTCCCGTCACAGGTGGCGAAAGATTTCGGCGTGTTCTCCGGCAAAGCCCTGGTTTGTACCACCGGGCCGGGGTCGGCAAAGAAAACCGCAGAGGCCCTGGTCAGGGAAGTGGACAAGGCCCCCGGGCCTTTTTACCTGATCATCACCGCCGGCGGCGACGGGACGAGCCTGGAAGTGTTATCCGCCATGTACCACGGGCCGGAACATATACGCGCCAATATGGCGGTGTTGCGCCTTCCCATGGGAACCGGCAACGACGGCGCGGACCATGCCGAATTGTCCGGCGCGCTCGATCTCCTGGTAAAACCCTCGAATATCGAATTCACCCCGGCTCTGCGGCTGCTGACCGCTTCCGCCGTGTCGAAGGGCCCCTTCCTTGCTTTCAACATCCTTTCCGTGGGCCTTGACGCGTTTGTTACCCACATGACCAACAAAATGAAGGGAAATCTCCCCGGCGATTCCTATAAACTCTGGGTGGACATCGCCGCCCTGCTGTATGACCGGCTGTACAAAGTGGATTATCTTGATGTCCGCGCCCTGGACGAACAGGGGAGGGAAATCCGTGCGTTCCGGGAAAAAACGCTGCTGCTGGCGGTGGGCGTTTCGGGACACCGGACTTACGGCTCCCACAATAGGATCCTCCCCGATGAGCGCAATGTCTGCGTTGTAAAGCAGATGCCGCTGCTGCGCAAGCTGGCCCTCAAGGGGCTGTTCAAAACCGGGGAGCATGTTGGAAAGCCTGAGTCGACTCTTTTCAACGCACGGCGGGTCGAATTTTCAGGCCTTCACCCCATTCTTGCCCAGATGGACGGCGAGGCCGTGCTGCTTGGGCGGGAAGATTTTCCCGCCGCCATAGAAGTGACAACGCCGGTGATTCCGGTGCTTAAAATTTCTCCTTGATTTCAACCCTGGCAACATCGCCCGCCGTCTTGAATGCCCTGGCGAGTTTGGAAATGTCGGCTGATTCGGGGATGCTGACCAAAAAACGGAGCTTGGTGTTTTTACCTTTGCCCAGCCCGTGGTTTACGTCCATGGACTGGATTTTAAGGCCGTAGTTTTTCAGTATCTCCATAGCCGCAACCGTATCGGGGTTTGAGCTGTGTTTGTACTGTATCTCCAGCAATTTATTCCGTGTCGCGGGAAATATCTTTTTTTCTATGCGGTCAAGGAGTATCAGCGTAACGAGGCTCAGGGCCTCGACCGCCGCCGCCGCGACATACATACCCGCGCCGATAGCCATACCCACCGCGGCGATAAGCCAGAGGGAAGCGGCGGTGGTAAGTCCTTTGATGTTGTTCCCCAGGCGGATGATTGCCCCCGCACCGAGAAAGCCGATGCCCGAAACCACCTGGGCGGCAATTCTGCCCGGATCGCCGTTTTCCGCGCCGCCGAACCAGCGGGACAGCCGGATTGAAAGCAACATGAGCAGGGTCGCCCCCAGGCAGATGAGTATGTGCGTCCGCAGGCCCGCGATTTGCCGGCGGCTTGAACGCTCAAAACCGATAATCCCCCCGGCGAGGAAGGACAGACAGAGCCGGATGACAATATCAAATTCGGTAAGCGCCGCGGCGTTTCCCATGTTTATAATGTACCGTCTCGCGCAAAGTCTTGCAATGCCGCCCGGCGCGAAAGAATTGCGTATCATGTGGACGATGCACAACTGAACGCGGGTATGCGGAAATACGGAGCGGACCGCCTGGGGGAAGCCGGTCAGCCCGTCCATGCAGGCGATAAGCATGGTCTTCCACCCCCGGCGCATCGTCCGCTTTCTCCGGTATCGCTATGCTTCCCCTTCGTTCCGCCTCAGCATCCATTATATCACGGAGGCGCTTCATATTGTCTATACGCGCTCACGTTCCCGGCATAGCCGGGGGCACGGTTTTGGGACAGGTCCGTACAGTTTTTCAGGCTTTCAGCCTTGCAAAACCGCGAATTTCAAGGCTGCTTTCCCAAAACTGAAGTTTTGGGAAAGCCTCATAATATTAACCACAGACGGGAGAAAACCAGTCTTGGGGCCGGTTGGTGATGATTCCCGCGCAGCCTGAACGGATGAGCGTTTCGGCAAGCTCCTGGTTGTCCACGGTCCAGGGGACGAGGGGCCGCCTTTCCAGCGCCGAGCAAAAGCGCGTAACGGGATTGACGAGGCTGTGTACGGGTTTGAGGTAATCGCAGTCCGCGATGAGCCGGCCGAAGCCTCGGCGCAGCAGCAGGGGGAGTTCCCGGTCAACGGAATAGATAACCGCCGCGGGAATACCGGTGCGGGAGCCGCCCGCCCGCCACGCCTTTTTGAAGGCCAGCAGGCAGAAGGGGTTAAATGAGGAAACGGTTATCGCTTCGGTGACGCGGGAGCCCAGGGATGCAAGTTTTTCGGCCAGCAGCGGCGGCAGGGGATCGTCCGTTGTTTTTCGGGATTTAAGCTCTATGTCGATGTAGAGGCCGGGGCAGAATTCTTCGAGGACTTCTTCCAGCAAGGGGGGGCGTTCACGGGAAAATTCCGGGCCGAAAAACGAGCCCACGTCAACGCGGGCTATTTCCGCGTAGCGTAACATTTCCAGCGTTTTGCCGCCGCCCTCCCGCGGGGCGGTGCGTATAAAGGTGTCGTCGTGGGCCACGGCGAGCCTGCCGTCCGCCGTGGCGTGGATGTCCAGTTCTATCCCCGGAGAGCCGGTTTCGCGAGCTTTGGTAAAGGCGGCAAATGTATTTTCCGGCGCGAGCGAAGAACAGCCCCGGTGGGCAAAGATCAGCGGCCGCGGCCTTTCCGGCAGCAGGGGAACGCGGCTCACCGGGCGGCTCCGTTCCGCCGCGTAACAGGGGCAATCATGGTGCTTACAGTCTAGCGATGCGGAAGCGCTGTTACAACATTACTTCCTCTCCCATCATCTTGCTATTTTTCTCCTCATGTGCTACTTTGTGAGCGCGTTATTCATCAGAGATGGTTATGGGAAAGACCCTGGCGGAAAAAATCTTCGATTCTCATGTGGTGGATCGGCCGTTTGAGGACACGTGGGTTCTGTGGCTGGACCGCGTGTTTTGCCATGAGATCACCACCCCTATTGCCATTAACGATTTGGTTTCGAAAAACCTTGACCGCGTGTTTGATCCCTCGAAGATCAAGGCGGTAATCGACCATGTAAGCCCTGCCAAGGATTCCAAAACCGCCGGGCAGGGAAAGACCCTGCGGGAATGGGTGAGGCGGCATCACATAACGGACTTTTTTGACATTGGCCGCAACGGGGTCTGTCACGCGCTGTTTCCCGAAAAGGGCTTTGTCCGCCCCGGCTTCACCGTGATCATGGGGGACAGCCACACCTGCACCCACGGGGCCTTCGGCGCTTTTGCCGCCGGGGTGGGCACCACCGATCTTGAGGTGGGCATTCTTAAGGGCGTCTGCGCTTTCGGCAAACCCAAAACCCTGCGGGTAAACCTGCTGTCGGACGGAAGGCTGCCGGACGGCGTGTACCCCAAGGACATCGCTCTTGCTATTATCGCCAAAATCGGCGTTTCAGGGGCCACCGGCAAAGTGATGGAACTGCGGGGGCCGGTGATTTCCGCCATGAGTATGGAAGGACGCATGACGATCTGCAACATGGCGGTGGAAGCGGGCGCCACAAGCGGCGTGTGCATGCCCGATATAAATACGGTGAAGTACCTCTGGCCCTTTATCGGCCCGGGAGCGGCCGGGAGCGGCGAAAAAATATATTCCCATTACGATGAAGCGCTGGTGGATTTTTCCCGGTGGACAAGCGACGAGGACGCCGAATATTCAGGCGTTATTGACATTGACTGCTCGAAACTGGAGCCGCTGGCCACGGTGGGCTGCAAGCCCGACGAGGTAAAGCCCGTCCGCGAGCTGGCCGGAACCAGGGTTGACCAGGTCTACATCGGCTCCTGTACCAACGGCCGCATTGAAGATCTCAGGGCCGCCGCCGCGATACTGCGGGGCAGGAAGATCGCCGGCACGCTGCGGGCCATTGTGTCGCCGGCTTCCACGGATATTTTTACCCAGGCCCTGAAAGAAGGGCTTATTGAAGTTTTCATGGAAGCGGGCTGCTGCGTTACGAACGCCACCTGCGGCGCGTGCCTCGGTATGTCAAACGGAGTACTCGCCGAAGGGGAGGTCTGCGCGTCCACCACCAACCGCAATTTTTACGGGCGCATGGGAAAGGGCGGCATGGTGCACCTCATGAGTCCCGCCTCGGCTGCGGCAACGGCGCTGGCGGGTTCTATCGCAAGCCCCGCCGGTATGTGGAGGGATAATTAAGGATCGTTTATGAAAACGTTTGGCGGAGAGGTGCTGTTTCTTGATCGGAGTGACATCAACACCGATGAAATCATTCCGGCGAAATATCTTAACGAAAGTACCAAGGAAGCGCTGAAGTCCAATCTGCTGGAAGATTTGAAACTCTCAGGATTCGATCCGAAAAGCGACACCGCCGGCAAAGGGGCGCTCGTGGCCAGGGCCAATTTCGGCTGCGGCTCCTCAAGGGAGCACGCCCCCTGGGCGCTTGAGGTGAACGGCATCAACATCGTCATCGCCGAAAGTTTTGCCCGCATTTTCAGGCAGAACATGTACAACTGCGGCATGATCGCCTGCGAAATGCCCGCCCCGGTTCTCGGTGAAATTTTCAGGGAATTCGCGGGCCGGAGGACGGAATTGTCGGTAGACCCTGCCGCGGGCAGCCTCTGTTTCAGGGCCGAAGGAAAAGAGAAAACTTTTTCCTTCATCCTCAGGGATTTTGAGCGGGCCCTGCTTGAAGCCGGAGGCTGGGTTGAATACGCGGCGAAACATTATTAATGGTAAACCAATTACATCAGGAGGTTCTAAGTGAACGGATTGGTAATGCTGCTGATTGCGGCGGCAGTCCTGCTGGCGGCGTATCTTGTGTACGGACGCTGGCTCGCCCAAAAATGGGGGATTGATCCAAAAAGACCGACTCCCGCGCATGAGCTGGAGGATGGCGTCGACTATGTGCCCACCAAGCCCAGCGTGGTGTTCGGCCATGAGTTTGCCTCGATTGCCGGGGCTGGTCCCATCAACGGGCCGATACAGGCGGCTATGTTCGGCTGGCTGCCGGTCTTGCTGTGGATACTCCTCGGCGGGGTGTTCTTCGGCGCGGTGCAGGATTTCGCGTCACTGTACGCGTCGGTGAAGAACAAGGGGAAGACTATCGGTTACATCATCGAAACCTACATCGGCAAAACCGGCAAGCGGCTGTTTTTGCTCTTTGTGTGGCTCTTCTCAATTCTGGTAGTGGCCGCCTTTGCGGACATTGTTGCGGGAACGTTCGGCGGCTTCAACGCCGAGGGCGCGAAAGTGACGGCTAACGGCGCGGTGGCTACCACCTCGATCCTCTTTATCGCCGCGGCGGTGGGGCTGGGATTCTTTATCAGAAGAACAAAGCCTACGGGGCTTATAAGCGGGATCGTCGCGGTAGTGCTGCTGGCGCTTTGCGTGGCGTTGGGCATTTTCTTCCCCATTTTCATCTCGAAGAGCATCTGGCTCTATATCGTATTCGTCTATATTTTCGTGGCTTCCATCACGCCGGTCTGGGGTCTGCTCCAGCCGAGGGATTACCTCAACTCCTTCCTGTTGATCGCCATGATCGTGGCGGGCTTTGTCGGCGTTGTACTCTCCGCCCCGGCGATTAATCTGCCGGCGTTTACCTCGTTCGCCGTGGTGGGGGCGAACGGCAGCGTGAGCTACCTCTTCCCGATCCTCTTTGTTACCGTGGCCTGCGGCGCGGTTTCGGGCTTTCACAGTCTCGTGGCGTCGGGCACCGCTTCCAAGCAGATCGACAACGAGCGGCACATGCTCCCCATCAGCTTCGGCTCAATGCTGGTGGAGTGCCTGCTGGCGGTGCTGGCCCTTATCGCGGTCAGCTCCCTCGCCGTCGACGGCAAGATGCCCGCAGGTACGCCGCCCCAGATTTTCGCCGGCGCCATCGCGGGCTTCCTCATCAAGCTGGGGCTGCCGGAAAGCATCATCTTCACCCTGATCACCCTGTCCGTTTCGGCTTTCGCCCTGACCTCGCTTGACTCAGTGGCGCGGGTGGGAAGGCTTGCCTTCCAGGAACTGTTCACCGAGGACCTGGGCCCGGGCAAAGCGCAGTCCGCCGTTTTATCCTTCCTTTCCCATAAAGTCGTCGCCACCGTGGCCACCCTTATCGTGGGCTACCTGCTGGCGATTCTCGGTTACGCGAACATCTGGCCCCTTTTCGGCTCTGCCAACCAGCTCCTCGCGGCGCTGGCCCTCATCGCCTGTTCGGTGTTTCTCAAAAAAACCAAACGCCAGGGCGCAATGCTCTGGGTGCCGATGTTCATCATGCTGGCGGTAACGTTTACCGCGCTGGTGTTCACGATTAAGGCAAAAGGCGGCCTCTTGTTCTCAGGCGGCTTTGTGTTCGGCAGGGACTTCCTGCAGTTGGCCTTTGCCATTCTGCTCCTGGCCCTGGGCATCATGGTTGCAGTGCAGGGCGTGGCGAAACTCGCCGAGAAGGAAGGGGAAGCGCCCCAAAAGGAAAAGACCGCGGCGTAGTATCCTGTCCTGAATGAACCTTTCCCAAAACTTCAGTTTCGGGAAAGGTTCGAGAGGGACCGTTTTAACGAGGCCGCCGCGTGATTATTCGAAAGTCTGGTTTAATAAACTTCATCTCGAACGAGCCTCCGATAGAACTATTGCACCGCTTAAGATACCGCGGAGCTTGCTCCGCGGAGGCTCATTTCCTCACTTAAACCTGCTTCGTTCTGTTTCCAGATCGTTTATATTGATCACCATATTCCCGCTCCGCAGCGTGTAGGCCAAGGGGACGGGATTACAGCCGCCCTTAAAACCGATGGTGGATATGTTCATCACCACGTCGCAGAGGCGGCAGATCACTTCGCCCTTTCGTTCATAGTAGCCGGTAGGGCCGCAAATATCGCAGGCGTCAAGGCCCACGCCGTAGGCGGCCGCGTTCTTTTTTATCACGATAAAACGCATTTCGATATTTTCGGCGGCGGTATAATTAAAACGGTGCAGATGGCCGTCCTCAACCCGTTCTATGGGAATTAAAATCTCGTTTCCGCTTATGGTCATGGGTTCCGCGGGGGAAAGTTCCACCCCCCGTCCGATATACGATTTGACAAAGGTAATGGAAAAAACCGAAAGGCAAAACCCCGCCGCCACGGTAAAACATCGTCGCCGGTTTATCCGCAGGGCGGCTTTAATTTTCCGGTGTTCCGCGGGATTCTTCCAGGCGCTGTTTGATTTATAACTTTTTATAAAAAGAACAACCGGCAGTATAAAGGCAATGCCCATAATAACATACCAAAAAACAATAGTATTATTAACCACTAAAACGATAATGCTGAAAAGCCACCGTACCATGGGAATAATACGCCGGGCCAAAAGGAATTGAATAATCACTGCGAATTGATTGATCATATTGACGGCAAGGGCGGCTGCAAGTACCAATGACAAAACCAGCGACAGATCCGTCCCCGTTTTGTAAAGGGCAACAGCGGTGATGACAACAAGCGCCAATCCCGCGAGGTACCCCGCGCACTTAAAAAGAAAATCGGTACTGAATACGCTTTCCCCCGCCAGCACAAATTCCGTGGGGTATAAAAAAATAGTCGGCAGCGCGTAAAACAACAGGGCCGCCAGGAGAAGGGCGCGAATAACAGGTAACCACGAAGCGCACAAATTTGTTTGTTTGCTGTTTTTTTCTCTTTCCTTTGTGTTCTTAGTACCCTTTGCGGTTTTTTTATTTATTAAAGCTATGAACAGAATCCCTAAAACAATGGCAACGGCGAGTGTCCAGGTATTAAACCAGCCCCGGTTGATAAGGGCGGTGGTCCGGCGCAGTACCGCAAGCACAAGGGCGGCCCCCGTTCCGGCCAAAGCGCCCCAAAGCGCCCGCGTCTTCTCTTTTCCACCGGCGCAGGAGGCAAACAGCAGGCCCGCGAGTATCCCGGTGGTAAGTAAATTCTGTATAACCTCGACAAAATACCTAAGCATCTTCTTCCTTGCATTGAGAATTAAGCAAACTAACCGCAGAGGGCGCCATACCGTTATCCTCCGTGCCGGGCTTTAGCCCGCTCTCTGCGTCCTCCGCGGTTAATCCTGCTATTACCAGGCCGGTCCCGCGTAAGTGAGGGTCCACTCCGCTGTCAGGGGCGCGCCCCAGAACCTGCCGGGGACGCCGGTGGTTGAATCCACGTGAAGCACATAGCCCTGGGCTTCGGGGTTCTGGATGAGGTAGCGCACCTTATACTCGCCCGCGCCGCCTGAACCGGGCAGTTTGACATTGGCGCCGTAGTGGGGGCCGTCGCTGGCGTTCATCGGCATGAAAGTTCCCTCAACCTTTTCGCCGGTTGACGTCTTGGTAATCTCGTACTGAACGGTCAGGTACGGCACAAAATCACCCACGCCGTAGCCCAGGTCGTTTTCCAGCGCGGAAATATCCGCCTCGATGTGCATGTCCGACTGGGACGCGGGAAGCCCCGCCGAAGCGGGAACCATGTCCACCGGCTGGAAATACACCCCCGCCACATTGAGCGGCCCCAGTTCAAAATCGTCCCCCAGGGGAAACTCCTCAAAACCCGCCTCCTCGCCGGGATTCACCGTGCTTTCAGGTCTGGTCCCCTTCTGCTGTCCGCCTCCGGCAAAGACGAGACCGACAGAAGCCGCGATCAAAAGAAGTACCATCAGTGTTCTGATTTTCATGTACTGCTCCTTAGTGCAGGCCGCGCAAGCGGCCAGATTATAATTGGAAGGAAACGCAACGCGCTTCCAATACTCCCTCTGTTTATTCCCAGGTTCCGGGAACCTGGGCCGGCGCGCGATAACACAAACGCTATCGTGTTCCGGGTTAAAGCGGCATCGCGTTCCAAGGCGCAATGCGGCCGCATTCCGATCAAAAATGAAATAGAGGGGGAAGTCTCCCCCCGGCTCCGAAGCTGCGCTTCTACGCCACCCCCTCAACGGGGGGCAAGCCCCCCGTAACGCCCCCCGGCCTCGTCTTGTTCCGTTTAATCTGTATAATAAAAGTGGCAATGGATATCCCCAGCAGAATCACCTGGGGGATCAGCGTTTCCAGCGTGGGATAGATACCCAGAATATCAATGGTGATAAAATTGAAGGGCAGCATGGTAACGGGGATCACGTTGCCTTCCTGTAATTCCTTGATCCCCGAACCGGTAAAGGCAACGGACATCACGAAAAGCAGAATACTGGTTCCCAGGAAAAAGGGCTTTAAGGGCAGCTTGATGCTGAGGAAACGGATAAGGATATAGATAATCACCAGTAACACGATGCCGACACCCAGGCCCACCCAAATCATGTTGAGATAGCCCTGATTCCCCGCCAGCAGCGCCTGGTAAAAGAGAATGGTTTCCGCCCCTTCCCGGAATACCGCGAGGAACGCCGCGAATGCCAGGGAGAACATGCTGCCTTTGGTAATAGAGGCCTTGACCTTCCCTTCGATGTAGCCGGTCCACGCTTCGGCCTCGGCCTTGGAAACCATCCAGTTACTGACATAGAACAGCACGAACACCGCCAGAAGCATGGTGGCCCCTTCAATGATTTCCTGGTTCCGGCCGCTTGCGGTACTGGTGATGGCGTTGAGGACCCACGCCATCACCACGCTCAAAGCCAGCGCGACAAGGGATCCCCAGTACACCGGGGCGGTACGCTGCTTGTTGCCGCTTTTGAGGAGGTAGGCGATAATGGCCCCTACAATGATGATGGCCTCAAAACCTTCCCGTACAATGATCAAGAGCGAACCGAGAAACACCGCAAAAGCGTTTTCCACTTTGCTGTCCAACTGGGCGGCGTCCTCTTTCAGATAAGCCGCCAGGGTATCAAGGCCTTCCTTGACCTGCGGGTCTTCCCGGGTGATAAGTTTCTTCACCGTGCTGAACTGGTATTCTACCGTGCTGGCCCGCTCCCCGGAAATCTTGGCAAGTACCATTTTTTCAAAGCCGACCTTTTCGTAGTACTGAAAATAGGCGATGTCCACCTGATCCTTGGCGCCGTTTATGTCCCCCGCCGCGTACCGTTCGTAGGCCGTGCTTAACACAGCCCCCATTTCATCCGCTATTTTGGTCCAGTTTCTGGTCTGCGCCACCGGCTCCTCTTTTCCGTCCAGGCGGCGGGCGGTTACGCTGAGCAGGTGTGTCAGTTGATTGAAATCATTCCGCATCTCCGCCTGGGGTTTACCGGCCCCCAGGGCCTCGTGAACATACGCGAACCATTCGTCAATATTCTGTGAGCGCGCTTCGGAAATGAGGGTCTTGACGCTGCGCTCAAAGTCCAATCCCTTGTAATAGCCGGTGTAGGCCTTGTCCAACAGGGACCTGGCCTCCTCAATATCGCCCGCCACAAAGCGGTAGTAGGATTCGCTCAACAAGAGACGCATCTCTTTTTCCACTGTTTCCCAGGCTCCGACTTCTTCAACCTTGGCGGAGAGGGGGGGCAGCAGGAAGCAAAAAAAGATAGCTATAAAAACGGAAAAGGCTATGTTTTTTGTCAATTGCAACTCCTCAGTTAGTTTTTCCTAACCATGTAAAAGATAGCAGAGTCTAACATTTGTGTCAAGTATGTTTGTATGAATTAACAAAATTAGATGGGTAAAATAGTGTTAGCTCAGGCTTTCTCTTGGCCGCGCCGTATACATCAGGGTAAAAGACCAAAGGAACGATCTTGTACCGGAGTATGTCAAAGCTGTTTTCCTGTAAAAACGCCGAATAGCCGCCGGCTTTCCGGTTTGGGTAGCCGCGAAATCCCTCAATGCCCATATTGCCGTACTGTACACGTTCCCGCAGGCCGCCCGTCCGCACAAAGTTCTGGGCAAGGAGCAGGTTGATTGGACTAAACACACTGATATGGTTGATTGCAGAAATAAAAACCAACCATGGACGGCGCGGACAGAACGGACAAACAGGTGGATTTGCAAGCAAAACTCCGTGTGTTTCCGTGGTTGTTTTTCTTTGGAATTATCCTGAGTTTTAGCCTAATCATCCTGCGAGGACGCCCCACGGTTTAAGCCCCCTGCGGATATTGGCCAGGGTCAATACCGGTTCGGGCATGATATGCAGGGTGTTACGGGAATCCGCGGGTCGGGTTCCCCGTAGTTAGTTATAACTAACTCTAGTATTCCGGGGATTTAGTGCAAATATCCTTTCGCGCTGATCGATTGACAATTTTATTAGTATAGGCTAACATAATATTAGTCAATACTAACATAAGTGAAGGACGTGAAACAATTGAATAAAAGATTTGAAGAAACAATGGCGCGGCAATGTGCTCCGGTACTGCTGGGGAAAAAGCCCGCCGCCCTGTTCCCGAAACCGCCCTGGTGGGAAACGGATCTTCCTGATACAGCGGTACTGCCGCATATACAATTTATGCCGCTGTCCATGGCCGGTAAAAACAACCTCGTTTTTGTGTATCGGCAAAACCTGCTTGACACTGTCCTAAAAAATCCCGAAGTATGCACGGCGCTGGCGAATTTTGATTACCCGGAAGCGGGCAGTGTCGCGGATTATCTGCGGTACTTGTCCCTGCGGTTTTTGACCGCTCAGGAGTTTCCCCACGAAGTGGGCTTTTTCCTTGGCTATCCGCCGGCGGATGTGCTGGGCTTCATCCGCCACAAAGGCGCCTGCTGCAAACTGTGCGGTTTCTGGAAAGTTTACAGCGATGTTGAAAAAGCCCGCGCCCTGTTCAGGGAATACGATCACTGTAAACAGCAGCTGCTGGAATATATCCAAAAGGGCGGCATCTTTCCTGTTATTCGAAAGTCTGGTTTAATACCCTAAGGGGATGTCCAGGAAGTTTGTTGCTTCCTGGACATCCCCAGGCTCATTGCACAAATCTGAAAATACCCGCCTTAAACCACATCCCGGTTTTCAGCGGCCCGCAGTAATTCCGTCGCCCGGCGTATGGCCGCGATACTGCCGCCGCTTGCGTTGCGGACGTCACAAAAAATACCGTGGATTTTCAAAATGTTTTCCGTAAGTTTACTGTCCGCTTTTAAGCCGGCTATGCTCTCCAAAGAGGCCGCGGCGTTGGCGGCGGTCTGTTCCTTACCGCTTTCCCGCAGTTCCTGATACAAGGCCCCGGCGGCCCCGGCTGCGATGTAGGCGGGGAATATCCCCTGTTCAAGGCAGAAGGAGGCGGCTCCGATGAGCCGGTCACTCGGGGAAAGTTTGCGTACCGGGTCCGCACCCACCCGCTTGCAGGTATCCCGCAGGGCGGCGTTGGAAAAACGCAGTAACAGATCGTCAATGTGGTTGATAATTTCCCCGATACCAACCCCGTAACGGAAACTCAGGGCCTGGGCGCTTTCCAGCATGGCGTTATGCGCGATAAGCCGTATATCGGGATTGCCGACCGCAGCCCAGATGTACTCGTATCCGGAAAAGCCCCCCAGATAGGCGCATATCGCATGGCCCATATTATGCACATAGAGTTTTCGCTTCAGGTAAAAATTGAACGGGGAAAACGGAACCATGCCTTTTACTTCCGGAATACCGCCCTTGAACGCGTCCCTGTCCACCGGCAGATACCCGTAATGCTCGACACAGACCCGCAGGGGATTCCCCGCCTGCATTTCAGGCGTCTGCACAGGCACCATACGGCCGATGGACGCTTCCACAAGCCCCACGACATTATCAAATTGTTCGTTTTCTATTTTTGTAAGATGCTCCCGGAGCATCCCCGCAAGGATCACATTGGCGTCCATCAGATTTTCACAGATGATGATGTTGAGGGGTTTCGCGCCCCGCGCAAGCCGTTTCGATAACCCTGAGGCAATTACAGGCGCGATGAATTTCAGCGCCTTGACGCCGACCGCCGTCGCCATGATGTCCGCATCCGCAATCAGATTTGCCGCCGCCTCCGCGTCTTTGCCGTTGAGCGCGTCCACCCCGGTAATTTCGATATCCTCAAAGCCCGTGTCCGAAACTACACGTACCGGGTATTTACGCTCCCGGTGCAGCCGCTCCACGAGTTCGTCGGCTGCGTCGATAAACGTAACATCGTACCCCGACAGCGCAAACAGCACCCCAACAAACCCCCGCCCGATATTCCCGCATCCATACATTACCATTTTCATAATAACCCTCTCTTAAAAAGGAAGCAATTTCAAAATATCAGATTTTGAAATTGCAGTCATATAAAAGTCAAGGAGATCGATGCTGTTCCAAAACTGACTGCCTGTGCGCTAAACGCGCGGGGTTTTGAAACAGCCTCGATCAATAAAGCACGAAAAATCATAACCATAGACCGCGAAAAGTGCAACGGCCGCGGCCTGTGCGTTTCTCTATTCCGTCCGTACTGTCGGTGTTTATACATCTCCTCAGTGGGATTGACAAGCATAGTTAGATATGGATAAATTCTTAATCGTCATGGGGAAAAAACCTTGGCAGGAAAAAGAGGAATTTGGGTTCTCCCTGCCCTTTCGGTGTTGGGATTCGACCTTGACCGAATTCGTCTATCCGGCGCACTGGCATGAATATTACGAAGTATTTATCGTTCATACGGGGAAAGTCAGTATTGTGATAGAAGGTAATGCCCATGATGCCTGCCAGGGTGACATCGTGTTCATAGATCCGGGACAGGTTCACAGCTTCCCTTCTTCTGACCAGGGAACAATCCTGCGGCTATTTCATTTTGAACAGCGAATTTTTCTAAAGGAAGATCATATACACGGAATTGTCGGGGACGGGACCATGTTTGCTCAACAGCCAATCATACGTGCTGTCCCGCGTTCAGGCCCGGACGCCCTTGGCGAGGTCTTATACACAAGGTTTTACGGAATTCTCACAGAACTGTTTACCGAATACAAGGAAAAAAAGACGGGTTACCGGCTTGCTATTAAGGCGGGAGTTTACCTTTTGGTACTAACCTATATGCGGAACAGGCTGGCGGAAAGTCCGGATGCGCTTTCGAAAAAATCAATTGCCCTTACTGAGGACAGGCGCCTTGAACGGGTTTATTTACTCATCTATAGGGATTTTCACAGGGCCGACCTTGATCTGGATCAGGCGGCGCGGGAAGCCGCGTTAAGCCGTTTTCATTTTGCCCGGTTTTTCAAAAAACAAACCGGACGGAGCTTTTGGGCTTTTCTTTCATCGGTGCGCTTAGGTCATGCCAGGGACCTTCTGGTAAAGACCGACCTGCCGGTAACGCTGATAGCCCAGGAGTGCGGTTTTGCAAGTATGCCCACCTTTTACCGCGTTTTTAAAACCGGAACCGGGAGCACTCCCATCAATTACCGCAAAAGCAATAATTGAAATAAATAGAGCAATAATTGATAATAAGCCCCTGAAAACTGATTTACTATAATAATCACAGTTGTAAGCTGACCCAAATTTTTCAGGAGGAGTAATAATGAAAAGAGTCATAGTTTTTCTATTGACGCTGGGAATCTGCGTATCACTTTTTGCCGGAGGACAGCGGGGGACAGGCGCTTCCGGCGGCGAAAAAAAAGTTCTTGAGTTTTGGCATATCCAAACCGTAGATCCCGCGCCGCAATTTATCGAAGCTGCGGTAAAACGCTTTGAAGCCGCCAATCCGGATTTCAAGGTTAATATTACGGTCACCGCGAATGATTCCTACAAGCAAAAAATTGCCGTTGCTATCGCGGGTAATCAAATGCCGGATATATTCATGTCCTGGACCGGCGGAACCACCAATGAGTACGTCAAGGCGGGAAAACTCATGGATCTCACGCCGTATATGAATGCCAATAATTACAAGGCCAGGCTGCTGGACGCCGCGGTAACGCAGGGTACCATTGACGGTAAAATCTACAGCTTCCCCTGTGAAAACGTAGCGATTGAGGGTGTTTTTTATAACAAAGAACTATTTGCCAGGTACAATATAAAGGTTCCCACCACAATCGCGGAACTTGAGGCGGTCTGTGACACTCTTAAAGCCAATGGTATTACCCCGTTTTCGCTGGCAAATATGACTAAATGGACCGGCATGATGTATTACCAGATACTGCCCGCCCGCCACGCAGGGCTTGGGCCTTTTGCCAAAGCCATGGACGGAAGCGGTACGTTTGAGGACCCGGCTTTTGTCTGGGCGGCGGAAAAGATTCAGCAATGGGTACGGAAGGGTTACTTCAACGATGGTTTTAACGGTCTTGATGAGGATTCCGGCCAGTCACGCATTCTCCTTTATACCGACAAATGCGCCATGCACATTATGGGCAATTGGTTTGCATCTAACGTGATCGGGGAAAATCCCGACTATCTCAAAAAGATGGGATTCTTCAACTTCCCTGCGGATGAGACCGGAACGGGAAATCCAAAAACGATCACCGGTACTATAGGGGATAATTTCTACCATGCTGCCAGCACCTGCAAGTACCCCGACAAGGCCTTTGAGATGATGACATATCTTCTTGATGAACAGTCCGTAAAAGATCGTATTGCCGCCGGCCGCATTCCGCCGGTCAAAGGCATAACACTGACTGAACCTATTCTGCGGGAAATTTTTACGGTGGTACAGAACGCGCCGGATGTTCAATTATGGTATGACCAGTCTTTGACTCCGGAAGTAGCGGATGTTATGTTGAGCGCATCTCAGGAACTTTTTGGTCTTTCCATTACGCCCCGGGAATTCGCTCGCCGTTGGGCGGCCGCTCAGTCCGCTTCGCTGAGAAATTAACAAGTATAAAAGGGAGGAGAGCCTTCTCCTCTCTTTTGAAGGCCGCTATGCCAAACAACGTCACATCCCTTAAACAAGTCCGCCAGCGTTCGGTAAATATTTCCGCGGCAGTTTTTCTTGTACCGGCTATACTGGTTCTCATTGTTTTTATAGCCTATCCCATTATTGATTCCTTTGCCCTCAGTACCGTTAAATGGAACGGTATCAGCCCGAACAAGGTCTTTGTCGGGCTGGAGAACTGGACGGAACTGGTAAAGGACAACTTTTTCTGGCAGGCCTTTCGGAACAATGTAATCGTGATGTTTGTTTCCCTGTTAACCCAGGGTGTTCTGGCAATGGTTCTTGCCACCTTTCTCGATATAACCGGGAAGAAGGGTTTGGTTTTCAAAATTGTCTGGTTTCTTCCCTATCTCATTTCCTCGGTAGCTATCGGTATTCTCTTTAAGTTCGCGCTGGATGCCAACTTCGGAATATTCGCGTCAACAGCGAAATTATTTGGCGGCGGCAGCGTTGACCTCCTGGGAAATCCCCAAAAAGCCCTTGTTACCGTAATAGGCGTGATTAGCTGGCAATATACGCCTTTTTACATGCTCCTTTACCTTGCCGCCTACGGAACTATTCCCGTAGAACTGTATGAAGCGGCATCCATTGACGGCGCGACGCGGGGTCAGTATTTCTGGAAGGTATCATTACCCCTGCTTCGTCCTACGATTATCTCCGGCGCCACGGTGAGCATTATCGGATCTCTTAAATATTTCGATCTCGTGTACGTTATGACCGGCGGCGGGCCGGGTTCATCTACAGAACTCATGGCAACATTAATGTACAAGACATCATTCGTCAAACAGAATTTCGGTTACGGCGCGGCGGTTGCCGGAGGGATGTTCATTCTCATTACCCTCATCGCTCTCCTTACGGTATACACCCTGAACAGAAAGGCAGAAGAATTATGAAAGGGAATAATACGGGAAAAAAATCCGTATCGATCTGGTGGTGTCTGGCATTTTTCTTTGCCTCTATGTGGGTCCTCATTAGCGGATTTCCATTTTACTATATGGTTGTTACATCCTTCAAAACCCTGGGAGAATTTTTGAGCGGTAATCTTTTCAAACTGCCGGCATCATGGATACCCAACAATTATATGCGGGTTTTTCAGGGCGGTTTTTTTCAATATTTTTTTAACAGTGTGATACTTATCCTTATATCCCTCTCCCTGCTGCTTCTTTGTTCCGCCTTTGCCGCCTATCCGCTTTCCCGCATGAAATTCAGGCTTAACCGCCCGATATACAGCATGATTGTAGCCGCCATGTCCGTACCTATTCACATTACTTTGATTCCTCTTTTTGTAATGGCAAATAATATTAATATTTACGATACCCGTTGGGCGCTTGTAGGGCCGAACATCGCGTTCAATCTGCCCATGTCAGTTTTTATTCTGGTGTCGTTTATGCACGGCATTCCCAAAGAGCTTGAAGAAGCGGCGGAAATTGACGGCTGTGGCAGGTTTAATACTTTTTTCAAAATTATCTTCCCCCTTTCCACGCCGGGTCTGGCAACGCTGGGTATTTATAATGGCGTGGTTATCTGGAATGAATTCATTTTTGTCATGGTACTTACCCAATCCCAGGCAGTCCGGACGCTGCCCCTTGCCGTATGGGAATACCAGGGCCAATACTCAAATAATATCCCGCTGATTATGGCGGTCCTTACCCTTTCCTCTTTGCCTGTCATCCTGCTTTATATTTTTGGTCAGGATAAGCTGGTCAAAGGCATGATGGCCGGTGCGGTCAAGGGCTGAAAAATGTAAACGTAATTGCCAGGATAAAAGATAGCGATAGAGGCTTTCCCAAAACTTCAGTTTTGGGAAAGCAGCCTTGAAATTCGCGGTTTTGTAAGGCTGAAAGCCTGAAAAACTGCACGGGCCTGTCCCAAAATCGTGCGCGTGAGCGCACAGTCAATTTGTTTTGGGACAGGCTCGATATTAAATTCAAATGGAGGAATCACCATGTCAACCGAGTATCATGTATCAAAAGACGGATCCGACGCCAATACCGGCTCTCAGGAAGCGCCCTTTCTCACCATAGGGGCCGCGGCTTCCGCTGCCCGCGCCGGGGATGCCGTTGTCGTTCACCAGGGCGTATACCGCGAATGGGTCAAACCGAAAGAGGGCGGCCTGAGCGGTTCCAGGCGTATTACCTACACGGCGGCCCAAAACGAAAAGGTGGTCATTAAGGGGTCGGAACGGGTTCAAAATTGGGAGAACGTCGAAGGCTCCGTATGGAAGGCCGTACTGCCCAACGGGATGTTCGGGAACTGGAATCCCTACAGGGAAATTGTCACCGGCGACTGGATGGTTTATCCCGCCGGACGGAGAATTCACCTGGGCGACGTATACCTCAACGGAATGTCCTTTTATGAGGCGGAGAGTTACCATGCGCTGATAAACCCAAAGCCGCGCGCCGAAATACTCGACCACTGGACGGATGAGATTGTTCCTGTCAGGAATGTCGATCAGACAAAGTATGTTTGGTTTGCCGAAGTCGGTGACGACACTACGACAATTTACGCGAACTTCCACGGCGCGGACCCTAACAGGGAGCTTACCGAGGTAAACGTACGCAAGTGCTGTTTTTACCCCGATAAAACCGGTGTAAATTATATAACCGTCCGCGGATTTGAAATGGCCCACGCCGCCACTCCCTGGGCGCCGCCCACGGGAGACCAGCCGGGACTTATCGGCGCGAATTGGAGCAAGGGCTGGATCATTGAAAAAAACGTAATTCACGACGCCAAGTGCAGTGCGATAAGCATCGGCAAGGAAGCGTCAACAGGCGATAATTACCGCACAAACAGGGGGGACAAACCCGGTTATCAGTATCAGCTTGAATCCGTCTTTACGGCGCGAAAAACCGGCTGGTCAAAGGAAAAAATCGGCTCGCACATTATACGCCAGAATACTGTGTATGATTGCGGGCAGAACGGCGTGGTAGGCCACCTGGGCTGCGTGTTCAGCGAAATTTACGGCAATCACATTTATAATATCGCGTTAAAGCGCGAGTTTTACGGATACGAGATCGCCGGTATTAAGCTGCACGCGGCTATTGACGTTCAGATTCACCATAATTACATTCACGACTGCTCATTGGGTACCTGGCTCGACTGGCAGGCTCAGGGAACGCGTATCAGCAAGAACCTCTACAACAACAATAACCGCGATCTGTTCGTCGAGGTGTCGCACGGTCCGTATCTCGTTGACCACAACATCTTTGGCTCGAAATATACGCTTGATAATCACGCGCAGGGCGGCGCGTATGTAAACAACTTTTTCGCGGGCAAGATTATGCTCAAGAAAATACTCAACCGCGCAACGCCGTATCACGCGCCGCACAGCACCGACGTAACAGGTTACGCGATGGTTTACGGCGCGGACGACCGGTTTTTTGGAAACATCTTTGTGGGTGGAAAAACACAGGATACGGTTGGGACAGCCATATATAACGGCTGTGCCACGTCGCTTGACGAATATATCAAGATGGTTGACGCGGAGGGAATGGGCTGCGACCTGGAGGCTTTCGAGAAATTTGAACAGCCCGTTTACATCGCGGACAACGCCTATTTTAACGGCGCTGAGTCTTTCGATAAAGAAAAAACGAACATTAACCGGCCTGATTTTGACGCGCATTTCATGATTGAGCCGGTTGGTTATGAAGTATATTTTGAACTTGACCTGCCGGACGAGTTTGTTGAAAATTGTGCCGTTCATGACACGTATTCTTTGGGGAGGGTACGTATCGTGGATGCCGACTTTGAGAACCCCGACGGAAGTCCGCTCACGCTCAACACGGGCTACGGGGATGACGAGGAGGACAGCCTGTACGATAAAACGGTGGCGGGCCCCATCGCGGGGCTTAAACCCGGCCACAACCGGGTGAAGATTTGGTAACAACTTCACAAGGAAGCAGTTGTTTTTCAAACATAGGGAATGGGAGCTTCCGGCGGATGCCTGGCGGGACGGCCCGCGTCCCCTGTTTTTACCCGCGGGGCCGGCAGGGCAAAAGCAAAGGTATCAAGCGGTAAGTTTCACAAAGATATCTTCCAGGCTGAGTTTTTTCCGGTTCATGCCCAGTATTTTAAGGCCGCAGGCGACCGCCCAGTCGAATATCCGTTCGCCGCTCGTTATATCTTTCCTGCTTCCCGCGGGGACAAAGAAGCTCAAGTACACCGTTCCGTCTTCGATGTTTTCCGACGAGGCGGCGCTGAGGCCCAGCAGCGGGAGTTTGGCTTTTATGGTTTCCGCCCGCGCCCCTTTCAGAATAAGTTCCCAGGTATCCCCGCCCTTCATGGTGGCGGCGATTTCCTCCGCCGTGCCCTGGGCGGCGATACGCCCCTCGTTGAGGATAAGCACCCGGCCGCACACCGCTTCCACTTCCGGTAAAATGTGGGTGGAGAGGATCACGGTTTTCCGCCTGCCCAGCTCTTTGATGAGGGAACGAATCTCGATTATCTGATTAGGGTCAAGCCCGTTCGTAGGCTCGTCCAGAATGAGAATCGGGGGATCGTGGAGAATTGCCTGGCCAAGGCCGACACGCTGGCGGTAGCCTTTTGAAAGAGTCTCGATTTTGCGGGAGCGCCAGTCCGCAAGAGCGCAGGCTTCAAGGCAGGCCTTGATTCGTTTTTTCCGTTCCCCCCGGGGGATAAGGCGGGCGTCGGCGGCAAAGGCCAGGTATTCGTCCACGGTGAAATCCCCGTACAGCGGTACGTTTTCCGGCAGATAGCCGATGCGCTTTTTCACCTCCACCGGATCATCCTCCACCGATATGCCGTCTACCAGGGCGCTCCCGCCGGAGGGAAAATGATAGCCGGTGAGGATTTTCATAATGGTGGTTTTCCCCGCGCCGTTGGGGCCGAGAAAACCGAGTACCTGATCGGCGCCCACCGAAAAGGAAACGTCCCGCACCGCTTCCACGTTTCCATAGCTTTTTGAAAGATTCTTTACTTCTATCAAGAGGGGAACCTTCCTTCACTGCGTTCAGTCGGTTGAGTATACAAGAGGGGAACCTCCTTCACTGCGTTCAGTCGGTTGAGTATACAAGAGGGGAACCTTCCTTCACTGCGTTCAGTCGGTTGAGTATACAAGAGGGGAACCTCCTTCAATCCACAAAATCAATCGGATATACGGCCCGGTCACGGGCAAGTTCCGTATTGGGGAATACCGCCCGGGCCTCCCTTAAAAGCTGCTTCAGATTGTATTCGGTGTAGCGGGGGCTGTAATGGATCAGCACCAGCTTTTTGATTCCGCCGGCCGCCCCGGCGATCCGGGCGGCGTCCTCGGCGGTCATGTGTTTTTTGCTGCGGGCGTCTTCGGCAAGTTCCCGCTCGAACATCCCCTCGCACACAAAAAGGTCGGAGCCCGCAACCTCTTTGGCGATTTCCGGAAAGGCCAGGCTGTCGGTAACAAACGAGAACTTCCTGCCCGAGCGGGGAGGCCCCAGCACCTCGCCGGGGTGCACGTCTTTTCCGTCCGCGGCCTTGACCGTTTCGCCGGACTGAAGCCGCGCCCAGAGCGGGCCGCGGGGAACGCCCAGGGCTTCCGCCTTTTCCGGGTGGAACTCGCCGGGCCTGACTTCTTCCTCAAAGGCGTAGCCGAAACAGGGCTTGCCGTGCCGCAGCGGAAAGCAGCGGATGTGAAACCCTTCCCCCTGGTATACAACACCCGGTTCGGTAATTTCTTTGATAATAATCTCATAATTGATATACATATCCAGTACCCGGCGGTTCGTCTCGATATAATCGGCTATCCTCGGCGGCCCGATAATGTACAGCGGATCATCCCGGTCTACCTGGGAGGAGAGCATGAGCAGACCGGGAATGCCCGTAACATGATCCGCGTGGGTGTGGCTGACAAAGATCACGGATATTTTTTTCCACCGCAGATTGAGCCGTCTTAAGGAAACCTGCGTCCCTTCGCCGCCGTCAAACAGAAACAACTCCCCTTCCCGCCGTAAAAGCACCGATGTCAGATGCCGGTTCGGCAGCGGCATCATACCCCCGCTGCCAAGTATAAAAGCCTCAAGATTCATTACGATGAGTATAGCGGCTTTTGGGTCTTGTTTCCAGTTCCCTATTTGTGCGGTCAGGGCAAAAGCATTTACGCGGACATTTGGTCCGGTTTCACTTTCTAAAGAGGCTTTCCCAAAGGGGGAGCGCCCCATAGGTGGTACTGTTGCCCTTATGGTTTTCATCTTCCGCTTTACCATTCGTTTGTATACGTGTTACCATAGCAGCAGGGTAATACGTAAGGAGGAAACTATGGACAGGCGTGAATTCCTGAAAAAATCAGCGGCTCTCGGTTTCGGCGCGGGCTTGTTCTTTATCCCCAAGGGGCTGCGGAACGCGGCTGTCCTTGGCGCGCAAACGGTGTACCCCGATCTGGTAGCGCTCAAAGGCTCAAGCGCGCGGGCAATGTTCGAGCGGGGGATGCGGGAAATCGGCGGCATGGGGCGCTTTGTCAAGCGCGGCCAGTCCGTTGTCATCAAGCCCAACATGTCGTGGGATCTTGCCCCCGAATTCGCATCGAACACTTCGCCGGAACTGGTGGCAGCGGTAGTCCGGCAGTGCAAAGACGCAGGCGCGCGGCGGGTACTCATCATGGATCATTCCCTTGACTACTGGGAGCGGGCCATCAAAACCAACGGCATCCTTAAAGCCGCGCAGGATGCGGGCGGGGAATACGCCCAGGCCGAACGGGAACGCTATTACCACAAAGTTGCCATCAACGGCAAACGCCTGAAAGAAGTGGCGGTACACGAGGCCATTTTAGAGAGCGACGTGTTTATCAACGTGCCGGTACTCAAGCACCACGGAGGGGCGGGCCTTACCGGTTCTATGAAAAACCTCATGGGCTGTGTCTGGGAACGGCGGGTGTATCATTCAAGCGGCCTGCAAACCTGCATCGCCGATTTCCTGTACGCCAAAAAGCCCGACCTCAACATCGTCGATGCCTGCCGCGTTATCATGCGGAACGGCCCCCGTGGCGGCAGCCTGGCATACGTGTCGCAGGTCAACTCGATGATCATTTCGCCTGACATCGTGGCGGCCGACTCGGCGGCGTCCATGCTGGTGGGCCGTAAGCAGGGCGAGGTTGAGTGCGTGCGCCTTGCCGCCGAGGCGGGTTTCGGGCAGTTGGATCTCTCGAAACTGAACATCTCCCGTCTCTCCGTGTAAATGGCCGTCCCCCTTGTCCGGCGCGTGCCGGCGGCTCTCCGCCTCCTCACGGCGCTTGCCGTGCTGGGCCTCTTTGTGTACGCATACCTTTCGCCAAGTCTTGCTTCCAACAGCATAATGGCCGCGCTGGCAAAATGGCAGTTTTCCGCCGCCCTTTCCGGAGCGGGTGTGGCGGGTGTAACGGTCATCGTACTCCTGCCCGTCACCGTGCTTTTCGGCAGGATCTTCTGTTCAGTGCTGTGTCCCCTGGGAACCGCGCAGGAACTTCTTTGGCGTCTGGGAAATTTGATAAGGATGAGAAAAAAGGGGAAGTCTCCCCGCGCCGGTTACCGGGCCGCGCCAAAAATACGTTACCTAATCCCGCTGCTTGCCGGTATAGGCGCGGCTCTTGCCTTTTCCCCGCTCATGATGGTTTTTGATCCCATTTCCAATTTCGGCAGGATGATGGGGGCGCTTCGTTCTCTCTTTGGCAAAGACTCAGGCGTTTTTCCGCTGCTCATCGCCGTTCCGCCGGTACTCATACTGCTTGCCGCAGTGTTTCACGGCAGGGCTTTCTGTAACTGGTGCCCTGTGGGTCTCACGCTGGGCCTTTTGTCGCGGCTGTCCCCCTTTGCCGTAAGCATATCCGCAAAATGCGTATCCTGCGGGATTTGCGAGAAAAAATGTCCTGCGCGGTGTATCGCTTCAAAGGGAAAAAAGATCGAGGCCGGGCGCTGCGTGCTGTGCTTTTCCTGCGCCGCCTCCTGCCCCCAAAAAAGCGTGGGCTATGGCCCGCGGTTAAAGGCCCCGGCGGAGGTTTCGCCGGAAGAACGCGCAATGGGCGATACAAGCGTTTTTCTGCGGCACAGCCCCGAAGCGGCTGACACGATGCGCCCGGCGGACGAGTCGCGGCGTGTCTTTTTGAAACGCATGGGCCGGGCGTCGCTTTTCTGTGGCGCCGCCTACCTTTTGGGGCCAAGCCTCAAATTGTTTGCCCGCGCCCCGGCCGGGGAGGCGTCCGCTTCGGCCGTACTTTGGGTATTGCCGCCGGGGGCGGGAAGCCTGTGGCGCTACAGCGCCCGCTGTATAGGCTGCCAGACATGCGTTGCTTCCTGCCCGGCCGGCGTCATCAAAACAAAAGATTCTCCCTTTCCCGCCCTGTATTATACGGAATCAGGCTGTCAGTACAACTGTGTCGAATGTGGCAGGGTGTGCCCCACCGGGGCAATTCACCGCCTGGATATGGAGGAAAAACACCGGACGCGGATCGCCCTGTCAACACTCTACTTTGAACGCTGCGTCGTTAATACGCGGCGCGAGTCCTGCGGGGCCTGCGCCGAGGTTTGTCCCACCGGGGCCATCACGATGGTTTTATATAACGAACCGGGTATTCCGTATCTGACGCGCCCGGTATTTGAGGAAGCCTACTGCATCGGCTGCGGTGCGTGTTACGCGGCCTGTCCGGCCGAACCGAGGGCGTTCACCATAGCCGCGGCGACTGAGCAGACCCTCACCGTGGGCCCGCGCTCCGACGAAGAATCCGGCGACGAACTGCGCTTACACAGCGGGGAAGATTTCCCGTTTTAGTAAACGCGAAACGCGGCGATTGCCCTTGGGTCCCAGAGCGCTTGTCCTGTGCTTCGGCTGCGCTCTTCCTCTCTACAAATTCAGCGTAATAAGATAATCCTCGTAAGCCTTCTGTGCGTCCTTCGCGCTTGCGCGGGCCTGCTCCAGTTCGGGAGCGACGGCGCTGATTTCGTTGTCAAGGGACACGAGACGCTTGAGGTATTCCTGGCCCTGCTGGGTCTGGCTGCCCGCGGCTTCCAGGTTTTTCCGTATCCGGTCCTGATCCGTAACAAGAGATGCCCTCTGGCTTTCCTTCCCGGCCACCGCCGTTTCCGCGGAGATGACGGCCTGCCGCAAATCCACGGCCCGCTGCAAAGCGGCGCGCACCTGCGGGGGAATTTCCTGATTGGTCACATAAGTGAGCAGCGATTCGGGCCTGAGCGAAAGCAGGCTGATCTGTTCCGAGACGGGCCGTGTTTCGGTTACCATAAGGATAAGCTCGCTGCCTGCCGCCGGCAGCGTCATGGTGAAACGGTACAACGAAGGAGTTTGCTCGTCCGCGGCGGGGGATTGGAGACTTGTCCCCGGCGTTTTTTGATGCTCCACCACGAGTTGTTTCGACTGTGAGGCGGCGTTTTTGAACGTGTAGGTTTTGAGGTAGCTTTGGCTGCGGCTGATGGTCATAACGCCGCCCGCTACATTGACCGCGGTCACCGCGCGCGCGCTGCTGTTCATGACGGTACCGCTAACCGCAAGGTCCTCCCCAAAGGAGATAAGGCGCTTCTCGTTCTCGTTCCAAAACTCGATGAGCGCGTCGCCCGCGTAGGTTCCGCCGTCGTACACGGTGATAGGCCCCGCGGGGAGTTTCATTCCGGTGGTGTTGATAATTTCCGCGCCGAGCCGGGGATGGACGCTGCTCCCCTGGGCGCCGGCCCCGGAAAAGATCAGGAGCTTGCGCCCATTGATGGTGGTCGCCACCAGGGGCAGCATGGCGCTCATCCGGCGCTCAAGACTTACCGGCGTTTTAACCGTAAATTCGAACTGGTCCCCGGCCGCGCTGCCCTGCGCGCCCGCTATCGCGCCGCCGGAGAGGTTCTGCGCGGGCGCGGCGGCTACGGCATCGTCCATTACCGCGTATTCAAGCGGTTCCGCCGCCATGTACGTGCTGCGCGCGGCAGACTTCTGACGGGCGGCTTCAGGCGCGGGCGCTTGGGCGGAGGCCGCGTAACCTGCGTCATGGGCGGCGGCCCCGGCGGTTCCGGCTATGGCCAGGGGGAGGGTAGGGCGGGCAAGGTAATAGGGGGGATACAACTGCTGGATAAACGAAGCGGGCCTGCCCGCGACGAGGGAAAGCTCCACGTTTTCCCAGTCGTTGTCGCTGTCGTTGTCCACAATGGCCCAGCCCTGGAACGGCGCAGGCGCGGCGGACGCGCCTGAAATCGCGGCCAAATCCAGCCGGTAGGAAACCTTCCACACCGGGGAAGGAATAACATAGCTCAGCGAAACCTGCCGTGAAGCGCCGCCGGGCAGGGACACGAGCAGATTGCGTGTATCCGAATTGCGGAAGTCCATAATCATGTCAAGAGCGCGGCCCAGGTCCTCGTTCAACTGCGGGTCTTTGAAACGCAGGGAGCTGATCTCTTTCAGGTTAAACAGCCTCAAGCCCTCCGCCGTGTACAGCGAAAGCCAGGGCTCGGCTGCGATGTCGCCGGTGGAGACATTTAGGGAACGATATTCGATGCCGAGGATTCTGCCGCTCACCGCGACGGGCGCGGCGATCTCCACTTCGGCCCCGCGCAGGCGGCTCAGGATAAGAGCCGTGTCCGGCTCGTCGGAAAGGTCGATTTTGAGACTCCGCAGCGTTTGCGGCAGGGTCTGTTCTGACTGGTAGCTTACCGAGGGATTTGCCGATGCCGGGTCGTTCAGTACGAGCGATTTCAGCGCGTCGTTGATCGCGCCGGCCTTAAAGGGGATGGTGAGCAGCGCCCCTCCGTTCAGTGCGCCGGAATGTTCGTAATAGGCGATGCCGGAAGAAAAAAGCATTATCCGCCTGAGCGGCAATGTTGCGCCCGCCGTCAGGACTTTTGCCGCCTGAGCATCCGCCGTCTGGGCGCCTGCCCCCAATACCGGCCGGCTATCCCTGGCCGCCTGCGCGTTAAGGCCCCCGGCAAAAACACAAAGCCCCGCGGACAGCGCGAGTGTTGCTTTCATAAAACTGGTAAAATGATTCATTTAGTACTCCCTGGACTGTAAGTATAACCCGGAAAGGGAAGAGCGGCGAGTGGTTAGTCCAGGGTAAAAGCATTTACTTCCAATTGCAGAGAAATTACCAGAATTGCAGGTTGGGCTTGTGGCTGGTTTTTCTTTAAAAAAAAGCAAGCGCTGTTATAAGGAGATAAGTACCTAAGTACCAAAAAAAATCACCGAATTGGTATTTTAGTACCTTGTATATGTGCGGAATCTCTGATAGGATAACGGAAATCTATTACAATCAGGAGGATTGATATGAAGAGAGTATTGATTGCGTTTCTGGTTCTGGCGGCGCTCAGCCCGACGGTATTTGCCGGCGGTAGTTCTCAACGGGGGGGGGGGGGGCAGCCTGAAATTGGTGTAGCCATTTACAAATTTGACGACACCTTTATGTCCTACACTCGGAACGCCATTGAACAAAACGCCCAGGGCAAGGCCGTGGTAACCACCGTGGATTCCCAGAACGCCCAGCCCACGCAGAACGACCAGGTGGACCAGTTCATCACCAAAAAGATGAAAGCCATCGCCATCAACCCTGTTGACCGGACCGCGGCCGGGGCGATTATCGACAAGGCCAAAGCCGGGAACGTGCCGGTCGTGTTCTTCAACCGGGAGCCCTTTGCCGACGATATGCAGAAGTGGGACAAGGTCTACTATGTGGGCGCCAAGGCCGAAGAGTCGGGCACCATGCAGGGCGAGATCGTGGCCGAATACTGGAAAGCCAATCCCGGTGCCGACAAGAACGGCGACGGCGTGATCCAGTACATTATGCTCAAGGGCGAACCGGGCCATCAGGACGCGGAACTGCGGACCGAATTCTCGATTAAAGCGGTACAGGGCGCGGGGCTTAAAGTCCAGCTCCTCGCCGAAGATACCGCCATGTGGGACCGCCCCCGCGCCGTGGAAAAGATGGACGCCTTCTGGGCCCGTTTCGGCGATCAGATTGAAGTAGTGTTCTGCAACAACGACGACATGGCCCTGGGGGTCATCGAGTCCCTGCGGAAAGTCGGCTTCTTCTCAGGCGGTAAGTTCCTGCCTGTAGTCGGTGTTGACGCGACCGCCCCGGCGCTCCAGGCGCTCGCCGAAGGCTCTCTCCTGGGCACGGTCCTCAACGACGCCCAAAACCAGGGCAAGGCCACCTTCGATATTTCCTACGCGCTGGCGACTGGTGTAAGCCCCGCCAACGCCGGCTGGAACATCACCGACGGCAAGTACGTCTGGGTCCCCTATCAGAAAGTGACCAGGGACAATTACAGGAATTTCCAGTAAGGCAAACCGGTCCCAAAATCGTGGCGGTACGGTGAAAAACCCGGCCCCGCCGGGTTTTGGGATTTGTTTTTGAGGAGGCGCGCATGAACGGTGAGCCGTATATACTCCGTATAAAAGATGTTTCCAAAGCCTTTCCCGGCGTAGTCGCCCTGGACAAAGTTTCCATTGATGTCCGTCCCGGCTCGGTGCACGCGCTGATGGGCGAAAACGGCGCGGGCAAGTCAACGTTGATGAAGTGCCTGTTCGGGATTTACGACCCGGACTCCGGGGAGGTTATTCTGGACGGGAAGCCGGTTCGTTTTGAGAATTCCCGCCAGGCCCTTGACGCGGGGATTTCCATGATACATCAGGAACTACTCCCCATTCCCCTGCGCAGCGTCTCCGAGAACCTCTGGCTCGGACGCTTCCCTCAATACAAAGTAGGCCCTTTCAATTTTGTGGATCATAAAAAGATGTACCGGGACTCGGTGGCCCTTTTTAAGGACCTCAACATGGACATTGATCCCACTGTCTGGGTCCGGGAGCTTTCCGCTTCAAAGATTCAATCCATTGAGATAGCCAAGGCCGTGTCGAACCGGGCGAAGGTTATCATCATGGACGAACCGACTTCGTCGCTTACCGAGCACGAAGTTACCCAACTGTTTGAAATTATCAGGCGCCTCCGCGGTGAGGGGGTAGCCATTATTTATATATCGCACAAAATCGAGGAAATCCTTGCCATTTCAGACGAGGTTTCCATTATGCGGGACGGAAAGCACGTGGGCACATACCTGGCGAACGAGCTGACCACCGACCGGATCATCAAGTATATGGTAGGCCGCGACCTTTCCAACCGGTTCCCGCCCAAAGGCAATGTGCCCGGCGAGACGATTATGGAGGTGCAAAATCTTAAATCCGCCAAGTTCCGCTCTTTCAGGGACGTGAGCTTTACGCTGCGCCGGGGGGAGATACTCGGCATAGGGGGGCTGGTGGGCGCGCAGCGCACGGAGCTTGTGGAGTCCATTTTTGGATTGCGGCCGCTGGAAAGCGGGCATATTTTCATCAAGGGTAAGGAAGTGGTGATGAAGACGCCGACCCAGGCCAAGGCGAAGAAACTGGCCCTGGTCACCGAGGAACGGCGGGCTTCGGGGATCATCCCCATGCGCTCGGTAAAGGACAACATGCTCCTGGCGAACATCAAGCGCTATGTAGGGCCGCTGGGGCTTCTCAGCGAAAAACAGGGGGAGCGGGATTCTATCGAAAAGATAAAAGCCCTTAACGTGAAAACGCCCGGCAATAAAACGCTCATCAGGGATCTTTCCGGGGGGAATCAGCAGAAGGTACTGGTCGCCCGCTGGCTGCTTACCGAACCGGACATCCTCATCATGGATGAACCTACCCGCGGCATAGACGTGGGAGCGAAATACGAAATATACAGTATCATTATTGATTTGGCGAAACAGGGGAAGGGGATCGTCATGATATCTTCGGAGATGCCCGAACTTCTGGGAATTTCAGACCGGATCATGGTGATGTGCGAGGGGAGGGTGACGGGTATCCTGGACGGCAAGTCCGCCACCCAGGAAGAAATTATGCGCCTTGCGGCAAAATTTATCGACGACTAAAGGGGGCAAAGCATGAGCGATACAGCGGGAAAAACCGGCAAAACCATCACATTAAAAACGGCGGGGGATTTCGCCATACAGTACGCTATTTATTTTGTATTCGTGATACTTGTTTTGATTATAACCATCAGGGAGCCTTCGTTCCTTTCCCTGAACAACTTCAGGAACATTCTTTCCATGTCGGCGACCCGCATCATTTTCGCCATGGGCATGGGGGCCATTCTCATCACCGGCGGCGTGGATCTTTCGGCGGGCCGCATGGTGGGTCTGGCGGCGGTCCTTTCGGCGTCGCTCCTGCAGTCCCTGGATTATTCCCGGCGCATGTACCCCGATCTTCCGGTATTGCCCCTGATCGTGCCCATTCTTATCGCTATGGCCGCCTGCGGCTTCTTCGGTCTCTTGAACGGCCTCTTTGTCTCAAAGCTCAAAGTCCCGGCCTTCATCGGTTCTCTGGGTACGATGGTCGCCGTTTACGGGGCCTGTTCCCTGTACTTCGACCGGCCTCCCTACGGCGCGCAGCCCATAGGCGGCCTGGACCGCCGGTTCAGTACGCTCGGTACGGGTTACATCGGCTTTGACGGGGTTTACTCGATTCCCTACATCGTGATTATTGCCGCGGTTGTCACCGTGGTTACGTACATCCTCTTCAACAAAACCATTTACGGGAAAAATATCTACGCCATAGGCGGCAACGCCGAGGCCGCCCGTGTTTCCGGCGTAAACGTGGGCCGGACCCTGATCATCGTTTACACCATCGCGGGCATCCTTTACGGTTTGGGCGGCAGCCTGGAAGCGGCCCGTACCGGCGGGGCCACGAACAACTACGGCAACGGCTACGAGCTTGACGCTATCGCCGCCTGCGTTGTTGGCGGCGTCTCCAACCTGGGCGGCATCGGAACCGTGCCGGGTATAGTCATCGGCGTCCTTATCTTCTCGGTGATCAACTACGGCCTCACGTTCATCAACATGTCTCCTTACTGGCAGCAGATCGTAAAAGGCGCGATTATCATCGCCGCGGTCGCCCTGGATATACGGAAATATTTGACCAAGCGGTAGAAAAGTCTTTCCCTGTCCTTCGGCGAGGCTGAAAGCCTGAAAAACTGCAAGAGCCGTTTGGCTCAAGCCTGTCCCCAACCGTGCGCCTTAGCACGGTTGGGGACAGGCTCTACTATTCCTCAAAAAACGCAGTGGCGCCCGGCGCCGAAGGAAATTAACCACGGATCACACCGGCCTCACGGACTTTTGGCTTTTGTCCGTGGTTTTTATTCGTATTAACCGCGCAAGGCGTGAGATCGGGGATCCCAAAGCGCCACTGGAGTCGCCGGTTGTTCCAGTAAACGCAAAAGGGGTACCTGTGTTTAGGACTCTCCCAAAAATAAATACTACATATTACGCACCGAAGGTTGTAGAGTGTGGTTCCAATCCTTGTGGAATTTGTCCCCCGTAGTTTTATCTTTAACATCTGAGGCTGTTCCAAAACCGTGCGCGTGAGCGCACAGTCTTAGATTGTAACAGGCTCATCTGTTCATCAGTTATATGAACGCCCAAGTCGTACTTGTTAATGCCTAATTGGCATCGGACACTGAGACCCATTCGAATCCTGGTATTTCTTATCAAATCTACAATGGTTTGATAATCTATCAAGGGTACCCCTCTCCAATTCATACTGATAAACGGAAATAAACAGTGTTCTATTTTATTCCACTTGCTTGTCCAAGGTTGATAATGGCACTCCCGAATCGGAATACCGATTTCTTTCGATAACCTGTGTAACTCATATTTCCATTACCTCCTCCGGGAACCGTTAGAACCTCCGCCATTGGCAGGTATCAGAAGATATTCCGCCTGCGGATATGCCACATTGCCTTCCGTCTTCCACCATGCGCGTATGGAGGCAACGGCAAAGCGGCTGGTGTCATGGCCGGTTTCCACATTGACAAAGGTGGTATTGGTTTTCAGATCGTATATGCCATACGGATAGGCGTGCTGTGCATCGGGAGGGATAAAATCGTGATCCACCACCTCGGGGCTTTCTCCCTTCTTGTGCCACTCTTTTCCCCGTTTTTATAGGCTCCCAACACCTCTTTTTTCTTGGTATCAACCGAAATTACCGGATTTTTGCGCTTTATGGTTTTTTCGTTAACCGCTTTATGTGCTGAAACTGCGCGTTCCGGTCAGGATGGTCTTCCCCGCTGCTGTTGACCTTCCGGTTGCCCTGCATCTTGTATTCCAGCCGTTTGAGTGTTCTCCTCACTGTTTCAAGGCTTGCCTCAATACCTGGAGCTTTCAATGCGTCTGAAAGTTTGCCCGCGCTTTTGCTTACATGACGCAGTATTCTTTCCGGATCGCCTGTCACCGATGAATCAAGAAGGCTTTCCAGTTCCCACTCATAGTGCGGATATGTTTCACTGGTTTTTTTCAACCGCCGCATGCCATTCGTACTCGGTCCGGAGGTGCGGCATCCTGCGGATGAGCCATTTCTGCAATTCCTTAGGAACTGTTAAATAATAACTTATGAAAGATGATGAAGTATGGTATAATGGTTGTATTAAAGGAAACGAGGGTACAACCGAATGGAGCGGGAGCAAGCGGAAGTATTGTGGGACAGCATGAGCCGCACATTGAATGAGATGCAAAGGAGACAGTATGCAGCAACGCTGTCTAAAGCCTAAGGATACGGGGGCGCAACAGTTGTTCACGAGATAAGCGGATTGGCATTGAACACGATAACCCGCGGAACGAAAGAATTGTCAGGGCTGCTGGAATCGCGGCCCACACGAGTACGGGAACCTGGCGGCGGGCCGAAATGGACTGAAGAGAAATATCCCGATATTCAGCGCCACATACGAGAGATAGTCGAAGAGAGCACATACGGTAATCCTGAGAAAACACTGTCATGGACAACCGACAGTTTGCGGGACATACAGCGGAAACTGTTGGAACGATACGGCGAGTATATCACGCATGTCACCGTTGGCTCGATACTGGAAGATAGGGGATACCGCAAACAAGGGGATCAAAAGATGCTACAAGTCGGCGCAGCAGACTCTGACCGGAACGGGCAATTTGAGTTCATTCATGCCAAAGTGAAGGAGTTTATTGAAGCTGATGTCCCGGTGATCTCCGTCGACATCAAAAAGAAGGAAACCATCGGAAACGTCAAGAATCCCGGTACGGAATATCGCAGAGGCAAAGACCCGCGAAAGTATGCCGCAATAAACATCAAACGACATAAATTCCACAGAGAGTGGAATTATACCATTTCGCCCTGGAAAAATATGTAAATATTATTTACAAGCACTTCCTTATGGGCCTTTTTTAATACTTTGACCCTCTTTATGCGGTCAAAGTCATATAAAATCGTACATTAAATCCCTGTTTTGTTGCGTTAAATCATAGTTTTTACAAATTCATTAAATTTACTATATATTATTTAAGGTGTTTCCACCCACTATATCTTGTGAAGAGCCCATTATTATTTAATGTGCTCGCCCTGTGAACGATTACCGCAATTTTACATTTACCACAACGAACCTTCGGTTCGACCACACGAACAGACATGAACAAAAGAGAAAATGAAAATGATTATGAAGCGATACCTTCCGCCGGCTCGTTTTAAGACAGCGGGTTTATACCGGTGAGGATATATTTCCAAAACATATCCGCGGAATCAGTATGGGTGTGATTTTTCAACCGCGCAAAGCTGATGGTTCTTTGAACTGTGGGATGGATTTCAATGACCGCCATATCACCGTTACTAATCAGGCTGGTAAATTTTTTCATCAACAAAGCGATCCCCATATTCTTTGAGACACACTCAAGAACGTTTTCTATACGGCTCCCCAAAAAAGAAATATTCGGGATAAATCCGGCTTGTTCAAAGATGGTTTTGGAATAATAATAGGTTGTTGACGCCTTGTTTAAAAATATCAGTGGCTCACGGGCCAGCCGGTCAAGTTCTATGGTCTTGTGATAGGCCAGGGGATGGGT
Source organism: Treponema sp. (assembly GCA_031279635.1). Classification (GTDB taxonomy): domain Bacteria; phylum Spirochaetota; class Spirochaetia; order Treponematales; family Breznakiellaceae; genus WQXQ01. Next base: position 15,149 of record JAITIC010000090.1, on the reverse strand, counting down.
GCTATGCAGTACCGCAACCAAATGATCGCGGCAGTAGTCAATCTTTTCTATATTTTTTGAGTTTAGGAAAAAAGAATCACAAAAAACCATCTCATAATATTCGTAAAAAAGACCTTCGGTAATTTCTCTTTGTGTGTTGTATAAAAACTCCGACAGGTTGATGTTTAACTGAGGATATTGTGTTTTGAACCCTGCAATCACATCCATAAGATTATAATGAGCCATAGTAGGCATACATCCCATGGTAAACCGCATCTGATCCTCTGAAATAAGATGTTGAAGCTCTTTGTTGACCTTAAGAAATATTCCTTCCATCTGTTTTGCGTAGGGAAGAAAAATCTTTCCCGTTTCCGAAAGGGATGTCTTTCTGGTATTGTGGCAAAACAATTCGGTCCTGAGCTCTTTTTCCAGGGACTGAATATGTTTTGAGAGCGATGACTGGGTAATATATAATTCGTCGGCCGCCGCCGAAAAGTTGTTGTATTCCGCAAGTTTTATAAAGTCTATAATATGAAATATATTCATAGATAGTTCAAGTCTTTGATGATTTTTCGACAATGACAGAAATATAATCCCACAATTCCCTTGATGCCGGCGAATAGTCCTGCCTTAACGCCCGGGCAAGCACATAGTGTCTTTTGGTGGTCGGGACGATTTTTCTGGCAACAAGATTATCACTCTGGGATATGCGGATAAAATTTTTCATGAGGAGCCCTATGCCCATGTTTTCTGAAATACATTCCAAAACATTTTCTATCCGGCTTCCAAGGAAAAAAATCTTAGGAACAAACCCTGCCTTTTTGCAAGTGTCTATTGACAGAAAATAGGTTGGATTGGATTCGTTTAAGAGGACAAAGGTTTCACCGGCGAGTAACCTCAGATCGATTTTCTTTAACGAGGCCAGGGGATGACTGCGGTACAATACGGCAACCAGCTCGTCTTCACAGTATTCTATAAGTTCGCATTTTGCAGCCTGAACGGCATAAGAATCGCAAAAGGCCATATCATATTCAAAATTTTGCAGAGCCTCCGTTATTCCTTTACCTTGAAAATAATGACATTCGGATAATATTTCGGATAATATTATGTTAATCCCAGGATTTTGTTCTTTGAATACCGCTATTTCGTCTAAAATATTATAAAATGTCATGGCGGGTATATAGGCAAGGGTAAGTTCCAGCTTGTTTTTGGTAAGGTAATGGTGAATATCCATTTTTGCTTTTTGGTATATTTGTTCAAGCTCTTTCGCCTGAGGCAGAAAATATTTTCCCGCATCCGAAAGCCTTAACTGTTTGGTATTTCGGATAAACAGCTTGACGCCTAAAGTTTTTTCCAGGGATTTGATGTGTTTTGAAAGCGTCGGCTGGGTCAGGAATAATTCATCGGCGGCAATTGAAAAATTACGCGATTCCGCAAGCTTGACAAAATCAGACACATGAAATAAATCCATCTCCGCACACCTCAGAGCTAAAATCAGGTCATTTTTTTAGGGGAAATTTATTCGAAAGTCTGGTTTAATACCCCGGAGATCTGCTCCGGCTCAAATGACGCAACGCTTACAAAAATTTGGTATTAAACCAGACGGTATTATAAACTTCCTATCGAACGAGCCTCCGATCGAGCTAATGCAACGCTTAAGATACCGCGGAGCTTGCTCCGCGGAGGCTCATTCCATTATGGAATAAGTATAATCTGATTTACGATTGCTTGTCAAGAAAAACCGTAATATCCTTATTTATCCACCATTATTGCGGGTCAATATCCGCGGTGTGTGGAAAAGCACAAACCGCTTTCAGGAGGAAGAATAATGAAGCAAGTAACGGAACTGCTTGATCCCCGGGGTTATCAGGAAAGAACCAAGATTAAGCTGGCGGAACGAGTGAGCATTGAGGAGCTGCAAAAAGGGAAAATTCTCTTTTACAATAACACCAAGCTGGGATTCTGCAATTATTATACGGTTTTCGATCGTATAAAGGAAAAATTCCGGGAATTAGGAATTTCTAACTTTGTGGAATATACGGAAACCGTGCGGGGCAAGGATGCCAAAAAACTGGCCGAATATGCCGCGATGCTGGCCAAGGAAAACCCGACCGCGGCAATCGTTGCCTTTGGTGACATGGGGACCTCCTCGTCTACCACCGTAGTTACCATGGAACTTGAAAAACTGGGTATTCCGTCGGTGTATATGACCGCGCCTCCAGGATCTGCCATCACCGAAGGGGTGGGCGTTTACCGGGCCGGTCAGCTTTGCCTTTGTTCGGTGGATATTTACCAGGCAAGCACCGTGGAAGAAGTAGCTCACCAGGTGGATATCAAATGGGATTATATTATCAAATCCCTGACCGCCAAGGGCGCGGAACTGGAAAAGACCGCGGAAATTCCCTTCAAGATGGATAAGATACCGCCCCGGAAAGATGGTTTTCTCCCGGATATCCCGGTGGATGATTCCGGCTCTTCCGAGCCGGGATCCTTCCTTGAGGAAATCAACGACTTTTTCAATGCCGAACATATCAGCGACGGGCTTCCGATTATTCCGCCCACAAAGCGGCGTTATGAACAAATGCTGGGCTATTGTCCCTTTCCTGAGGATATGGCGCTCTGCGCGCCCTCCGGTCCCAGCGGGAAAAGCATCACCGTCAAGGACGTGGCCGTTGCCGCGGTAATGGCCGGCTGCAAACCCACGGCCATGCCCATCCTAGTGGCGGCGTTCAAGGCGCTGAACAGCCCTCTTTATAATTTTAACCAAAGCGTTACGACATCCCACCCCGGGGGCAATATGGTGCTGGTTTCGGGGCCCATCGCCCAGGAAATAGGGATATCCGGAAAGCAGGGGTGCCTTGGTCCCGGATGGCCGGTTAACGCCACCATCGGGCGGGCGGTTAACCTGGTTATCATGAATGTGCTTCGCTCGGTTCCCGGGGTATGCGATCTGGATTGTTTGGCGTCCCAGGCGGAATTTACCTACTGTTTTGCGGAAGAGCCGGAACTGGCCCAATGGACCATGATCAACGAGGACCGCTTTGACAAGGATACCACCACGGTATATGTGCTGAAAGCCGAACCCCTTCACGATATCATCGATTTTTTAAGCTTGGACGGATACGATCTTTTGGATACCATCACCCATTGCTGCACCACTTTGGGTTCCAACAACGCCTATATGCCCGGCCCCCTCATCGTCTGCCTTACCCCCGATCACGGCATGATGCTGAAAAAGGCGGGATATACCAAACGGATGATTCAGGAACATATCCATACCTATGTCTACCATGAGGTTCCCATGGTCAGGAACCGGGGCCTTGTGCCGGTACGTCCCGCCAGTTTTGCCAACCGTCACCCCATGCCGGTTACCCGCTTCCCCGAGGATGTGGAGGTGGTGGTCATTGGCGGACGGGGCGGACATTCGGGGGTGATACTCCCGTGGGCGCTCCATAGCGAAGGGTGCGTGGAACCGGTTGCCCTGCCGGACGGCAAAAAGGCAAAATCCATCAAAGAATTTAAACGGTAAAAGGAAAGCTGGAATGTTTTTCAAAGATGAAGCAAATGTTCCGGCTTTTTATTTTTATTTTATGGAGGAAAGAAATGAGAAAAGGCATCGGGTTTTTCTGTTTGTTCACGGTTCTGCTCACGGCAGCGGCCTTCTTTGGATGTCAAAAAAAGAAGGCGGATGTCAGTGAAGGAGAAAGTACCAATGCGTATGGTCCGCCCCTTACCCTTACGGTCGGATCTTCCTCTGCGGCGGAAGATTTGATTACCCAGGCTATGGGGGAAATGAAGCGGCTCATTGAAGAACGGTCCGGCGGCCAGATAACCATGAATCTATACCCCGCTTCCCAGCTTGGCGCCAGTGTGGAAATGATGGGAATGGTTTCCGACGGTTCCATGGACATGATGATTGAAGCGAATTACCTTTCCCAGTTTGGCGTGGAGCGGGTCGCGGTCGCGAGCGTTCCCTTCTCGTACAGCAGTCGGGAAGATTATCAGCGTATGGTAAACAGCGATTTTTGGAAAGAAGCGGAAGCGGACATGCTGAGGCTTAACGGCGTCCGGATTATCGCCCGCAACTGGTTCCGGCCCTGGGCGATTATCGTGTCAAAAAAACCTATATATCGTATGGAGGATCTGAAGGGTTTAAAGATCCGCCTGCCGCCGGTTGAAATGACCATTCAGGGTTTCCAGAAACTCGGCGTTTCTCCCACCCCCGTTGCCTATAACGAAACCCTTTTGGCTCTCCAGCAGGGGGTGGTGGACGCGGCGTTTATCGTGGAAGACGCGGCCTATACCATGGGCTGGTACGAGGCGGCGAAATACCTTATCCAGTCCAACCAGATTATCGACACCCTTTTGCTGTATTTCAGCGAAAAAACATACCAGTCCATGACGGATGCCCAGCGGGAACTTTTGGTGCAATGTGCCACTGAAGCGGGTGACTGGTATACCGCCGGTTCGACGGCGTCCGTAGAGAGGGCCTATACGGCCATGAAGGCCGCCGGCGTAACGGTCATTCCACTGGACGACGCCGAATGGCGGCGTTGGCAGGCCACAGTAGCGCCAATCGGCGACGAATTTGAGGCCGCGGGCCGGTGGGAACCCGGGCTGTATGAACGGATGAAAAAAATAATCGCGGGTACCGGGAACTGATCGTTTAACTATCCATGTCAGGGGCCCCGGCGGCTAAATCCGCAGGGGTCCCCGCCGGAAGGAGGGCCTATGGGCGTTATAATGAAAGTGTTGAACAGGATCATTGTTATATTCTACGATTTGTTCGAAACCTTGGGCGCCATCGTACTGGCGGTAATTTTGTCCACCGTTTTGCTGGGGATTGTAAGCCGTTATGTGTTTAACCGGCCTTTTATCTGGACGGAAGAAGTTTGTACTTTGTTGATGGTGTATCTTGCCTATCTTTCCGCTCCCTTGGCGACTATCTCCAAAGAGCATGTGGTGGCCGATTTTTTTAAAAATATCCTGCCGAAGAAGTTTGACTATGCCTTAACTTTCATCATCCGGCTTTTTGAAATTTTCTTCTTTGTGTATGTGGCTTTAAGCTGCATCCATTATATTCCCGGCAGGACATACATAACTCCAGCGCTTCGCATACCCAGAATCGCCTTTTATGTTCCGGTCCTGGCCGGTACCCTGGTGATACTTCTGTCTATTGTGATTCATGTACTGAACGATCTCATTCCCGGTTACGATTATTTTTGGCAGCGCAAAGAAGCAAGGGAAAAAGCAATGCAGGACAAGGAAAAGCAGGAAGAGCGGAAAATGCTGGAGCGCATGGACTCCTTTCTGGATGAGGTGGAAAAACAAACAAAAAGGGGGAGCGTATGAGTTTGTCAATGATGGTGGTTATCATTCTCTTTTTTGTCTTTTTATTTCTCGGTTTTCCGGTACTTTTTTCCCTGGGGCTTCCCTGTATCTTTTGGCTTTTTATGAATCCCCGGATGCCCGATACGATTATCGCCCAGAACATGATGAGTTATATGACTTCGTTTACCCTGATATGCCTTCCCGGTTTTCTCTTTGTCGGCCGTCTTATGAATTCCTGCGGGGTAACGGACAGGCTTTTCAAACTTTCCATCGCCACCGTGGGGCGTTTCCGCGGCGGAATGGCCCACGCCAACGCCTTTTGCAGCGCCCTCTTCGCCTCTATGTCCGGCTCCGCCATCGCGGACGCGGGTGGTCTGGGGCTCGTGGAAATGAGGATGATGAAACGGGCCGGGTACAAACTTGAATTTGCGGCGGGTATAACCGCGGCTTCCAGTGTGCTGGGGCCCATTATTCCCCCCAGCGCGGCGATGGTGCTGATCGGTACGGTGGCGGAAATTTCGGTGGCGAGCATGTTCTTCGGCGGCTTTGTGCCGGGGGTGATACTCTGCAGCGCCCTGATGGTTCAGATCGCGATTCGTTCGGTGGTGACAAAAGAGGGCAGGTCCTGGCCAAGCACAAAAGTTCCCCTCCGGGGTGTTATCAAAAGCGTGCTGGAGTCAATCCCCGCCCTGATGACCTTTGTCATTATCATGGGTTCCATCTGGGCGGGAATCTGCACCCCCACCGAAGCGGCGGTCGTGGCGGCTCTGTATTCTATTTTTCTTGGGGTTGTTTATAAAAAACTGACCATTAAGCTGCTCTGGCAGACCTTAAAACAAACCACTGCCGCCTGCGGCCCCTTGCTTATAATCATGACCTCGGCCAGTGTGTTTACCTGGGTATTAATGCGGGAAGGCCTTCCCCAAATGATAACTGCCTGGATGCAAAATGTGGCGGCCTTAAACGGTAATACCATCGTTCTTCTGTCTTGTCTAGTAATATTTCTGATCATCGGCTGTTTTATAGACTCCACCTGTGCAGTCCTCCTGTGCGCTCCCATCGTGTTCCCGGTCATTAAATCCATCGGTATAGATCCTGTGCAGTTTGGGGTGGTCATGACCTTGGCCCTGATCATCGGTGTTATTACTCCGCCTTTTGGCATCTGCCTTTTTGTGGTTTCCGGGGTGGCCAAGGTTCCGGTAAAGGATGTTACCAAGGAAGCGGTAAAATACCTCCCTGCCATGATTATCGTATTGCTGCTTATTACCTTTTTCCCGGATATTGTTTTGTTTCTTCCAAAAACGCTTTTGGGTTATGTGCCCAGATAAAATAATTTGATACGAGGAGGTTGACGTATGTTGCATTATTATGGTTCTTATGACGTTGTTGTCTGCGGCGGTGGGACTTCGGGAGTTACCGCTGCAGTGGCCTCGGCGCGGACCGGCGCCAAAACACTGCTGATTGAGCGCACGGGACAGTTGGGGGGGCAGATGAATTTTTCCGGTCCTCCGGGATTTTCCTATGCCTATCTGTTTAACGCGCTTCACGAGCAGGTAATAGCAGGTTTTGCGGGGGAGACCCACAAAAGGCTGCTGGAAATGGGCCACGCCCTGCCCCATACCTTAACCGATTGGCGGGGGTCCTATGTGTTTTCTTATGTGGATCCTGATTGGTGGGGGCTTTTGGTGTATCAGATCCTTACGGAAGAAAAAGCGGAAATGATGCTTCATTCTCTGGTAACCGATGTGATTAAGGAAGGCAGCGGACTTAAAGGCGTGGTCGTGGAGCATCCTTCGGGGCGATCCATTGTACTGGCCAAGGTGGTAATTGACTGTACTGGTGAGGGGGAAGTAGGCTGCCAGGCCGGTGCTCAGTATGAGATTGAGTCCCGGGATGTACTGGAACCTTCTACGGTTGCTTTTACCGCCGACGGGGTCGATTGGGACAAGGCCCTGCAATATATAAAAGATAATTTGAAGGATTTCCTTTTTGAACAGGCGGATTATACTGCCAGAGGATATACCAGGGAAACCGTGGAAGCGGAAATTAAAAAGGCGAAAAGCATCCTTGAAATCGGTGAGATCATGGGGTACATAAGCCTGAGAGATCAGGGCCTCAAGACCGGTGGGTGGCATGGACAGAGTGGCGTTGGGTTCTTCCTCATGCCCAAAGGCGGCAGAATCTTGGCCCATTTTCAACATTCTTCCCATGTGGGAAAAACTGATGCCACCGATGTGAGAGATATTACCCGCGTGGAAATCGAAGCCCGCAGGCAGGACGTTATCGCCTTTAACTTCTTTAAAAAGTATGTTCCCGGTTTCGAAAACGCCTATATTACCAGGGTATGTCCCGAAGCTAGGGTCAGAGAAACCCGCCGGATTATGGGAGACTACAAGATTATGCCCGAGGATATTCTTGAGTCACGAAAATTTAAAGACGTGATCGGAAAGAGCCCCTTCGGCACCGGAAGCAAACATGCGGTCGGTACTTCGGCGCTGGTCACGCTTCCCAACGCGGGCAAACCAAAAGATAAGGGTTCCCATGACATTCCGTACAGGGCCCTTGTTCCTATCGGCCTTGAAAACCTGTTGATTGCAGGCAAGGCGATCTCCGCGCACCGGGAGTGTCATCATCGTTTTCTTATGGAGACTATAGTTACAGGTCAGGCCGCGGGGGCCGCCGCGGCGCTTTGCGCAAAAAAAGGAATAACCCCCCGGGAAATGGAAAAAGACGTGTCTGAACTCCAGGATGTCCTCCGGAAGCAGGATGTAATATTAGACGGAACGAAATAGTTTTTGACTTCGGGGGAAACCTCCGGAGTCATACTATCAGCTGGGGTCGAATTCAACGAAGAAAGAAAATCAAATGCGATTAAATGCACAAAACAAACCACAACGATTCCTTTCTCCATGGTTTTACCTCTCGCTGATTTTTTTCACCTATGTGATTGCAGGAATAAACACATACCGTCTGCAGCCCATTTTGCCCAGATTAATGGAAACCCTCAATATTGATGTCGCCCGGGCGGGGCTGCTCGTTTCTTCCGCCACTTTTTTAAATATTTTTATTACCCTGCCGATGGGTTTTGCGGTGGCAAAAATAGGGCTGCGTACCGCCGGCCTGTTGTGTATAGTTCTTCTTTTGGCCGGAGCGGGGATAGGCAGTTTTTTTAACAATTATAACGGAATAATAATTTCCCAATCCGTTTCAGGATTGGGAAATGTGCTTATCGCTGTTTCCGGACCCGTTTTTATCAATCTTTTATTTGTGAAAAAAGGATTTTCCCTTGCTATGGGTATTTTCACCTCTGGCCTCACTACCGCTCAGTTTATAACCTTTTCCCTGCTTCCCCGTATCACCGGGGTTGGCAAAATAAGCCCCGCGTGGCGGCTGTCTTTTGGGCTTGCAATTGCCGCTTTTTTGTTTTGGCTTTTTTTTATCTCCAGATCCCTGATTGTCAATTTGACCGGAGGGCAAAAGGCGTCTTATGTTATAGACGGAGAACAGGATAAGAGTACAGGGTTTTATATCAAGAAAGTTTTAAAAAATATTTCAACATGGCAGCTTGCGGTTGGTTTATTTTTCTTTATGCTTTCCGCGATAGGCGTACTCAGTTATCTGCCTTCGTATCTTGTCGCTGAACGAGGGATTGAACTGGGAAGGGCTTCGCTTATTTGCAGTTTCAACGCAGTCGTTGGATTCTTTTGCGCTATATTTGCCGGTTTTCTCGCGGAAAAATTGAAAACCCATAAATGGATCTATCTAATGGCGGTTGTGATAATGGCTGGTCTTCGTGTTTTCCAACCTTTAGTTCCCTCCGGTTTTCTTTTGGTACTCATCACCGTTATTCAGGGTATACCGGCGGCCGGACCGGGAATGATGTTTTCCGCAGTGACTTCCGTGATATCGCATCCAAAGGAAAAATCAATAGGGGTATCCATCGTGATGACCGGCTTTCTTTGCGGGACCGCCGTCAGTCCCCTGTTATTCGGATTGTTGGTACGGTCTTTCGGATATACAACCGGCTTTTTTATGATGATTCCCATAGCGTTTTTGGGGCTTATAGGAATGTTTACCGCCAAGGGCGTTAAATAGTGTTTGTCCATAATGTGTCGACATTATGGACAAATTCTAAATAAAAGATTCTATTTATTGGAGGTAGAATATGTTGGGTTATTATGGTTCTTATGATGTGGTGGTGTGCGGGGGAGGAACTTCCGGTGTCACGGCCGCTGTTGCCGCCGCCCGTACCGGCGCTAAAACATTGCTGATCGAGCGGACCGGTCAGCTTGGGGGGCAGATGAATTTCTCAGGGCCTCCGGGATTTGCCTACGCTTGGCTTTTTAACGCCTATCATGAACAGGTGGTCGGCGGGTTTGCCGATGAAACATACAAGCGCCTGCTGGAAACAGGCCACGCGCTGCCCCATACCCTGACCGATTGGCGGGCGGCATACACTTTTTCCTATATAGATCCTGACTGGTGGGGTCTATTGGTATATCAGATTCTCACCGATGAAAAGGCCGAGATGATGCTTCATTCGCTGGTCACCGAAGTTATCAGGGATGGCAATACGGTGAAAGGCGTGGTAGTGGAACATCCGTCAGGGCGATCCATTGTATTGGCAAAGGTGGTTATAGATTGTACCGGCGAGGGAGAGGTCTGTTATCAAGCTGGCGCGGAATATGAGATCCAGCCCAAGGAACTGCTCGAACCGGCAACGGTGGCTTTTACCGCCGACGGTGTGGACTGGGATGAGGTTCTGCGGTATGTCAAGGATAATATCAAAGATTTTTTGTTTGAACAGGCCCGTTTCGAGGAACGGGGTTATACCAGGGAAGAAGTAGAAGAAGCGGTCAAAAATACCAATAACATTGTGGATATTGGTGAAATCATGGGCTATATCAGTCTTCGGGATCAGGGAATTAAGACCGGTGAATGGCACGGACAGAGCGGCGTTGGGTTCTTCCTGATGCCCAAGGGCGGAAAAATTCTGGCCCATTTTCAGCATTCATCCCATGTGGGCAACGCTGATTGTACCGATGTACGGGATATTACCCGGGCGGAGGTAGAATGCCGCCGGTTGGATGTTATCGCCTTCAATTTCTTCAAAAAACATATTCCTGGATTTGAAAACGCCTATATCACCAGGGTTTGCCCCGAGACCCGTATCCGGGAAACCCGCCGGATCATGGGGGATTATAAAATTGTTTATCAGGATATTTATGAATCCAGAAAATTTTCCGATGTTATCGGCAAAAGCCCCTTTGTCATTGGAAACAGACACGCGGTCGGAAACACCGCCTTGGTTCCGGTAAATACGCAGCGGCCGCCTGATAAGGGATCTCATGATATCCCGTACCGTTCATTGGTACCCCTAGGATTGGAGAATATTCTCGTGGCGGGCAAGGCCATATCGGCGGAATGGCAATGCCATCACCGCTTCCTCATGGAAACCATGGTCACCGGTCAGGCTGCGGGGGTCGCCGCGGGATTATGCGCCCAAAAGGGCATTACGCCCAGAGAAATGGAAAAGGATGTATCTGAGCTGCAGGATATTCTGCAGAAACAGGGTGCCATCCTCTACGGAACCAGGTAAAACAGGGAGCCCCGCGATGGTTGTCGCGAGGCTCCCCGGGAATTCCCCTTGCGCGGGGGAGCTTCAGGGCGAGGTTGTTGATTACTGTTTTTTAGGCAAATATTTATCGACATCCGACGGCAAGCAAAAATTTCGGTTTCTGAGTATATTGACAACCGTATGAATATCAAAAGGGTAATGCAGGGGTACCAGGCACTGTTTTAGTGCCGGAGATTTTCCATTCCCCCATATCTTGTACCAAACCGGCCATGACGGGGTTTCGGTCAATATACTCCATCAAGGTGTAAGTCACCCCTGCGCCAACGGGAAACACAAAATGCCGTAGGTTTCGGCCAAAATATTTTCAAGCTTGGTAAACGGCAAGGACGCCAGCAACGCCGCCGTAAGCCCCGCCGCCATGAACATAGCCCTCACCGCAGACACCCTGAATAATGAAGGCCAAAAGATTTTAACTGTAGTAGACGAAAGTCTTGCCCTCAAGTACCCCGTTAGCCGCAAGAAATAATGTTGTGGTGTCCTGCGTCTACCCTTTAAGCAGGGATAGCGAAGTATTCACCGAAAGCGAAAAAATCCGGGGCATCCGCCGCACAATCCTGTCCATGCTCAGGAGTTGCGCCCCCGAAGGCAGCCGGATCGCCTCGCTCTGCAAAATGTACGGCGTGCCGGATGAGGATCGCTATGCGTCGCTTCCGGCAGCCGGCGCCGGAGATTCCGCGAAAGACCGCATGGCCTCGGCCTGTATTCTCTGCGGCCTTTGCGTAGAAGCCTGTTCCAAACTGGGAACCGGCGCCATATCCGCCGTGGGGCGGGGCACAGGAAAAAAAATCTCCACCCCTTACGACGAGGCCCCGGCGGACTGCGTAGGCTGCGGAAGCTGCGCCGCGGTCTGTCCCACCGGCGCTATCGAGTGCGCCGGGGACGGGGAAAGCCGTCTTATCTGGGGCAAAACCTTTGACCTGGTCCGCTGCGAAAACTGTGGCAGGCCCTTTGCCACGAGGGAAGAGCTTGCCCATTCCGCCGGATGGATGGCGGCGGAAAACGGGGACGCAAGCCCGCCTGAACCTGCGCCGCTTTATGTGAAAACTGCCGCCGCAAAAAAACCGGCGACGTAATGGCCGGGGTGTTTGGGATACGGACGGGGTAATATCCATAGATTTGGCGGCCGTATCTATGTTTTGGGTAAGCAATCTTGAAATTCGCAGTATAGAATAAAACCGCCGGCCTCACGGACTTTTGGCTTTTGTCCGTGTGGTCCATGGTTGAATTCGGAATTCTTGAGGCGGTACTGAATTACTTGACAAAAGCGTTCTTTCTGTGCTATGGGTATATGCGGTCGCATGAAGCGGCTTCCCTGGGAGATGAACTCCGTCAATCCTTGCGTTAAGGAAACCCATGACGGATATTGCACAAAAATACCGGCGGCTTCTTGCGTGTATTGCCGCCAAAGAGAGCGCCGCCGTTGCCTTTTCGGGCGGGGTGGACAGCTCTTTTCTCTGTTACGCCGCGTCAAAAACGCTGGGTAAAAATGCCGTCGCGATAACCATTGTCTCGCCCATGCTGCCTCAAAGCGAAATTGCCTATGCCGCAAAAGTTGCGGAACAGCTTGGAATTACGCACATCCTTGTTGAAGAAGAGAGCATTGATGACGAAGTGGCGGCAAATCCCCGTAACCGTTGCTATTATTGTAAAAAAATTGAGTTTGGCCGCATTTTGGACGAGGCAAAAAAGCGGGGAATACAGACGGTGTTTGACGGCTCCAATATTGACGATCTGGGCGATTACCGTCCCGGTCTTAAAGCGCTTGAGGAACTGCATATCACCAGCCCCCTGCGTGACGCGGGGCTGAACAAAAACGAGATACGTGTCCTTTCAAAAAGGTATAATCTTCCAACGTGGAACAAACCGGCTTTTGCCTGCCTTGCTTCACGTATCCCCTACGGTGAAAACATAAACCACGAAAAACTTTCCCGCGTTGAGAAGGCGGAGGATTATCTGCGTTCCCTTGGGTTTATACAGTTCCGGGTACGGTCTCATGAGCGCATGGCGCGGATAGAGGCGGCCCCGGAAGAGCGCCGTAAATTTTTTGATGAAAAGCTCCTTGACGATATTTCGCGGACCCTTAAATCTTTCGGCTTTATTTATGTTGCCTTTGAGCTTGAAGGGTATGTGATGGGCAGCATGAACCGGGAGGTTTCTGTAATTGAAAACCCTGCACTTTGATTGTTTCGCCGGTATATCCGGCGACATGACGCTCGGCGCTTTTATTGATCTGGGCGTTGATCCTGACGAACTTGGGCGCGAACTGGACAAACTCGCTCTTGACGGCTGGAAGCTGGAATTTGTCCGCGATGAACGGAACGGCATAAGCGGTATACGCACCATTGTGGAAGACGAACACGCGCACGAGTACGGCCATCACCGCCATGAAGGCGGCGGATATTCGCATACCTATGAACACCGCTCGTGGAAAGACATACGCGCCCTTATTGAAAAATCCTCGTTACGCGAAGGGGCAAAAAAGCGCTCGCTGGATATGTTTACCCGCATCGCCGAAGCGGAATCGCAGGTTCACGGTACCGCTGTTGATGAAGTTACTTTTCATGAAGTCGGCGCGCTGGATTCAATTATTGATATTGCCGGAACCGCGGTGTGCCTTGATATACTCAAGCCGGATAAAATAACGTCCTCCGCCATTGAACTTGGCGGCGGTACAGTGCAATGCGCCCACGGCGTTTTGCCGGTTCCTGTTCCCGCGACGCTTATTTTGTGTCGGGGGCTGCCGGTAAAAACCGGCGGCTTTCAAAAAGAAATGACCACGCCCACCGGCGCCGCTATTCTTGCCGCCAGCGTTGACGCGTTTACCGAAACCGCCTCTTTTACGGAAATAAAAACCGGTTATGGTATTGGCAGGCGCAAACTTGAAAAGCCGAATGTGCTGCGCCTGTCGCTTAGGGAAGAAGCCGCTGAAGCGGGCGGAGATTTGTGGAACACCGAAGAGTTAACGCTTATCGAAACCAATATCGACGATATGACTGGCGAGGCGCTGGGTTTTCTCATGGAACGTCTTTTTGCCGCGGGGGCGCTGGATGTAACATTCAGCCCCTGCACCATGAAGAAGTCCCGCCCCGGCGTGGTTGTTTCCGTACTGTGCGCCCAACAAAACCTTGACGTATTGCGCCGCACGCTGTTCAGGCAGTCAACAGCAATCGGCTTTCGCGAACAAACCGTGCGGCGGCTGTCTCTGCGGCGCGGCATGGAAACAGAAGAAACGGCGGCGGGCGCGGTGCGGCGCAAGAGCGTATTTCTGGGCGGAGAGGAACTGCGCGCGAAAATCGAATACGAGGACCGCGCCCGCGTTGCCCGCGAAAAAAATATTTCCCTTGACGAGGCGGAACGGAGTATCTTCAATGGAAAATAATTTTAAGGTGAACGGTTTCGCCGTAATCGACGCACTGCGCGCCGAACGCACCGGCTATCCGGAAGCGGTGTATTGCCGGGGAAAAACCGCGGAGCAGGCCGCCTCAATTATCGCGGGCATGCGGGAAAAGGGCATCCCCGTCCTTGCCACAAAAGCCTCCGCCGAACTGGCCGCTCTCGTTACCGCGCGCTTTCCCGAAGCGCTGTATGATGCCACGGCTCTTACCCTCACCATCGGCACGGCGCGCCAGGAGCAGAGGGGCCTCGTTACGGTAGTGGCCGCGGGAACCTCCGATCTTCCCGTCGCGCTGGAGGCGGTGCGGACCGCGGAGTTTCTCGGCAGCAAGGTTGCTTTTTTCGCGGACCTTGGCGTTGCCGGTATTCACCGGCTCTTTGACCGCCTCTCTGACATACGCAAGGCGCGGGTTATTGTCGCGGTGGCCGGCATGGAAGGCGCGCTTCCCGGCGTTATCACGGGGCTGGTATCGGCGCCGGTAATCGCGGTACCCACCAGTGTGGGCTACGGCGCGTCCTTCGGCGGCCTTTCCGCGCTGCTCGGCATGCTCAATTCCTGTGCGCCGGGAATTTCCGTGGTGAACATCGACAACGGCTTCGGCGCGGGCTACCAGGCGAATTTGATTAACCGTGGCGGGCCTTGTTGAGCAGGGAATACAGGCAAATCCAGCCGGAGGTACCGGAGAACTGGGGGATGTCCAGGAAGTTTGTTACTTCATGGACATCCCTCGCATTTGCTCCCGTTTCGTTGAAACGGTACGCAAATGCCGCACTAAAGAAGCTGTCCGAATAAGTTTTTCAAACTTTT
>JAITIC010000049.1 GCA_031279635.1 Treponema sp. | reverse complement strand
GATCATCTTGATAATATGCAGCATGGGGCTGTCCGCCGGGGCAAGATACGGAATCAGCTCAGGATGGTAAATTTCAATATAGGTGACAATCGCGGGACAGGGCTGGGCTATGCAAAACGACGGCTTTTTTTCATTGATGTATTTCACATAGGAAAAAACGGTAAGCTCCGCGCCGAAACTTACGTCGAAAACCGCTTTCAATCCCAGCGATTTCAAGTATCCGTTCAGGTTGAGATAAAGGCCCGGAAAATTGGAGGCTACAGCCGGAGCAACAATGGCGATGATATTTTCTTTCCTTTCCAGTGCGTCGAAGAACGCCTCCGAATCGTCCACAATAAGCCGCGCCTTGTGGGTACAGGCATGAACACAGCTTCCGCAGCCGATACACAGGTCGTGGTTGATAGTTACTTTTTTTCCGGCGCCGTTGTTACAGTACTTTACCGGACACGCCGCGATGCAGGCATGACAGTTTACACATTTTTCTTCATCAACTCTGATAACAGTCGCTAATGTATTTACCATACGCCACCTCCTAAGCGGATATTATATCATAAGATAAATCACATAATAAAGAGGCTTTCCCAAAACTTCAGTTTTGGGAAAGCAACCTTGAAATTCGCAGTTTTGCAAGACTGAAAGCCTGAAAAACTGCACGGGCCTGTCCCAAAACCGTGCCCCCGGCTATGCCGGGAACGTGAGCTTACGGTCTTAGTTTTGGGACAGGCGCTAAAGACACCTTTCGGTAACATTTTGAAAACCGCCTTTGCGATAGTCAGGGAGGAAGGGATTGAAAACCTCAATGCCCGGAACATTGCCCGGCGCCTTAATTCCTCAACCCAGCCGGTTTTCAGCTTTTTTGAAAACATGGCGGAACTGAAAACCGCCGTTTTTCAGATGGCGGAACGATACCATGCGGCCATATATCAAAAAATCAAAGTCGACAAAGAGCTTTGACGAATATCTATCTGGCCTATATCAATTTCGCCCTGGAGGAACCAAACCTTTTCCGTCTGCAATATCAGTCAAACGAATACAAGGGGCGCCCTTTTCCCGAAATTTTTAAGGATAAAAACCTTAAAACCGGTAGTGAAAAGTTGTACGAAGGACGGAGAAAAATATACGGCGACAAGAAGGCGGCGGAGACTATGTTTTTTGATATGTGGCTCTACGTCCACGGCATCGCATCGGTACTGGTCGGGAATCAGTTACAGATCAACCGTGATGAAATTGAATGCAAGGTAAGGCAGATGGCCGCTTTACTGAGAAAAAATTATAGGAGCGTAAGGAGGCCCAATTGTGGCACATGAAAAGGTGTGGTTCATTACGGCTGTTCCACCGGATTTGGACGGGCGGCTGCTAAATTCTCAATTCTGAAAAAGCCCGTGTGCAAACGGAAGCACAGGAAAAAGGAGGGCAACCGTCCCTTGCACAGATACCGGTACCTCAAACAGGGAACTCCGCAAAAGTATACTTTACCAGCGGCATAAGTCCTGCCGGCTTGATGGCGGTCTACAATGCCCTGGGGCAAACACCAACCGGCAGGGCGGCGGACAGTCCCCCTCCATTATGCACAGCCGCCGGCAACAACCGCGTACCGGTCTGTCATTTGGCCGTTACATAGCAATTCAGCGGTTTTACCCGGTACTCGTTGACGGGCATTTTTTCGGTGGTGATGTAGCCCGGTTCGGCGTCGATAAGCTGAGGCAGGCGGTTCACAATCGTTGCGCAGGTAAGTTCCACCGTGGCGGGGCGGTTTACGACAAGGGTGATGTCCGGCTCGCCGCACAATGTCCATTCGTTCTTGTCGAATTCTTCCGGGGTGTATACCTTGCCGATACATTCGGTTTCCAGGGTGATTCCCTCGGCGGTTTCGGTGGTAACAATCGCGGACATGCCGACGGCAACCCCGGCTTTGATCGTCATATCCAGCGTGGAGGAATGAAGATCGTGATCGCAGGTATGAGGCACGCATTTTTGAACCTGGGAGACAACGGTTAACCCCAGACGGCTGCAAAGCCAGCCGTTCTGGTTCCACATATACGAGGGTATGTATTCGCCTTTTTCAACCAAAGCCTTGATCTGAGACGAAGACAGACTGTTGTAATTTCCTATCTGCTTTTTAAATTCGGCGATACTCAGTCCCGCGCCGTGTCCCTGGGCCAGGGCAATGCCGTAATCTTCCACATTATAACTGCTGCTGCCCTTGATCCTGGTGATCTTGTGGGCTGAACCGGCCAGCGTGGTAATCAGGGTACCCCAGTAGAGATCCGGATAACCGCTGCCGCAGAGGGTACATCCGCCGGCTTTCGCCAGGGCGTCGAGTTCCGCGGTAAGATCCGGGGATGAGTTCCAGGGATACAGGGCCTCTTCACAGGTGGCGATGGCGTTGACGCCGTTTTTGGCGCAGGCGCTGAAAATTTCTTTAAGCTCCGCTACGGTACTCCGCGTGGCGATGATACAAACATCGGGTTTCAGTTCCCCAAGGGTCCGGGAAATGTCTTTGGCGTCGGAAACCGTAATTCCCTTGCAGGGAGCGCCGGACAGTTCCGCAATGTCTTTGCCGATAACGGCCGGGTTTAGATCAAAGGCGGCAAGGATCTCGGCGCCCTTTTCAATTGCGTAGCGCATCAGAAACCTGCTCATCTTCCCGCAGCCATACTGAACAAAACGAATTTTTCGTTCCATAAATAAAACTCCTTCCCGGGTTTCTTTTCCCGGCATGTATAATTTTTTACGCCCCGTTCCTCATAAGGGCCGCCGGACTCGCCGGACTACAGTGTTTTCCAGCTGCCCGTTTCCGCCGAGGCGTAGGCGGTTTCCAGCAGCTTGAGGATATAGGCGCCGTCGTCAAAAGAGGGCGAGGCCGGCGTTCCGGTATACACACTGTTGCAAAAGTTGTAAAAACTGTGAACGTGTGAGCGAAGCCAGCCCAGGGGAAATTTTGCCGGAGGCAGGAAACCGCCGGGCTTTTCAAAGGCCGACATCGTTTCAATCCTCGTATAGCCGCGCTCTCCCCCAAGGGCCTTTTCGCTTTTGGTGTTGTCGAAAAATTCCAGCCAGTTGGGGAGGTTTGAATCAAAACGGATTGCGCCTTTATCGCCGTAAATCTCGAATTTGAAATCGTCGTTTGTTCCCGTGTAGATCTTTGACGCTTCTACCATCCCCTGGGCGCCGCAGGGAAGTTTAAGGAGCACCCAGGCCGAATCGTCGGCATCGATCGTTTCCGTCTCGCCGGCGGCGTTGGGCCGCTCCGGGTAGAGGATCCTTGTGGACGCGAACAGTTCGGTAAAATTTCCCAAAAGGCTGCGGAGCAGATCGAGAATATGGGAACCCAGATCAAAGAGCACTCCGCCGCCGCCCATCGCTTTGTCCTGCTTCCAGCCAATCGGCTTGTTTTTGTCGATGGAACCCGAATGAAGGTAGGCTCCGTGAAAACTCATGATGGCGCCGATACGGCCTTCTTCCAAAAGCTGCTTTGCCCGCATCACCGCGGGAAAACAGCGGAACTGGTGGGCGACCTGGGCGATAAGGCCGGATTTTTTCCAGGCATCGGTAACTTCCAGCGCTTCGGCATAGCTTGCCGCCAGGGGTTTGTCGCAGTAGACGTGTTTACCGGCAGCCAGCGCCGCCAGTATCTGTTCCCTGTGGAACACATTGGGGGTGCTCACCGTAACCGCGTCTATGTCTTTGCGTGAAAGAATCTCGCCGGGATCAGAAGCGGCAAATTCAAAGCCGTTCTGTTCTTTCATTTGTTGAGCCGCTTTCAAATTTACATCGCAGACCCCCACGAGCTTCGGCAAGAATGGAAGATTGTCGTAATAAAGCGGAACGGTTTTTGCCCCGTATGTATGGGTTTTCCCCATAAATCCGCAGCCGATAACGCCTATGCCTATGGTTTTCATGAGACGAGTATAGCATGACTTTTGGTATAAGGAAAAGGAGCATAAAGAGCAGAGGAGTACAAAGATTGACGCTGCTATTTCTTTGCCGCTTCGATCATATACGGCATTACCTCAAAAAGATCCCCGCAAATCCCGTAATCCGCAATCTCAAAGATGGGAGCGGCCTCCGACTTATTTACCGCAATAATACACCCGGAATCCTTCATGCCTGCCCGGTGCTGGATAGCGCCGGAGATTCCCAGGGCGATATATATCCTTGGACGGACGGTTTTTCCCGTCTGTCCTACCTGGTGGGCCGCCGGAATCCAGCCCGCGTCTACGGCGGCCCGGGATGCGCCTACCACGCCGCCTAAAGCATCGGCCAATTTTTTTGCTAAAGACAGACCCTTCTGGATATCTTTATTGATGCCATAGCCCACGGACACTACCACTTCGGCGCCGATCAAATCCACAAGGGCCTTTGCCTCCTTTACCACCGAGAGGACCTTTGCGCGGATATCTGCTTCCGATACGGAGGGTTCTATCTTTTCAACAATTACGGCCTTTGCCTTTGCTTCGTCAAACGCCGCTTTTTTCATAACCCCGGGCCGTACGGTGGACATCTGGGGACGGAACCTTGGGCAGATGATTGTTGCCATCAAATGTCCGCCGAACGCGGGCCGCGTCATTTTCAGATTTTTGGCCTCCATGTCGTATCTTTCAGGACTGGTATCCAGGCTGCTGTTTTGGGACAAAAATTCCAGGTATTTTTTGGTATCCGCCTCCAGGCCGGTACAGTCGGCGGTAAGGCCGGTGTGCAGGCGCGCGGCGCAGCGGGGCCCCAGATCCCTCCCGATGTTCGTTGCCCCGAACAGGAAAATTTCAGGTTTCCGTTCCTTTACCAGATCACAGATAATTTTAGTATAGGCATCGGTGGTGTACACCTTGAGGAGCGGGGACTCGCAGACCAGTACCCTATCCGCTCCGTAGCCGCCTAACTCCGCCGCCAAGTCCGCCACATGGTCCCCAGGCAAAAGGCCGCAAAGTTCACAGCCCAGATCGTCCGCCAGCTTCCTTCCTTCGGAAATCAATTCAAAATCCGTCGGCATCAGGACGCCTCCGCGCTGTTCGCAAAATACCCATACCCCTTTAAAATCTTCGGTTTTTGTATTGTCGAATCCGTCCATTATGCTCGCTCCTTTTTACACCAGATGTTTTTGGGTGAGTATGCCGAATAATTGTTCTGCCGCTTCTTTTCCGGTTCCCGGAATCATTATACCGGCGCCCTTCTGCGGCGGGGTAAAAGACCTGAACACATTGGTAGGCGATCCTTTAATGCCGATACTGTCCTTTTCAATAAGTTCGTCTTCCTTTAAGGTCTCGTAGTCAAATACGGTAAACGGTTTTTTGTCAAATTCCAGAATTCCCCGGACCGACATATAGCGGGGAGTGTTGAGTTCTTTGATGCAGGTCAAAAGACAGGGAGGCTCAAGCCGGATCGTCATGTATCCGTCCTCCAGCATCCGTTTGCATATCAAAGCGTTTTCTTCCCGTTTTACTTCCTGTACATAGGAAACCTGGGGAAGGTTCAGCTTCTCCGCTATCTGCGGGCCAACCTGCGCGGTATCTCCGTCAATCGCCTGCCGTCCGCAGAACACAACGGCGCCTTCTTCCAGGCCGATACGCTTGATGGAAGCCGCCAGAATCTGGGAAGTGGCAAAGGTATCGGAGCCGCTGAATTCCCGTCCTGACACCAGGACAACCTCATCCGCACCCATCGCCAAAAGTTCATGGTGCATGTTTGCCGCCTGGGGCGGCCCCATGGTGACAACTACTACTTTTGCCCCGGTATCTTCCTTCATACAGAGCGCCGCTTCAACCGCATTTAAATCATCGGGGTTGATGATGGCCGGCATGGAAGAGCGGTCCAGCGTTCCGTCCGGTTTTACAGCCACATTACCCGAAGTGTCCGGCACCTGCTTTACGCATACAATTATCTTCATGGTGTCACCCTAACAAGTTTCTTGAAATCACCATCTGCTGTACCTGGGAGGTCCCTTCGTAAATAGTGGTAATCCTCGCGTCACGGTAGAAACGTTCTACCTTATATTCCTTGATATAACCGTATCCGCCGAAAATCTGGACCGCCTTGTAGGCCACCCGGTTACACATCTCCGAGGCAAACAATTTTGCCATGGCGCAGCGTTTGGAACTTTCCGGGCTTCCCGCATCCTTTTTGACCGCGGTATCATAGATCAGTTCCCGGGCCGCTTCAATTTCCGTTGCCATATCCGCAATCATAAAACTGATCCCCTGAAAATTCGAAATGGTTTTGCCGAACTGTTTCCGCTCTTTCGCGTATTTGACGGACTCTTCCAGACAACCCCGGGCAATTCCCAAAGCCTGCGCCGCCATACCCAGACGGCCCCCGTCCAGGGTTACCATGGCGGCGGTAAACCCCCGGTGCAGCGGGCCCAGCAAATCGCTTTTACGGACTTTTACATTGTCCAGAATAACGTCGCTGGTCGGATAACCGATAATACCCATCTTTTTTTCATGTTTTCCGGTACTGACGCCGGGCAATTTCATATCCACGATAAAAATGGAAATTCCCCTGGAACCGGCCTGTTTCAAATCCGTCCTGGCATAGACAATCGCATAATCCGCAAACGGAGCGCCGCTGATAAAGGTCTTTCTGCCGTTCAACACAAAATAATCTCCGTCCGCCACTGCGGTAGTCAGGGTGCTTCCCGCATCGGATCCCGCCCCCGGTTCGGTCAGGGCAAAAACAAGGATTTTCTCCCCGCTGGCAATCGGCGGCAGGTACTTCTTTTTCTGTTCTTCATTTCCGCAGAACAGAATCGGTCCTGACCCAAGAGAATTAGAGGTATTAGCGTAAATGGACAGGACCGGACTTACCCGCGCGAATTCTTCGACCAGAAGAACATAGGCCAGCGAATCGCCCCCTTGCCCGCCGTATTCTACCGGAATTTTCACCCCCATGAATCCGTACTTTGCCATTTTACGGTGTATTTCCCAGTTAAAGTCGCCGGTTTCCTCCAGTTCATCCAATAACTCCGAGGTAAATTCCGTTTCCGCAAACCGGCGGAACAGTTTCCGTAACAACTCATGCTTCTCCGAAAAAATCAAAACATACCTCCTGGTTTTATCCGATTCGTTTTAGGTCCGTAATATCGCCGGCGGCAATCATGGCGTCGATTTGTCCGGCAGTATAGCCAAGCCGGGCCAATACTTCGCGGGTATCTTCTCCCAAAAAACGGCCCCGTTCATAGGGCGGCAGACCCGTCTCGGTGAACATGACAGGGGTACGAACCATGGCGCGTTCCTTTCCGTTGGGGAATTTGACCTTGGCAAGGGCGTCGCTGCCCCATGCCTGCTTGTCTTCCAACAGCTGATCCCAGGTCTGGCAGACGGCATAGGGCAGGTCCGCTTGGTTCATGCGTTTTTCCAGCTCGGTCAAATCCAAACGGCGGATGCCTTCATCGA
This sequence comes from Treponema sp., assembly GCA_031279635.1. Lineage (GTDB taxonomy): Bacteria > Spirochaetota > Spirochaetia > Treponematales > Breznakiellaceae > WQXQ01. The sequence goes on along the minus strand of JAITIC010000049.1, from coordinate 1,604 downwards.
CGATTGCGTAGAATTCATCCAGGTGTTCCTGCAAGCTGGTCTGAGGGAAAAAGCGCGGATCGTCAATCAAATCGGCGCGGTCAATAACGGGGCAGAATTTGGGATAATAAAAATCATAACGGGGCATGGCAATTTGAACCCAATACCCGTCTTTGGTACGGTGGGCAACCTGGAGCTGGTTGGCAATCTTTTTGCGGCTGACAGGATATTTCGTGGAAGAATCCCCATACTGGCTGCCGGAAAGAAATACCCCTACATCCCAGATTGCAGTGTGGAAGAGACTCACCACCACCTGGTCGCCCCGTCCTGTTTCCCGGGCGCGGTACAGCGCGGCGATAACACCGCCGGCCAGATAAATACCGACCTGGTGGTCCCCAAAACCGGCAATGGGAATCATAGGACTGCCGTCTTTGTCGTACAGAGTACCCATGATGCCTCCCCGGGCAAAATACGCCGTAAAGTCAAATCCCGGTAAATCCTTGTCCGGCCCTTTCTCGCCGTAACCACTGACAAATCCCATAACTATTTTGGGGTACTTTTCATGAATTGTTTTATAGTCCAGTCCCGCCCGTTCCAGAGCCCCCTGACGCCAGTTGGTGATAAAGATATCGCTTTCGGCCAAAAGTTGTTCCAGCACTTTACGGCCGGCATCGCTTTTGGTGTTCAGGGCAATGCACTTCTTTCCGGTGTTTTCCATACAAAAGGTGGTGTCTTCCGCATCGCCAAAAGGACGGCCTTCATTGACGGCGGTAAACCGCAGCGGATCGCCACCGGGCGGTTCCACCTTGACAACCTCCGCCCCCAGATCCGCCAGATAGCGGGCACAGCAGGGGCCGGCGATAAAGGTGGCCAATTCCAAAACCTTGATGCCCTCCAGGGGCCTTTTTTTGTTGTTCATATACGCTAAACTCCTGTAACGATTTGTTTTTGCGCCAGTAAATCCCGGAAGGTCTCAATAACCGTCCGGGCCTGTTCATAGTTGACCATCTGACGATCCACCTCAACGATAATGCAGGGAATTTTATTGGCATCGCAGGCCCGCTTGATGAGGGGATAATCGAATTCTTCCGGATCGCAAAATTTGGTAAGTATCACCAGGATGCCACAGGCTTTCCTGGCTTTTGCCTCTTCAACGACACACCCTATCCGTTTCTTTTCCGGGTCGTACAAAACACTGCAATTATCCAGGGCGCGGAATTTTTGAACCAGCCGATCCAGAGGGTCGTTTCCTTTGGGAGCGTCTACCCGGTACTGGCGGCTCTCGGCGGCCACATCGTCAGCCGCCACCTGCATCCCGTATTCATCCAGAATACCGGTAAAAGCCGGAGCGTCCGCCAGGATACCGGTGATCATGATTCTGATTTTTTCCGCTCCCGCAGGCTGGGCCTTGAGTTCGTTTAAAAAAGAACGTACCAGGGAGGTATGTTCTTCCTTCAGCATAAAAAAAGCGCTTTTAAAAATGTCGCTGCGCTGGGAGATCAAAATCTCCGAATGGCCGGCCAGGGTTTCGGAAAGTTCCCGCATTACCGCATTGTGTTCGTTATATATCTCCAGCGACTCATCCAGTCTGGCCGGATCAAAATGTAGGCCCGTGGCTTTCTCCA
>JAITIC010000109.1 GCA_031279635.1 Treponema sp. | reverse complement strand
GCTGGTTTCCACTACCGCCGCCCCGCAGCAGGCGAGGATGGTTTTCCGTTCCCGGCCGGCGTTGGCGGGAAGGTAAATCGTTACCGGATAGCCCAAAATCGCCCCCAGCACGGCGTAGGCGATACCCGTATTACCGCTTGAAGCGTCGATGATGGTCTTGCCCGGATGCAGCAGGCCCTTTTCGACGCCTTCAAGAAGCATGGCCCTGGCGGCCCGGTCTTTTACCGATCCTGAAAGATTGCGGAACTCCGCCTTTGCCCGGATCGACACCCCGTCCAGTTCAGCGGAGATTTTTTTAAGTTCCACCAGCGGGGTGTTCCCGATTAGGTCAAGCGCGTTCATAATGATAATTGAGCGCCTTATCGCCCAGGCGGCGGTAATGGTTTTTGAATGTGATATTCAACACAGGCCGTATTCCCCAAAGGTCTTGAGAGCCGCTTCCAGTCCGCGCCGGCGGCGGCATCGGAACCGGCGATTGTGACAATTTTCGTCATGTCATCTCCCCTGAATATATCCTATAATTATACTGGGAATACTATATAATATATATAAACCCGTGTCAAGCGGTAATTATGGAAAAAATTTGAAATATTGAATCTGTTCTAAAATCCGGTTGGTTTCGGACGCTCTCCTTCGCGTATCTTTGCAGTGAACCCGTTTTTTACTACAATAAAAACGCAAAGGCCGTTAACGATTTACAAGAGGCGCTAAAATGCACAAAGCGATCCGGGCAATTATCATTCCTTTTTTATTCATATTTCTGGCCGCCGCCTGCGAACGCGGCGAAAAAATGCAGGCGCGGCAGAACGGCGGTAATGACGGCAATGCCGGCGGCGCGGCAAGGAACAGCGCTGTGGGGGGCTTTCAAAATGCAGGGGACGGGCCGGTCATCGGCTTTTCCATTGCCACGGCTACCTTCATCGTTGAACGCTGGAACAAGGACCTCAATGTGTTTACCGGTGCGGCGCGGGAGCTGGGGGCGGAGGTAATCGTGCAGCTTTCAGCGGGGGGTATCCGCGAACAGATCGCCCAGATCAACTACATGGTGAATCAGACCATCGATCTCCTCGTGGTAATTGCCCATGATACAGAGGCTATCACCGGGGCGATAAAACAGGTGCGTGACGCGGGGATTCCGGTTATCGCCTACGACCGGATGATCCAGGGAACGCCGGTAGACGCCTACATTTCTTTTGACAGCCGCGAGGTAGGCCGCGCCTTCGGGAAGGCCCTGCGGGACGCCGCGCCCAAGGGCAGGTATCTGGTAGTGAACGGCTCCCTGCACGACTTCAACAGTTTTGAAATCAGCGGGGGAATCCACGAGATACTCGATCCCCTTATTGAGGCGGGGGATATTGAGCTGGGGCAGGAAATTTGGCTTGAGGAGTGGAGTTCCGACGAGGCGCTGGAAAAAATCGGCCTCATTTTTGAGGAAGATTTAGACTGGGACGCCATTGCCTGCGGGAACGACGCCATTGCCAATGCCGCCATTCAACTGCTTTCCGAGCGGCGGCGGGCAGGGGAAGTGGCGGTCGTGGGCCAGGACGCGGAATTGATAAGCTGCCAGCGCATTGTAGAGGGCGTCCAGCTGATGACCGTGTACAAGCCCATCGGGAAACTCGCCCCCCGCGCCGCCCGCCTCGCCCTGGCGATAATCCGCAAAGAAGATTTTCCGCCGGACACGATGCTGGAAAACGGCAGCGGCGTACTGATCCCTTCGTACATCGAAAAACCGATCGCGGTTTTTGCGGATAATATCGACGTGGTTATCCGGGACGGTTTTCATTCACGGGAAGACGTGTACCGCAACGTTATGAACGCGCCTTAATGTTTGCCGGGTAAATTCTTTACATCAAAATTTTCCCCTGTAGGCGCTTCACTATTCCCCATAAAACCGTTATTTTCCTCTTTTTTATCAAAATTTTACGATTTTCAACCAGGGGGTTTTACCCCTATAATGATATAAATTCATATTCTTGGAGGAATTATCATGAAGAAATTTCTAGCGGTTCTTTTGGCGCTGTTCGCGGTTGGCTCCTTTGCCTTTGCCGCCGGCCGGCAGGGCGGCAGCAGCAGCAGCGGCAGCACAAGCACAAGCGCGGGGGGGGCCCTTATCGGGCTTGCCATGCCCGAAACCACCGTTCTGCGCTGGGTAAAAGACGGCGCAAGCCTTAAAGCCGAAGCGGAAAAACGCGGCTATCGCGCGGAGCTTCAGTTCGGCAACGGCGACCAGACCCTGCAAAATCAGCAGATCGGCAACCTTTTGACCCAGGGCGCCAAGCTCCTGGTTGTCGGCCAGTTGAATGACGGCGTCGCTTCGGCTGTAGCCGATGCCGCCCGCGACAAAGTTGCGGTAATCGCCTATGACCGGATCATCCAGAATTCCGCCGATTACGATTATTACCTCACCTTTAATAACTTCAAGGTCGGCCAACTGCAGGGACAGGGCATTGAAGCGGGCTTGAACCTCAAGGCCGCCACCGCCGCAAGCCCCAAGTACATCACCCTCTTTGCCGGTTCTCCCACCGACGGCAACGCCTTCTTCTTCTATGACGGCGCGATGAGCGTGCTTAATCCCTACATAAAGAGCGGCGTTCTCCAGGTAGTAGGCCCCTATCCTGAGACTTCCAAGGACACCGCCAACTTCCAGCGTATCGCCACCGAAGGCTGGCTGCCCAACATCGCCAAAACCCGCATGGAGAACCTGCTCTCCGGCGACGCCCGCAACGTAACCCTTGATGCGGTCCTCGCGCCGAATGACACCCTTGCGCGGGCGATCATCGAAGCGTGCGTCGCGGACGCCAAGTACGTTAACAAGCTCCCCGTGGTTTCCGGTCAGGACGCAGAAGCCGCCTCCCTTGCCATGATCAAGAACGGCCAGCAGTACATGACCGTGTTTAAGGACACCGCCAAACTCGCGGAAGCGGCCATCATCCTTGCGGACCAGATTCTCAAGGGCGTGGCGAATCCCACCGTCCCCGGCGCGGTCCTTGCGTCCAGCATCGGCCTTGAGGCAATCGGCGACACGGGCAGAAAAATCGTAAAAGCCTATCTGCTTGATCCGGTCAATATCACCCAGGCCAACTGGAGAGACCCGATCACCGCGGGCTTTATCACTCCCGAAGAAATCGCGGCCAACGGCCTGCAATGAGCGTTTTGAAGCGCGTTTTTAGTTAAGCGGATCAGGGCCGGCTATGAAGATTTACCGTGCGTTAACCTTCATGCCCGGTCCTGTATTTTTTTATGCTTACGTTATATATTGAATTGTGGTATACTTGTTTCTTATTAATATGAAGATGGGGATACGCCATGGATGAGTATATTTTGCGGGTTACAGAGCTGACCAAGGAATTCCCCGGTGTCAAGGCTTTGGACCGGGTGAATTTCAAGGTGAAAAAGGGCGAGATCCACTCCCTGTGCGGGGAAAATGGCGCAGGAAAATCGACCCTTATGAGCGTTATCAGCGGGGTGTACCCGAAGGGCACTTATCAGGGGAGCGTTTTCTACAAAGGCCATGAAACCAATTATCACAGTGTGAAGGACAGCGAAAAAGAAGGGCTTGCGATCATTCATCAGGAATTGGCGCTCAGTCCCTATTTGTCAATTTATGAAAATATTTTCCTGGGACACATGAACACCCGTCTGGGCGTTATTAACTGGGACTATTATATAAAGGAATCGCAGAAATATCTGGACCGGGTGGGCCTGAAAGAAAGCCCTTACACGACGGTCAGCAAGCTGGGCGTGGGGAAACAGCAGCTTGTGGAGATCGCCCGCGCCCTCTCCAAAGAAGTCGATTTGCTTATTCTTGATGAGCCGACTTCGTCGTTAAACGACGAGGAAAGCGATCACCTGCTTGACCTTATCCGTGAGTTCAAGCGGCAGGGCATTACCGCCATCATGATCTCCCACAAGTTGAACGAGATACTTAAAGTCGCCGACAGCGTTACGGTGTTCCGGGACGGAAAGACCATATCTTCCTATGATGTAAAACAGGACAAGGTGACCGAGGGAATGCTCATAAAAGACATGGTCGGCCGCGATTTGACCCACCGTTTCCCGAAACGGAAATCGTCCCCCGGCGAAACGGTCATGGAAGTTAAAAACTGGTCGGTGTATCATCCCGATTATCACAGCATGAAAGTGGTCGATAACGCCTCGTTCTTTTTGCGGAAAGGGGAGATACTCGCTTTCTGCGGGCCGATGGGCGCGGGCCGCACCGAATTGATGATGAGCATCTACGGCAAATCCTACGGTTCCAAAAGCGAAGGGGAATTGTTTCTCCACGGAAAGAAAATCGCCCCCCGCTCGGCGGAGGCGGCCCTTGACGCCGGTATCGGTTATGTCTCCGAGGACCGGAAAAGCCTGGGGCTTATCCTTATTCAAACCATAAAAAACAACATTTCCGCTTCGTCACTGAAGAAAAAGTTTTCGCGCTTCGGCCTGGTATTGTCCGCGAAAGAAGTCGCCGAGGCCGAAAGATACCGCGAGGAACTGCGGATTAAAACCCCCTCCATTAACCAGCTTGCGCGTAATCTTTCAGGCGGGAACCAGCAGAAGGTGGTCGTAAGCCGCATACTGCTGGCCGACCCTGATATTTTCATTGTCGACGAGCCGACGCGGGGCATTGATGTGGGCGCAAAGACTGAAATCTACGAGATACTCAACGATCTGGCGGCACGGGGAAAAAGCGTGATCATGATCAGTTCCGAGCTGCCCGAAGCGCTGGGCATGGCGGACCGCATTTACGTTATGAACGAGGGAAAGATCAAGGGCGTGCTTGACCATGACCAGGCGACGCAGGAAAAAATTATGCACATGGCTTTGGTAGGCTAGGGCCAGAGCCGAGGGAGATAATTACATGAGTGACACGGCTGTAAAAAAAAGCGGTTTCGGCAGCTTGCTTATGAGCAATTTAAGGGGCTATTCAATGTTCCTTATATTGGCGCTGATTATGATCGTTTTTTCTTTCCTTACCAACGGGAACAATTTTTCCTCCCGTAACTTTACCAACATTCTTATTCAGTACAGTTATGTGCTTATTCTTGCGACGGGAATGGTAATGGTAATTATTGTACTGGGCATAGACCTTTCGGTCGGTTCGGTCTGCGCCTTTATCGGGGCCATAAGCGCGCTGGTGTACAACACGGGAATAGGGATGCTGCCGACGCTGATCATCGCCCTTTGCATCGGCCTTTTGATCGGCGCTTTTTACGGCTTCTGGATAGCCTACATGAACATCCCCGCGTTCATCGCTACCCTCGCGGGAATGCTTCTTTTCCGGGGCTTAAGCTACATCGTTACCAACCTCAACCCCATCGCCCTCAAAGACAACGGCTACAAGCAAATGGCGTCGGGGTATTTTCCCAACCTGTGGCTTGACGAGAGCCAAAGTTTCGATGTGCTTCCCCTGATCGTCGGGGCGGCGGTGGTTGTGCTGTTTGCCGTGTTCGAGTTTATCTCCCGCCAAAATAAAATTAAAAACAATTTTGAAGTAAGCCCGATTGGGGCGGTAATCGCAAAAGTAGTGATCATAGGCGCTTTGCTGCTGGCGCTGTGTCAGCGTTTTGCCACCTACCGCGGCCTGCCGATAATCGTGGCCGTTCTTGCCGTAACGATCTTCATTTTTCATTTTATGATGAACAATACCATTCTGGGACGCTACATCTACGCGGTCGGCGGCAACGCCCGGTCCGCGAAACTTTCCGGTATCAACTCGGAGCTGGTGATTTTTGTTGTGTTTAGCCTTATGGGATTGTTGTCGGGCCTTGCCGCGGTGGTCTCCACAGGCTATATGAACTCCGCCCTGCCCCAGTCAGGCCAGGGCTATGAGATGGACGCCATCGCGGCCTGTTACATCGGCGGCGTTTCCGCATCGGGCGGTATCGGTACCGTGCTGGGGGTCGTTATCGGCGGCCTCATCATGTGCGCCATCAACAACGGCATGTCCCTTATGAACCTCGGCGCCGCGTGGCAGCAAGTGGTCAGGGCCGTCATCCTGCTCCTTGCGGTCTTCTATGATGTGTATACGCGCCGGAAAGCGGGCCTAGGCTGATTTTCGCATACCGGGGAATTTATTGGCCCTACGCCGTGCCGCATTTATGCGGTGACACGCTCACCGGTTCGCGTGCGGTTAGCGGGCGGGGCTTAGGCTGATTTTCGCATACCGGGGAATTTATTGGCCCTACGCCGTGCCGCATTTGTGGAATGACACGCTCACCGGTTCGCGTGCGGTTAGCGGGCGGGGCCGGGGCTGATTCTAAAGAAAAACCACGGCGGGGAAGGGGGAAATGTAATGACTTCAAAAGAACGGCTCTATGCCCGGCTGGCCGGAAAGCCGGTGGATAAAATTCCCAATATGAATATATTTATGTTCATAGTTGCCAGGGAAGCCGGTGTGTCCTACAGTGAATATGTACAGAATTACCGTAAGCTGGTGGAGGGGAACCTGATCTGCGCTGAAAAATACGGCGTGGACAGTGTGAGCGCCATTTCCGATCCGGTACGTGAAACCGCGGCCTTTGGCGCACGGGTGGTTTTCCCCGAAAACGCCTGCCCCTACTCCGAAGTTCCCCTGATCACCGACGATTTTGATCTTTCGGTACTGAAGCGCTTTGATCCCCTCGACAGCCCCCGCACCCTGGACCGCGTCAGGGCCTGCGAGTTGCTGCGGCGGAAAGCGGGCAGCGATTATCCGGTTATCGGCTGGATAGAAGGCTGCCTTGCCGAGGCCGCGGATCTGCGGGGCATCAATGAACTGCTGGTTGACCTTGCCGAAGACGAGGAATATCTTGCGGAGCTTTTTGAAATTATCTTTGCCCAGCAAAAGCGTTTTGCCAGGGCGCAAATTGACGCCGGCGCCGATTTTATCGGGGTGGGCAACGCGGTGGCCTCTTTGGTCGGCCCTGCGCTGTACGAAAAATACGGCCTTGACCGGGACAGGGCCATTGTCGATTACATCCACGAACAGGGCGCGGGGGTAAAACTCCACATTTGCGGCAATATCACCAAGCTGCTGGAACTGTTGCTGCGGGTCGGGCCGGACATTCTTGACATCGACTGGATGGTAGATTTCGGACGGGCCGCACAGGTGTTTAAGGGCAGCCGGACCGCGGTATCGGGCAATTTCAATCCCGCCGGGGCGATACTGCTGGGCAGCGTGGAGCAGGCAGAGGCCGAAGTAAAACGCTGCATCAGCGCGGGAACGGAAACAACACTTATCGCCGGTGGATGCGAAATCCCCGCCGCCGTGCCGGATGAAAATCTTTTGGCAATGGATAGACTTCTGTATATTGAGAATCAGTGAATTGGTCTTTGGAATGTTGAAAACCCATTCGAAAGTCTGGTTTAATACCCCGAAGGAGCAAATTCTGGACATTGTCATCACTCCGCTATTGATCGCCGTTCTGGTTTTATTCGCCGTTTTTTGCCTGATTTTTCTCCTGGTGGGCAGACGCATCGGGCTGAGTCAGGGGCGCAGGCAGGAACGGCTTGAATGGGAAGGGGGCCGCCTTGAGGGAATCGTAAAGGCCAGGCTCAAGCAGTCACGGGCGGTTCTGGGAGGGCTGGTCTCGGAGCAGATGGCGCCCCTGCTGCCGGGCTTTCCCTTTGATCCGGGCGACTGCCGTTTTGTGGGAAAGCCTGTAGATTTCATCGTTTTTAAGGGCATGAACGAAAAAAACATCAGCGAAGTGGTTTTTCTTGAGGTCAAAAGCGGCGCCGCGCGGTTCCTGAACGAGCAGGAAAAGAAACTGCGGGATGCCGTGCGCTCCGGCAGGGTGAGCTGGGCGGAATTCGACCTTGATTAAAAGCGCCCGCCCGTGAATACCGCCTGTTGTTACAACAGGACAATTTGTTTATATTAAACCATGGACTTTGTGAAGGCTCCCTTCCGGATCATTGCGGTTTTTATCCTGCTCGGTTTTCCGCTTGCCGCCCAGACTCCCGGCGGGACCGCCGATCAGTCCGCAAGCGCTTTGCAAAATTACCGTGTGGGCCGCGACCTGGAATCAAGAGGCAGCATGACCGAAGCGGAAACCTATTACAACGGGGCTATTCGTATCTGCCAGGATGAAATTGCCCGTAACGCCGCCACCCGCGAGACCTACACGGTTATCACCTGGGCTTTGTGCCGCCAGAACAAATATGATGATGTCATCCTCTGGGGCGAGCGCGGCCGCAGGCTGTACCCGGACGAATACCGCATTGTGGAAACAATGGGCGAGGCCTATTTTTATCTGGGCGAGTACAATCGTTCTCTTGCGTTTATGCAGCGCTACACCGACGCCGTACCCCAGGGTGAGCGCACCCCGACGGCCTATTTTTTCATCGGCGAGATTTACCGCATGACCGGGAAGTACCGTCACGCGGATATCGCCTACACCACGGCGGTGAGACTTGAGCCGGGCAGCGCCCTTTGGTGGTACCGCCTCGCCACGGTACGCGAGTCCGTTGGTGACAGGGACGCCGCCATAGCCGCCTATCAGCGCGCGCTCGTACTCAATCCCAATTACCGGGAAGCCGCCGAAAGGCTTGAGCGGATTCAGGCGCAGTGAGGAGGGGTAGCGGAAGACGCGCCGGTTGCCGGAGCGGCAGCCACTACGGCGGCTGCAGCCGCCGCGCGGTTTACGGCATACAGCGGCAGCCACGTGGCTTACGCCGTGCGGTTTCCGGGCAGGAGACATCTCCCTCATCACTCATTCTTGCCCCATTAGTCCTTTGAATTCTTTCTCGTCCAGGGTTTCCTTTTCCAGCAGGAAGCCGGCGATTTTTTCCAGCAGGGGGCGGTTCTCGTTGAGTTTTTCTTTGGCGGAGTTGTAGCGCTCTTCCATCATGCGGGCGATTTCCTCGTCGATGTATTGCTGGGTCGCTTCCGAGTATTCCCGGTGGAACATGGGTTCCTGGGGCTGGGGGCCCATCATACCCGCACCGCGCTGGGTGAGGGCGATGTTACGGAAACGGCCGCTCATGCCGTAATCGGTGATCATCCGGCGGGCGATGTCCGTGGCCTTGGTGAGGTCATTTGCCGCGCCGGTGGAGACTTTACCTAAGACGATGTCCTCGGCGGCGCGCCCGCCCATGAGCACGTCGATTTTGCCGAGCAGTTCTTCCTCGGTCATAAGGTAGCGGTCCTCAATGGGCATTTGCAGGGTGTAGCCCAGCGCGCCGAAGCCGCGGGGTACTATCGAGATTTTTTGCACCGGGTCCGAGCCGGGGGTATAGGCGGCGATCATGGCGTGGCCGGTTTCGTGGAAGGCTACAATGCGCCTCTCTTCCGGGGAGATGACGCGGTTTTTTTTCTGCAGGCCGGCCACGGTTTTTTCAATGGCCTCCTCAAAGTCTTTTTGGGAAACGAGTGTCCTGCCGGCGCGCACGGCAAGGAGCGCCGCCTCGTTGACGATGTTGGCCAGGTCCGCGCCGGCAAAGCCGGAAGTGCTGCGGGCAACCGAGGAGAGGTCCACCGTGGGGTCAAGCTTTACCAGGCGGGCGTGTATGCGGAGAATCGCCTCGCGGCCTTTGAGGTCGGGGCGGTCCACCAGCACCTGCCGGTCAAAGCGGCCGGGCCGCAGGAGCGCGGGGTCAAGCACGTCGGGCCGGTTCGTGGCGGCAAGGATGATGAGGCCGCTCGTGGCGTCAAATCCGTCCATCTCGACAAGGAGCTGGTTCAGGGTCTGCTCGCGCTCGTCGTTGCCCCCGGCGATGTTGTTAATGCGGCTTTTGCCGATGGCGTCCAGCTCGTCAATAAAAATGATACAGGGCGCTTTGTCCCTGGCCTGTTTGAAAAGGTCCCGCACGCGGGCCGCGCCCACGCCGACAAACATCTCCACAAAGTCCGCGCCGCTCATGCGGAAAAAAGACACGCCCGCTTCCCCGGCGACGGCGCGGGCGAGCAGGGTCTTGCCGGTTCCCGGCGGCCCCACCAGCAGCACGCCCTTAGGGATCTTGCCGCCGATGTCGGTGTATTTCCGGGGGTTTTTCAGAAAGTCCACCACTTCAACGAGTTCTTCCTTGGCCTCGTCCACGCCGGCAACATCGTTAAACCGCGTAACAATATCGCCCTCGGCGACAATCACCGCGCGGTTCTGCCCCACGGAAAGCACGTTGCCGCCCATGTTGCCCAGGCGCTTCATCAAGAACCGCCAGATAAAAAAGAAAAACGCGATGGGCAGTATCCAGCTGAAAATGATATTGAGAATCGCGCTTCCCTCGCGGGAAACGGCGAAATATGCCACGTTTTTTTCATCCATCAATTTGATGATTTCCGGGTCATTGATTGGCACGGTGCGGTACACCAGCCCCTGCTGCGGTATACTGGTCCCGCGGAAAGGCGAGCGGGAAACGTCCCGCTGGGGGGTGAGGGTTGTGTAGCCGGTAAAATAGGAATCGGTCAGCTCCACCCGCTTTATCTCGCCCGAGGCAATCCGCGCTTTAAACTCGGAAAAATCAATCGCCGGATTTACGCGGTTGAGAAACACGTAGTTGAAAAGGCTCATGCCGACAACCAGGACAATCAAATAAATGATGGAAAATTTCCACCCGCCAATGGGCTTCATATCCGGTAGTTTGGGGCCGCCGAAAGGGAACTGCGTTCCTCCGCCCTTGTTTTTTTTCTTGTCTTTTTTTTGATCGTCCAACATCTCCCCCATGTAAACCTCTTTTGTGTAGCTGCTTCAATCATAAGCCAAAACGAAAAAATATACTACAGAGGCTTTCCCAAAACTGAAGTTTTGGGAAAGCCCCCAATGGCTTCTTTATATTCGAAAGTCTGGTTTAACCCTAAGGCAAACTGCGCTTGCTAGGCTTGCCGTGCGGAGGCTCATACGGGATTGTAATCATGCAAACGGCCATTTAATACGCCTTGGCTTTCAAAACCAACGTTTTGAAAGAGCCTCTTACGGCAGATGCTTTCGCAGCATGGCAAGCACTTCGTTTAAATCAAACGGTTTGCCAATATGGCCGTTCATCCCCGCTTCCAAACAGCGTTCAATGTCCTCACGGAACACATTAGCGGTCATCGCTATTATCGGTATGGTTTTTGCGTTCGGTATATGCTCAAGCGCGCGGATTTTCCGCGTCGCTTCATACCCGTCCATCTCAGGCATCTGCACGTCCATGAATATCATGTCATAGGCGCCTGGGTTTTCGCAAAACAGCCGCAGGGCCTCCTTCCCGTTCTCCGCGCAGTCAATGGCAAGTTTCGTCGGTTCAAGCAGGACCAGCACTATCTCGCGGTTTATCTCCACGTCCTCGGCCAGGAGCACACGGTACGCGCTGAAATCATTGATTTCCGCCTGCTCATCGTCCGGAATGTTCTGCCCGCCCACGCCAAGGCACTCGTTGATGCAGTCCGCTATCGCGGAGGGGAACAGCGGCTTCGGCAGGAATTTGTCCACCCCCGCCGCCTTCGCTTCGTCCGCTATCACGCTCCACTCCGCGGACGAAATCATAATGACCACGGATTTTTTCCCGTTGTGGCTCTTGAGCAGGCGGGAAAGTTCTATACCGTCCATGCCGGGCATCTTCCAGTCCACAAAATAGATGTCGTAAGCGCCGCTCTGTTCTACGAGCGAATAGGCTTCCCCGCCGCCTGAAGCGGTGTCGCAGGCAAAGCCGAGCGCCCCCGCGATTTCCGCGAAATGCTCCAGTATTTCCGGCGCGTCGTCCACCACCAGCACGCGGATGTTTTTTAGATTTACGCCGGGATCCAAAAGGCTCCGCTGTTCATCCGCGCCGCGCTCCATCTGTACGGTGAAAGTGAAAGCAGCGCCTTTGCCCGGCTCCGACTCGATCCATATCCTGCCGCCCATCATTTCGACAATGCGCTTTGATATGGCCAGCCCCAGCCCGGTGCCGCCGAATTTGCGCGAGGTACCGCTTTCTGCCTGCTGGAAAGAAGCGAACAGTTTCGCCTGCTCTTCCCTGCTGATGCCGATCCCCGAGTCCGTCACCACAATCCTGATAGTGCAAAGGCCGTTTTCTTCGCCCTCAAGCTGCGTATTAAGGCTTATCGTGCCTTTCTCCGGCGTGAACTTTACCGCGTTGGAAAGCAGATTAGTGATCACCTGCGCCAGCCGCTGATCATCGCCAATCAGCGTGCGGGGAATATTTTTATCAATATGTACCGTGAAATTCTGTTGCTTTTCCTCCACACGGAAATTGTTGACATTAACCACATTCCGGAGCATCTTCTCAAAATTGAACTGCGCGAAAGAAAGCTCCAGCTTGTTCGCCTCTATCTTTGACATGTCCAATATGTCATTAATGACGCCGAGCAGATGCCCTGAAGCAACCTGTATTTTCCCAAAAGCATAAGCGGCCTGTTCCACACTGGACGCCGACTGCCCGATAGCTGTCATTCCGACAATTGCGTTCAGCGGGGTGCGTATTTCATGGCTCATGTTCGCCAAAAACTCGCTTTTTGACCGCGACGCCGCGTCCGCGCCCTTTCTCGCACTGTCAAGGGCCTGTATTACTTCAGTGCGAATAATGGCGTTGGCAATCAAAAGACTCCCTGAATGCAGGATGCGCTGCTCATTCTCTGAGAACACCCGCCGCGAATGGCAAATGTCAAAGCAGACAAAGCCCCAAAATTGTTCGTGAAAAAACACAGGAACCAAAAAAAGGGAATGAATGCCGCACTCCTGGAAAAGATACTTCCGTATCTCCTGCCTGTCCGCCCAGGCCGCGCTGTCCTGCGCCGTAGGGACATACACAAATTGCTCGCGCGCAAACGCTTCCGGGTTCATGAAAAAGAATTCGTTATAGGCATGTTTCCCCTGATCCCATCTTTCCCCCCGGAAGGCGGCGCGCGGCTTCACACCCTCATTCAGCCATTGAAAAATCTGCATATACACGAGCTGCCCGTCCTGTACGCTGTTTTTACAGACATACACCCGGTCGACGCCCACACTGCAGGCCATCATGGTCACGCCGTCGTGCAGGGCATCGTCAGGGGCGTCCACATTCAGGTCAAGCAGGGCCACGGCCATGGCGCTTACGGAATGAAGCAGCGTATTGACTTTGCTTTTTTCGTTGAAAAAGATGCGCTGCTGAAACACCACAATGGCCGCGATGAACAGTCCCGCCACCACAAACGACTGTATGTGGTCGAGATACTGCGCCGTTCCGGAAAGCTCCGTCACAAAAGCGTTGAACGGCGGCATGGACGAAGCCGCGTAGCAAAGGATCACCAACACAATACTGGTGACAAGGGTGACAACGCGCGGCAGGCCCTTTGACAAAAAGACGATGATAACGAGGGACATCGCAAAGTATGCCGCCGAGCCGCTTTTTACACCTCCCATTGCGAACAGGGACACGGGCAGGAGCACGTCGCACAGCAAAAACAGGACCAGATACTTCCCGATTTTGTGCTTCCCGTATCTGTTACAAAAGACAAACAGGCACGACACAGAGACGACAATTCCGGCCAGCACAAGGATGAGAACGGGACTGCTGCGCATGAAGAGCCGCGTGATAATGGCGGCAATTACCCCCGCAATGCCGACGATACATACCATGTTGGTCATCCGCGCGTCCAGAGGCAAATCTTCCGAAAACATGTAGCGGTTAATGAAGTTTTTTAATTTTCGCACAATGCACCTTTCCTGTCTGGTTTTTAGTACATTTTGACAGGGAATAGGTATATATGCAACAGGACTATGGTTCGTTTTTTACGTGGCGCAACACGCGGGGAGGAAGAAAATGGGCAGGAGAAAATTAAGCACGGACCATTATGGACCACACGGATAGGGGAAGAGGGGGGAAGTCTCCCACTGTCAACAAGTTAAGAAAAACAGCTATTGGCTGGAAGCCGATTCTGTAATGAATTCTAAACGAAATATATGAAAAAGTATACATTTTACCTGGCTTTGGGATACTTCTCAAAGTCCAACCTCCTTAACTTGTTGACAGTGCCGCAGATCCCCCCTTGGTCATATCATTTCTCAGGTTCCCGAAACCAGTCAAGTTTGGGAAAGTTCTATATTTATTTTTTATTCTAATTAATTATATATAGCAAAACAGAGTTTGTCAACAAAAAATTTGAAAAATTTTGTTGACAGCCTGGTTTTAGCATGATACAATCATTTAATAATTTAAAGTAAAAAATAAAATCAAAGATCGGATAAAGGATCAGATATGAGAAGGAAGAAAATAGAAAGCCTTCGGGTGCATGCCTGGTGTTGGCTGTTTGCATTGCCCACTATTGTCTTTTATACTCTTTTCCAGGGTTGGCCCATCTTGTGCAGTATTTACTATTCACTACTGGATTGGTCGGGCTTAAGTAGGAAGACAAGGTTTATTGGCCTTGCGAATTACCGGGAACTCATACAGGATTCGGTGTTCTGGAATGCTTTTGCCAATAGCTTCAAATACATGATTATGTTTGTCCCTTTGGTGACGATTGTCTCTCTGTTCTTTGCGTATATTCTCAACGGCAAAAAACTCAAATTCCGGGGGATTTACCGTAGTATGTACTTTATCCCGGTGGTGACCACCAATTCGGTTATCGGAATTATCATGGTTTTTATCTGGAGCGTCCAGGGACCGGTAAACGCTTTTTTAACCGGACT
>JAITIC010000189.1 GCA_031279635.1 Treponema sp. | reverse complement strand
AAGGGCTGGAACGGGTATTAAACCGGAAGCGGCGGGAAAGTCCGCCGGTGGCGGCCAAAGTGACCGGGGAGATAGAGGCACAAATCATCGCGTTAAGCTGCAGTGAGCCGCCTGAGGGGTACAGCCGATGGACGTTACGGCTATTGGAGGAGAGAAGCAAGGTTGAATTGGGAGTTGAACTGTCGGACAGCACCCTGTGCGGGGTGTTAAAAAAAAACGCCCCTGAAACCACCCCTAAAAAATGCTGATGTATACCGCCGAAGGGGAACGCGGCATTTGTAGCCAATAGGGAGGATGTGCTTGGGGTATATCACCGGCCTTATGAGGAGAGGAGGCCGGTTATCTGTATGGATGAACAGCCGGTACCACTTTTGGGGGGAGAAGCGGGAGCCTGTACCGATGAACGAAAAGCATGGCAAGAGAGAAAAACTCTTGTCCGCCGGAGAAATCAAACACAAATACGCACTTCGTCTGCAAACAATACTCCTCCGTAACCAAGGCAGCGGCAGCAATTTTGACCATTGAGCCTGTTCCAAAACTTCAGTTTTGGAACAGCCTCCATTTTGAGTGTATTAAGGCCGAATTGACAGCAGATATGACAGCAATATCTTTTGGAAATTATTCACACCACTACACACTATGACACGCTATCGCACAAAACACTTGACGTAAGTCCTTATATTATAATAAGATATTCACATGGTTACACACTATGGCACACGATGACACAAGTTGTCGCACTTGGTCCTGTTATGCGAAGTTGGGGCGTACTTTATATTTTATATATACCTTCCTGTTCTGTTTTTATATTCTATATATTTTTCACCAAATTTACTTGACAAAAACTTTTCTTCCCGCAAAATTTGTAAATGTATGCCAATAATTGTTCCTGTTGCTAATAGTATAAAAATTATATTCGGATATATTAACATTATGCCCAAAAAATATAAATCCATAAATAAAAATATTGGATTCCGTGAATACTTAAACATTCCCGTTGTTATTAATTCATTTGTATTATTTTCATCTATTCCTATCCTCCATGCTTTTCCAAATGAAATTAACGCAAATAAAAATATTATTAAACCGATATAACAAAATATTATTCCAATATATTTTATCCATATAATGTTTATTAAATAGTTTGAAATTATTGCGGGTAACTTTATATGTAGAGCCGTAATAATTATAAAAACAAAACTTGTTAATAATGCTATCGGTAATAAAATCCGTTCCAAAATTATTTCAGATGTTTTCTTTGTACTTGTTCCGATTACCCATACTTTTATGCCTTTTTGATATAACAATATGATCCTTCCGATAAATAAACCATAGAAAAGTACTAAACTTATAATTACTAAAATGTCAATAAAGTCCATATAACCCCCAGAAATCAATTTATATCATTATTTTCTTTTTGTCAACCAGCGGCGAAACTGCTTAACATAATTTTCCAGTAAATTTTAGCCCCTATGTCGTATATCATTATTGTACGTACTGCCGGATGGCGCATTAGCGGTAACTTCTTCAGTGTACATTTGCTCATACGGCCAGATGTTAACAGCATACGGCGGCACATCAGCCCATATACCGTGTGCGCCCTTGAAGCAAGCCAACACATCAGCGTCCAGGCGTATCTGGACTGCTTTTTTACCGGCCTGAAATACTCCGGATATTTATGATATAATGTGTGATAACGTTTCCCAGGCTTGTGATGCGGGTTCGACTCCCGTCGGCCGCTAATCTATCTCGCTCGGATAATTCAGGTTCTCTCCTGCGGGGCTGCGGAGGATCGCGGCGTAACGGCGGCATTCCCATTTGGCCATATCAAGGTTTTGTTCCTGCCAATTACCACATTCGGCGGCCGCGGCGCCGGGGATGGGGCCGTCAAATTGGTCCACCCAGTCGAGCATTTCCCGCAGCAGAGTGAGAATATCCCCGGAATTGAGGTCCCCTTCCAGGATAAGGTAAAAGCCGGTCCGGCAGCCCATGGGGCCGAAGTACACCACCCTTGGCCCCCATTCCTTGTGGGAGCGAAAAAAGGTGGCCCCCAAGTGCTCAAGGGTGTGCAGGGCCGGCTGGTCCATTACCGGTTCCTTGTTGGGTTCCTTAAAACGAAGATCAAAAGTGGTAAGCGCCGTGCCGCCGAAACGGTCCTTTCGGGATACATAAACCCCCGGCTTAAGCCTGAGATGATCAACTTGAAAACTGGCGATTTTTTCCATTTGCCGCTCCTTTAGCCCACTATAACCGGACTTATTTTCAGAATCAAGTGGTGAGTTAAGGGAAACAGGAATTCTCACTTTAGGATAACCACAAGCCTACGCTTTGCGTGCGAAGCGCAGTGGGTCTGTTGAGCCTGTCCCAAAGGTTAAAAATTTCTGTACCCAAAAATTAAAATCGGTGCTATACTACCGGTGGGAGTTCTTATGCTCACGTTATTCTGCCGTATATTCCAGTTCCTGTTTAATATCGGGGCCAGGGTCCTCCCCTGGCGCAAGGCCATTCCCGTGGAGGGCACGGGCGGCGTGGCGAAAATCCCGCTGCTGCTGCGGGAGCGGGGGGTGAAAAAGCCCCTGGTGGTGACCGACCCGGGGCTGGTCAAGGCCGGTATTGCCGCCCGGGTGACCGGCGCGCTTGAAGAGGCGGGCGTTGCCTTCGCGCTGTTCGGCGATGTGGAGCCGAACCCTTCGGTGAATACGGTAAACGCCATTTTCGGCCTGTATACCACGGAGCGCTGCGACGGGTTTATCGCCATCGGAGGCGGCTCTTCCATGGACGCGGCCAAGGCCGCGGCGGCGCGCGTGGCGCGGCCGCGGCGCAGCGTGAACCAGTTGGGGGGGCTGCTCAGGGTGTGCAAGCGCCTGCCGCCCTTTATCGCCGTGCCCACTACCGCCGGGACCGGCAGCGAAACCACTATCGCCGCGCTTATTACCGATACGGCAACCCATCATAAATACGCGATCATGGATCTTTCCCTCATCCCCCTGTACGCGGTGCTTGACCCGGAGCTTACCGTGGGCCTGTCTCCGGCGATTACCGCGGCCACGGGCATGGACGCGCTGACCCACGCGGTGGAAGCGTATCTCTGCTGGACCTACAACACCGGCGAAAGCATCGCCTTTGCCCTGGACGCGGTGCGGATCATTTTCGCCAACCTTGAAAAGGTCTACAAGAACGGCGCCGACATTGATGCGCGAGCGGCCATGCTCCGCGCTTCGTACAAAGCGGGCTTTGCCTTTACGCGCGCGGGCGTGGGTAACGTGCACGCTATTGCCCATACCCTGGGGGGCCTCTATAATACCCCCCACGGGCTTGCCAACGCGGTGATACTTCCCCATGTGCTGGAGGATTACGGGGAGGCGGTGCACCGCAAGCTGGCCCGCCTTGCCGAGGCCGCGGGACTGGTCCCGGCGGGGAAGGGGGAGGATGCCGATAAGGCGAAGCGCTTTATCGAGACGATTTACGGGATGAACGAGCGCATGGGCATACCCAAAGGCTTTGATTTCATTAAAGATGAAGATATTGACCAGATGATCAAGTGGGCGGATAAAGAAAGCAATCCCCTGTACCCGGTGCCGGTGATTTACAGCCGGGAGCGCTTTAGAGCGGTCATTGAATCGGTGCGGATACGGAACTAGCATGGCCTTTTACATTACCGAAGACTGTATCGGCTGCAGCGTGTGCGCCCGCGCCTGTCCGGTGTTCGCCATTTCCGGGGAAAAGGGGCGGCGCCATTCGGTAAATGAAAAACGCTGCGTACTCTGCGGAGTCTGCGGTCGTGTCTGTCCAAAAGCGGCGCTGCTGGACGGGGAGGGCAGGCCCTGCGCGCAGGTGAAGCGCGGCGCCTGGCCCCGGCCCGTGGTGGATACGGAGCTTTGCAGCGCCTGCGGGATATGTGTCAACGATTGCACGGCCGGGGCTTTGGCGGTTTCCCTTCCGCTTAAGAGGGGGGATATCGCGGTGTACGCTGAACTGGCCGCCCCCCAGAAATGCGTGGGTTGCGCGCTCTGCCGGGATCACTGTCCACTGGGGGCGATTACCATGACCGTCCCTGAGTCGCCTGCGGCCCCGCTACAGGAGGCTCAGGCCGGAGGACTTGCGGTATGATGAGCCTGCCCGTATACGCGAAAATTGATTTAACCGGCGGGAGCGCGGAGCCGTTTAACATATCGGAGGAATACTTCAAAAAATACATAGGCGGCAAAACACTGGCGGCGCGCCTCCTTCTTGATTTAATGCGCCCCTTCCTTGACTGCCTGGATCCCGGCGCGCTTATCATCATCAATACCGGACCGCTGAACGGAACGGGCGCGCCTTCCTCCAGCCGCTTCAACATCTCCTTCAAGAATGTCCTCACCGGGGGCATAGCCTCTTCCAACTGCGGCGGCCTCTTCGGGGTGATGCTTAAAAGAGCGGGCTACGACGGCCTTATCATTTCCGGCCGGGCCGGCCAGCCTTCCCGCGTTGAGATTTGCGACGGCCTTGTTTCAATTATTCCCGCGCCTGAACTCTGGGGCCTGGATACCGAAGCGGTACAGGAGAAACTCCCCGCCCATCACGGAAAACTGGTGATAGGCCCCGCAGGGGAAAACCTCGTGCGTTTCGCTTCGGCGGCCAGCGGCGAGCGTATGGCCGGACGCTGCGGCGGGGGCGCTGCGCTGGGCGCCAAAAACCTCAAAGCCCTGAGCGCCTACGGAACGCGGGAAGCCGCGCCGGAAAACCCCCGCAGGTATTACGCCTTTATAAAGAAGTGGGTGAAGTTTATCAGAAACCACCCCATGACCGGGGACGCGCTTCCCCATTACGGGACCGTGGGGCTGGTAAACAAGGCCAACGCCTCAGGCGCCCTGCCCACCCGCAACTTCCAATACGGCTGCTGCGCCGATGCAGACGCCGTCAGCGGGGAAACGCTGGCGGAGACGATCCTCACGCGGAACAGCGGCTGTGTGAGCTGCCCGATCAGGTGCGAGCGCCGCGTAATGAAGGACGGCAGGGAGATCAAAGGGCCGGAATACGAAACGGCGGGTTTCTTCGGCCCCAATATCGGCGCGAAGGATTTGCAAAAGGTCGTCGATTTTAACTATGTCTGCGACATACTGGGGATGGACACGATCTCCTGCGCCTCAACTATCGCTTTTGCCATGGAACTGAAAGAGCGGGGCATGGCGGACTTTGATCTTGAATTCGGCAGGATTGATAACATCGAAGAGATACTCCACAAGATTGCCCGGCGGGAGGGGATCTATTCCGAGCTGGCCAACGGCAGCAAATGGATGAGTGAAAAATACGGCGGGAAAGAGTTCGCCATGCACGCAAAAGGCCTTGAGATGGCTTCCTATGAACCGCGGCGTTCCGTGGGCATGGGCCTGGGTTACGCCACCAGCAACAGAGGGGGATGTCACCTTAACGGCGGATACCTCGCGCTGCTGGAATCGGTCGGGGTGCTTTCCACCGACGCCCAGAACTCCTCAAGCAAGGCGGAACTTACGGTGTTCATGCAGGACGCGCTGGAAGCGGTGTCCGCCGGGGGCTGCTGTCTGTTTACGGCCCAGACCTTTGTGCCCGCCATTTTCTTTCATCTGGGGCCAAACCACATCGTTACCCGCGTGGCGGGGAAAGTCATGACTTTTGCGGGGGCGGCAGTGCGGTTGCTGCTCAACATAAAGCCCCTGCTGCGCTTCAATTCCTTTTTCCTGCTCCCCCACGCGGAAGCCCTGCGGCTTGTTACGGGGCTTCCCATGTATACCGGCAGTTTCCTCACCCTGGGGGAACGGAGCTTCAATCTGGAGCGGCTCTTTAATATACGGGAAGGATTGAGCGCGGCGGACGACAGCCTGCCCGGCCGCCTTACCGGGACGCCCCAGCAGGCGGAAAAGCCCGATACGGTGGTGCCTCTGGAATGTATGCTGAAACAGTATTACAAGGTGCGGGGCTGGAGCGCATCGGGGATTCCCACCAAAAAGAAACTGCGGCATCTTGGCATCGTAATTCCTCCGGAGCTTCCATAGGAGTGTAATATGGCAAACAAGATAACGGTACGATACCGGGCCCGCCTTGCGGACCTTACCGGAACAGGAGAGGAAATCATAGAGGCGGACGATGTAAGGGAAGCCCTGCGCCTTATTGAAAGAAAGCACGGCGCGGCGGCGGAGCGGGTCGCCAAAACCATGCTTATCGCGGTAAACGGCGAAAGCATCCTCCACCTGAAACTCTACAAGACCCCCCTCCAGGCCGGCGACGTGTTGAGTTTTTTGCCCATTTGTGGCGGGGGCTGAGAGGTTTCAGCAATTACGCGGATTTAGCCGTCACCGCAAAGTCCGGCCTTTATGTACCGGAATCACTTGAGCGGAAGAAGCCCAGGCTTTTCCACGGATCAACGGGATTCCTGCCATAACCGCCATACTCCGGTTAAAGCCGGGGATTATCATGCTGATGAGCCTCGCAGGGCTTGCCCCGCGGTATTTTTAGCGCTGCATTAGTTCGATCGGAGGCTCGTTCGATAGGAAGCTTATTAAACCAGACTTGCGAATCAACCTGCTAGCCCTTCACCGCACCGACGGTAAGGCCCTTGACCACGTATTTTTGGAATATCATCGTGAGGATTATCGCCGGGGTGACGATGGCGACGGCGGCGGCCATAACCCCGCCCCAGTCAACCTCAGCGTAAGACATAAAATTGTACACGGCGATGGGGAGCGTGCGGGTTTTTTCCATGCTGAGTACCTGGGAGAACATGAAGTTGTTCCAGGAATAGATAAAACTCAGGGTAGTGGCGGTTACCGCGCCGGGCATGGAAAGGGGCAGAATTATCGAGGCAAAGGCCCGCTGGCGGGTTGCGCCGTCCACCATGGCGGAGGCTTCCATTTCGGGCGGGATGCTTTCAAAATAGGCCGACATGATCCAGACCACTACCGGCAGGGCAATGAGCATGTGGGAGAGGATCAGCGCCGTGTAGGAATCCATCAGCCTGATTCGGGAAAAAAGGATGTACCAGGGCATGAGGAAGGAAATGCCGGGCATGAGGCGGGCCACCAGGATCAGCATCAGGAGCCGCTTCTGACCGAAGCGGGCGATGGAATAAGCCGCGGGCAGGCCAATGATCAGGGACAGGAGCACCGCGGTAAAAGCGACGACAAACGAATTTTTGAGGTACAGCAGAAAATTCTGTTCTTCGAACACTTTTTGAAAATTCCGCATGGTGGGATTGAAAATCAGTTTGGGCGGCCAGGAGATAATGTCCACCTGGGTTTTGAAAGAAGACATGAACATCCACAGAAAGGGAAAGATCATCGGGATCACTATCACTATAATCAAAATGAAGAAAAGCAGCTTAAAACCAAAAGGACGTTTCATTTTTCCCCGTTTTCCCCGTCATTGTTCAAATTGTCTGCGCAGCCGCATAACCCCAAGGCTGAACAGGAGCACTATCAAAAAGAGAAACACCAGCGCCGCCGAGGACTGTCCCAGGGAAAAATACTCAAAACTGAGTTTATAGGCCAGAATATTGAGGGTTTCCGAAGAATAGCCCGGCCCTCCCCGCGTCATGGCGTAGATGATGTCGTAAGTTTTCAGGGCGTCCACTGCCCGAAGCACAATGGCGGTTAGCACCGTGGGCATGATCATCGGCAGGGTCACACGAAAGAAGATCTGGATGCCGTTGGCGCCGTCCACCATAGCGGATTCAAAAGGCTCGGAAGAAAGGCCCGACAGGCCGGCCAGCACGATGAGGGCGATCATCGGGGTCCACTGCCACACGTCAACCAGCATCAGGGAAGGAAGCACCGTTTTGGCCTCGGTTACCCAGCCGCTTTGGGGCAGGCCCAGGCCGTTGAGTATAAAGTTGAGAAAACCGATGGTGGGATCGTAAAACAGGTTGAACACAATGCCGATAGCCACCGGCGTTACCACCAGCGGCAGCAGCAGGATAAACTTGAGCGGGCCCTTGCCGATAAATTCCCGGTTGAGGATCAGCGCGATAATAGTACCCAGCACCGTCTCGGCCGCCACCGCCCCGAAAGTAAAGGCGAAAGTCCGCCACACGGAGGCGTGGAAGCGGGGATCTTTCAGCACCGACAGGTAACTTCCGAAGCCCGCGAACCGCATGGGCCTGCCGGAAGTAAGCGCCCAGTCGGTGAAACTGATAACGAGCGTATAACAGACCGGAAAGATCATCAGCAGTATCACAAAGATGATTGCCGGCAAGGGGAAGATATATTTCAGATTACGTTCAACAAAACCACCCTTGCCGACCAAATTACGCTCCTCTCAGGTATGTTTTAAGAACAGCCCTTGCGGGCTGCTTTTTTCTGTTACGGCAGCATTTCCGCGCGCCGGGCGGGTGCTGCATTACTCGTCTACAGCCCTTGCGGGCTGCTTTTATCGCGCCCCATATTCCCCATCTGCTTTGAGCAGATCGTTTACCGCGGCGGCACGCTCGGTTGCCATTGCCTGGAGGCGGTTGGACGCGCCTTTGGTGTTGATCGACTCGATGATCACCTCGCCAATGAGGTCGCGGGCTTTGCCTACCGAACTCATAAAGGGCCGGTCATAGGGATAGCCGTTTTGGGAAGCGTGGACCCTGGTCTCTATAAGGCCGGGGTTCATTATCGACTTCACCTGGGGATCATCCCAAACGGAATTGCGGGCCATGGTGATGTTGGCGGCCATACCCTTGAGGGCAAGGTCTTTGCTGGTTGCCCAGGTAAGGAACTTCATCGCCGAATCCATGTCCCGGCTCTTGCTGGAAATGCCCATAGCCCAGGAAACCACGATGAAAGGACTATCGCCCTTGGGGCCGGAGGGCAGTTTTGCCACTCCCACATCGGCAGCGGGTATCTGGGTTTTGGTAGGATCGATGATCTGGCCGTAAAAGACCGAGGCGTCGGTCCACATGGCAAGGCGGCCCGCCTGGAATACCGGCATCAGGGCCTCCCACGACATAGAGGTAACGCCCTGGGGACCGTAGTTGCCCAAAAGCCGGCCGTAGTAGCGTATGGCCTCCACCGCGTCGGGCGTGTCAAAAACCGCCGCGTTGTTGCTCAGGTAATTGCCGCCGTAGTTGTATACATAGCTGGAAAGCTGGGTAACCGCAGCCGCGCCCGCGCCCCGCGAGCCGAAGCCCGCCACGCCGCCGGTGTTCAGGACCCGGGCGGCGTTTTCAAGCTCGGTAAAGTTGGCGGGTACTTTGAGGCCTGCCTTATCGAAAAGGTCCTTACGGTAGTAGAGAACCTGCCATTCGGTAACCAGAGGAACCACGTAGGGCCTGCCGTCTTTGCGCCCGATGTCCACCGTATTCGCCGGATAATCGGAGAAATCATAGGCGTCCAGCGGCGCGTACCAGCCGTTTTTGTTAAAAAGCAAGGTTTCCTGCAGGGGACGGCTCATAAATACATCCACCGTGGAAGAACCGGTGGCAAACTCGGTGGTCAACTTCTGGGTAAGCTGGGATTCCTGCAAACTTTCCACGATAACCCTGATACCGGTCTGCCGCTCGAATTCGGGAATCGCCGGTTTCAGCAGTTCGCCGTAGGGATGATTCGCCAGCAAGACCCGGATTTCTTTGGCCGGAACGGGAGCGGGGGCAGGGGCGCCTGAGGGGGCGCTTTGCGATCCGCCTCCGGCAAAAAGCGCGCCGGAAACAGCCAGGGCAAGCAAAAGAACCAACAATCTTTTCATGTATTTCTCCTTATACATATAGAAGGATTCCCGAAAATCCGCCGGACGCGAAGCGCCCGCGATTCCCGAAGGTGCTCATATTCTACCCCTGAACCGTGGACTTGTCAAATGAAAAGACAATGGAGGCTGTTCCAAAACCGTGCGCGTTTAGCGTACAGTCAATTAGTTTTGGAACAGGCTCATGTATGTATCCTGCGCAAAACAAGTTCCAGCTTGTGCCGCAGGGGAAGGCAGGCGGCGCCCAGAGCGGCGGCACGGTTTCCCGGCAGCCCCTGCTCAATAGTTACTGCCTGCAATGGAGTCGCCATGGCGCGTTTCTCCACCTCCCGGCTGATAAGTTTGGTAAGGAGAGGGCCGGTATCTCCCAGGGTTCCGCCTATGATGATTTTCCGGGGATTTGATGTTCCGCCACATTTGCCCGTGCGGGGGGCGTATCCGCCTCTTCGATATAATTCGTGTCTGTCCACAAAGTCGGTTGCTTTGCGGACAGACCTTGCATTTGCTCCCGTTTTGTACCAAAACGGTGCACAAAATGCCTGTTTCAAGGTTGTCTGTTCATAATGTGTCTGCATTATGGACAGACACTAATTATCAAAATTTTACATTATTTAAACAAGCTCCCCGTTAAAGGCCCTTCAATTAATAGACTTGTTCGACAACCCGGTTGGTTGTCTCACCGTCTTGCGGTTTCTCAGGCTTTCAGCCTTACAAAACCGCGTTTTTAATGGAATTTGTTTGAAAACTGAAGTTTTCAAACAACTCTAATAATGACGGGCCGCGTATTCCACCCAGCCCCCGGAATCCACCAGGGCCCGCTCGAAATTTTTAAGGGTAAAGGGGACGGTCCGTTCTTTTTCGCCGGACGCAAAGGTCAAGGCGCCGGCCTCGATATCCGCCCGGAGGGTGGTCT
>JAITIC010000156.1 GCA_031279635.1 Treponema sp. | reverse complement strand
CGAAAACATGGAAAGGAAAAACATTGACCCTGATAATATCTTGAAAATATTTTTTGATTTCGATCATCCCACGGGAGACGGCGGGATGATCTTTAAAAAATATAACCAAGGGGGGCCGTTTCAAAACTGACTTGAACGTATACTTTTCTATACACCCAAATTTTTCACGACCGGCTTCAAAACCCTCCGTAATGTATCATCGTAAAATCTAACCATAGCTCCCCTTGTCATTTGTTCCTTCTCCGTGTATAATTGACTCATGATTGACGGGGCTTTGATAGATACCCTTACGCTGCGTTCGGGCGATTTTGCCGCGCGCTGGAAGGCGTTGATCCGAAAGTCGCCCCAGCTTAAGCATTACAACGCCCTGGACGACGGGGCCTTGATTGAGGCGGACAGGCCTTTTTACCCGCTGCTGGCCCGCACTCTGGATCGGGGGCTGGACCGGTCGCTGATAGGGGGCTTTTTTGTCAAGCTGGGCAAAGAGCGGGTGCTGGACGGTTTTCCCCTTTCCGAGGTGATTTACGGGTTGAATCTGGCTGAAGAAGTAGTGATTGAGTATCTGATGACTGAGTTTGCGCCGGAAAACACGATGCGGATGTATCAGTCCATTGGGATACTTACCAGGGTGGCGGAGTTTTTTTTATTGGGCAGTTTTTATGTTACCAGGGGTTTTCTTGAAAAAACCTATACCCGCATGAGCAGCCACGACCAGGTTTCCGAAGAATTGCTGAAGAAGTATTTTACCGACGATTTCTTTTTCAAGAAAGAGTAGACGCCCGGTGGAGGAATTTTTAACGGAGGACTGATGAATCTGGGTGAGGAGATTGACAAGGCGCTGGACTTTGTTACGGTAATCAGCTTCCGTCTCTTTGGTCATACGTTCAATATTAATGAAACGCTTGTTATCTCCTGGGTAGTCATGCTGATTCTTATTGTCGGCTCGCTGCTTTTGACCCGCCGGCTCAGGACCGTTCCCCGCAGGCCGCAGGCGCTCCTGGAAGCGGCGGTGGAGTTTCTCAACAGGTTTTCCCGGCAGCAATTCGGCCGCAGGGCGAAGGTTTATGGGCCGTATATCGGCACGGTGTTTTTATTTTTGCTGCTGGCCAATATTATTCCGGTGCTTTCGCCGGTCGGCGTTTCTTTCGGCGGGAAACGCTACGAGCCGCTCTTTACGATAAAGCCCCCGGCGCGGGACATTAACCTTACCGCGGCGCTGGCGGTCATTTCAATTCTGATGGTGCTGTTCGGCGGGCTGCGCTCCCGGGGCATTAAAGGGTGGGCGAAGAATCTGCTTGCCCCGATACCGCTGATGCTGCCTTTTAATTTAATGGAATATATAATACGGCCGGTGAGTTTGTGCCTGCGGCTCTTCGGAAATATTCTGGGGGCCTTTATTATCATGCGGCTGGTGGAGGCGGTTATTCCGTTCGCGGTACCGCCTGTGCTGTCGCTGTATTTTGATTTTCTGGACGGGCTTATTCAGGCATTGGTGTTTGTTTTTTTAACCACCCTCTTTGTTGCGGAAGCGGTTGAAACGGATGAGATAAAGTAGAGTTGTGTGGAAACTTCAGGACTTGTGAGAGACCGGCCGGGTTTTTGAACAGTCCGGTAACGATTGAGACTGATAAGGAGGAGCTATGAACGCATTAATTGGCGCGGGTATCGCGGTGCTGGCCGGCTTGGGTGCCGGTATCGGAATCGGTATTGCCGCGGGGAAAACCGCCGAGGCTATTTCACGGCAGCCTGAGGCTTCGGGAAAAATTCAGACGGTGTTTTTTCTGGGAGTCGCCCTGGCGGAATCAACGGCAATTTACGGATTTGTAATCGCCATTTTGATCTATCTCAAGGGCTAGCGCCATGGAAAGCGGCGGCCTGATCAGTCCCAACCTGGCAACCTTTTTTTTCACCTTCGTTAATATCGGGATATTGTTTTTTATATTACGGGCGATTCTTTTTAAGCCGGTTACCAGGTTTATGGATGAACGGGCAAAGAAAATTCAGGACACGATTGATCAGACCGAGAAAGACAAGTCCCTGGCAAAGAAGCTGCTTGAACAGTACGAGGGTAAATTAAACAAGGCCGAAGCCGAAGCCGAATCGATCATCAAAGCCGCAAGGGAAAACGCCGAAGCGGAGGCTGCACGGATCATCGCCGATGGAAAGGCCGCGGCGGAAGCGCTCGCGGACAACGCCCGCAGGCAGCTTGAGGCCGAGCGGCAGGCGGCCCTGGCAAAGTTCAGAACCGAGGCCGCCGGCCTTGTGCTGGCCGCTTCTTCAAAACTGGTCTCGCGGGAATTTAGCAGCGACGACGACAGGCATTACGCGGACATGATGCTTGAGGAACTCGCCGCTTACAAAGGAAACAATTGATGTTTCACGGGGACCGCTGGGCCGGGGCGTTTATCAACGCACTGGGCGAAAACGCCGACGCGGGGCTGGCCTGTCTGAAGGCGCTGGTCCCGCCGGTTAAGACCATACGCTGCGCACTTTTTGGCCTCGGCGCCGCGCTTCAGCTTGAGAAGCTGCTGCGGGACGCGGCGGGCATTGCCTCCCGCGCGGACGGCGGCCCGCCGGCGGACAAGCCGATGGAATACGCGATCCGGTTCATCAGCCTCCTCGTCGAAAAAGATCGTTTCAGATACATCGATCCGCTGTTGCGGAAAATTGAGAAGAAGCTGGATGACGCGAAAGGTATCCTGGATGTTACCGCCGAATCGGCGTTCCCCATGGACAGCGGCTTTGAGGAAAGCCTGCGGCGGGAAATAAAAGAGCGTACCGGGGCCGCGGGGATTATAATGCGCGCTAAAGTAGTTCCCGCGCTTTTGGGCGGATACCGGCTGCGTATCGGCGAGTTCAGCATTGACGCAAGCCTGAAAGGGCAATTGGAAAAAATGGCGGATAACCTGGCGGCCGTTTCATCCACGGCTGCCGGGCAGACGGGCGGATTGCGCTCCGCGGAGGGATTTTAATGGCGAATTATGATGACCTTACCATGGTCTTGCAGGAACGGATTGAACATTGGGAAGGCAGGGCCGTCTCCAGCAACTCCGGCTTTGTGGTGCAGGTGGGCGATTCCGTAGCCACAGTGTACGGGCTTACCAACGCCATATACGGCGAACTGGTGGAATTCGCCTCCGGGGCGGCGGGGATTGTGCTTAACCTTGAAGAAGAAAATATAGGCTGCGTGCTCCTCTCCGGTGAATCGGGGGTAAAGGACGGCGAGGAAGTGCGGGGCACCGGCAAGGTGGTGTCGGTTCCTTCGGGGCAATCGCTGTTCGGCCGGGTGGTCAATCCGCTGGGCGAGGCCATTGACGGCAAAGGCCCGATCAACGCTGAAGCCTGGCTGCCGGTGGAAACCCCCGCCGCGCCGGTCATTGACCGGGGCAGCGTGGACACTCCCCTGCAGACCGGCTCCATCGCGGTGGACGCCATGATCCCCATCGGGCGGGGCCAGCGGGAATTGATCATCGGTGACCGGCAGACCGGTAAAACCGCCATTGCCATTGACGCGATACTCAACCAAAAGGGAAAAAACGTGTACTGCGTCTACTGCGCTATCGGGCAGAAGTCTTCTTCGGTTGCGGCGATTGTAAACAATCTGGAAAAGCGCGGCGCTATGGATTACACCTTTGTAGTACTGGCCTCGGCTTCGGATTCGGCGGCCCTTCAATATCTTGCTCCCTACGCGGCGGTTGCCATGGCGGAACACTTCATGCACCAGGGCAAGGACGCGCTGGTGGTTTATGACGATCTTTCCAAACACGCCGTAGCCTACCGTACCATCAGCCTCCTGCTGCGCAGGCCGCCCGGACGCGAAGCCTTTCCAGGCGACGTATTTTACCTGCACTCGCGGCTGCTGGAACGTGCGGCGAAACTTTCCGAAGCCAGGGGCGGCGGCTCCATCACCGCTCTACCCATCGTGGAGACTCAGGCCGGGGACATTTCCTCTTATATTCCGACCAACGTTATCTCGATTACCGATGGGCAGATATTCCTTGATTCGGAACTGTTCAATTCGGGCTTCCGTCCTGCCATTGACGTGGGGCTTTCGGTAAGCCGTGTCGGCGGGGCGGCACAGGCAAAGGCGATCCGCAAGGTTTCGGGCCGGCTGCGTCTGGACCTTGCGCAGTACCGGGAAATGGCCGCCTTTGCCCAATTCGGAAGCGACCTGGACAAAGCCACCCAGGACAAGCTGTCTCAGGGCGAGCGGCTTATGGAAGTGCTCAAGCAGCCCCAGTACTCGCCTTATTCCATGGAAGAACAAATGGCGATTCTCTTTTTGGCTATCAACGGCTATCTTATGGATGTCAAGGTGGAAGCTATTTCTTCCCTTGTCAAAACATATCTTGAGTATCTTAAAAATCACAACGCCGATTTGATGCGGAGCATTGCGGAAACCGGGGTTGTTTCGGCGGAGCAGGAAGAGGAACTGCGGAGCGCTGCCGAAGCTTTCAAGGCGCTCAAACAAGCATAGCTTGTTGCGTCTGACAGGAGCGGGGATTGGCTAATTTACGGGATGTGCGTCTGCGGATGCGGGCCATCAGGCAGACGCTCCAGGTTACAAAGGCGATGAATCTCATCTCTACCGCGAAGCTGCGCAAGGGCAGGCGGATACTTGAGGACACCGAGCCGTACTTCAACCGGATTCAGAAATCAATGTTTGATATTCTTTCAAGCGCGGGCAAAGTAGAGAGCGCCTTTTTCCGAGAACCCGATGCGAACAAAACCTCCCGTACCGCTATTGTGGCGATTACCAGCGACAAGGGACTCGCCGGGGGCTACAACGCCAATATTTTCCGGCAGGTGAACGATCTCTGCTCCAGAGTCAAAAATCCCCTGCTGATTCTCATCGGCTCGGTCGGCTACCGTTATTTTATTCATTCGCCTTATGTCATCCTGGAAAACTTTTCTTTCCATTCGCAGCTGCCCACGGTGGAGCACGCCGGGGAAATCGCCGATTATGTCGTGTCACAATATCTCTGGGGAATGTTTGACGAAGTGCATGTCGTGTATACCCACATGTACAGTACCATCAAACTGCTGCCCGCCGAGCGGCAGATATTTCCCCTGAACACGGAAAAAATACAGAGTGAACTTTCCAACACGGGAAACATGAAGCGGGTGGAACTTCAGTTTGAATTTCTCCCTTCAAAGGGAACGGTATTTGACGCCCTGGTACCGCTCTATGTCAAGGGCATTTTTTACGGCGCAATAGTGGAAGCCTATGCAAGCGAACAAAGCGCCCGCATGGCCGCGATGGACGAGGCTTCAAAAAGCGCCGAGGATATGCTCGCGTCCCTGCAGATCAGTTACAACCGTGCGCGGCAGGCGGGCATCACCCAGGAAATGTCGGAAATTATAGGCGGCTCCACCGCCTTGAGCGATAAATGATCGTGCCTGTTCCAAAACTAATTGACCGTGCGCTCATGCGCACGGTTTTGAAACAGCCTCGATCCATAGAGATTTATAGGAGATTGCAGGATGGCAAATAAAGGATATATAATCCAGATACTCGGTCCCGTTGTGGACCTTCGTTTTGAGCCGGGACAGATTCCTGCGATTTTGAACGCCTTGAAAGTAAAAACCGGCGGTTCAGGAGACCGGGAGCCGGTGCTGGAAGTGTTACAGCACATCGGCGACAACTGTGTGCGCTGCGTGGCAATGAGCGCTACCGAGGGACTCTCCCGCGGGCTTGAGGCCGAAGATACCGGCGGCCCCATCAGCGTTCCGGTGGGGCGGGAAGTGCTCGGCCGCATGTTCAGCGTTACCGGAGATCCGATTGACGACAGAGGCGCTTTCACCGCCAAAGAGTACAACTCCATCCACCGGTCCGCTCCGAGTTTCGAGGAACAGCGGCCCGCCACGGAAGTGCTTGAAACAGGCATCAAGGTCATCGATCTTATCGCCCCCTACGCAAAGGGCGGCAAGGTCGGCCTCTTCGGCGGCGCCGGTGTGGGCAAGACCGTCATCATCATGGAACTGATCCGCAACATCGCCACCGAACATTCGGGCTACTCGGTGTTCTCCGGCGTGGGCGAGCGCTCACGGGAAGGGGCGGACCTCTGGAAGGAAATGAACGAAAGCGGGGTCATCGAAAAAACCGCCCTTGTTTTTGGCCAGATGAACGAACCTCCCGGTGCGCGCATGAGGGTTGCCCTGGCGGGCCTTGCCATGGCGGAGCATTTTCGGGACAGGGAAGGCCAGAACGTGCTGCTCTTTATCGACAATATTTTCCGCTTCATTCAGGCCGGCGCCGAGGTTTCCGCCCTGCTGGGCCGCATCCCCAGCGCCGTCGGCTACCAGCCAACCCTGGCAAACGAGATGGGCAGCCTCCAGGAACGGATCGCCAGCACTTCCAAAGGCTCTATCACCAGCATACAGGCGGTCTACGTGCCCGCCGACGACCTTACCGATCCCGCGCCGGCCACCACCTTCGCCCACCTGGACGCCACCACAACCCTTTCACGAAAAATCGTAGAGCTGGGTATCTACCCCTCGGTGGACCCCCTGGCCTCAAGTTCCCGCATCCTTGACGCCGCCGCGGTCGGGGAAGAACACTACAACACCGCCCGCCGCGCCCAGCAGATACTCCAGACATACAAGGAATTGCAGGACATCATCGCCATCCTCGGCATGGACGAGCTTTCCGCCGAGGACAAGATCACCGTCTCAAGGGCGCGGAAGGTGCAGCGCTTCTTTAGCCAGCCTTTCTTTGTGGCGGAAAAGTTCACCGGCATTCAGGGCCGTTATGTGCCGGTAAAGGAAACGATTAAGGGTTTCAAGATGATTCTCGACGGCGAGTGCGATTCGATTCCCGAACAGGCCTTCTACATGGCAGGCAGCATCGAAGATGTACTCGAAAAGGCCAGGGCATAAATGCGCGCACTGCTAAAGCGGCCTTTGCCGCCTTTGCGCTTCGCGGTCAATCGCGGGAGTTTCCATGGCCGCGCTGTTTAACTTTGAAGTGCATACCCCTTACCGGCCTTTTTTCTCAGGCAAGGTAGAGGCCATCACCCTTACCCTTGTGGACGGCGAGATCGGCGTATACGCGAAACATTCCTCCTTTACCGCGCCGTCTGTCAGCGGCATACTCCGCGTGAAGGATTCCGAAAGCAAATGGCGCTCCGCGTTTATAACCGACGGCATTCTGGAAGTGAAGGATCATAAAACCGTTCTAATGGTTGACACCGCCGAATGGCCGGAAGAAATTGATATTGACAGCGCCCGCGCCGCCGAACAAGAGGCCAAAGAAAGCCTTGAAACGGCCGACCTTAAATTCGAGATAGACAACGCAAAAACAAAACTGCGCTACGCCCAATTCAGGCAGAAAGCCTGGGAACTGCGCGGGGGAAAATAGAAGCGCCCGCCAAAGCATCGGCCATGCCATCGGCGAATTGGTTTACTCTCCCTGTTAAGCTGTTTTTTTCGGTTATACTGTTGTCATGATGATGTTTTTAGCAGCAACAGATTTAAGAATGTCAGCGAACGGCGAATATTTTCGGGTTTTATTCTAAAGTCTGGTTTAATACCCAAGGCAAGCTATGCTTGCCCGGCACGCTGCGCTTGCCAAGCTCTGCTCCGGGAGGCTCATTCAGATCAAAGCCCCGCTCACCGCTTCTTGTCCAGTGCGCTGAACAGCGCCGCCAGCAGCTTTTTGAAAAACCGGATTATCCTGTTGAGCAGGCGGCGGAAAAAGCCGGGGTTTTGCAGGCGGTATATCTTTTGGGTGGCTTCGGACACCTCTTCCATGCTGAAATCCCGGCGCTGTATATTTTCCTCGACTTCCAGTTCAAGCTGTTCAAGCTCCCCGGAAGTTTCGGAAATAACCGCGTTGATGGTTCTCCAGCCAAGCAGTTTAGCGGCTTCAAGCCGTCTGCCGCCGGCGATGAGCATGCCTTTCCTGCTGATTACAATGGGGCTGATCTGCCCGTAGATTTTAAGGCTCTCCGCGAGAGCCCCTATATCTCCCATGTCTTTGCGGATTCGTTTTTTTACAATGATATCCCTAATTGGAACCTGCATAGCCTGCCTGTTTTAGTCAAGGAGGGGATTGTAGGAAGGCATTTCCCATCCGCCCTCCGGATCGTCGTCATACAGCACCGGAGAGGCCTCAACCGGTTCGTCCGTTATTACTTCTTCGGCCGCGCCGCTTGCGCCGGTAAGTATACCCTCTTCCGCCGTCTCCGTGCCGGCCGCGGGAAGCGGAAGAGCCGGCTCTCCTGTTTGGATTTCCGGTTCCGGCAGCGGCATTGCGGGAAGGGGATTGGTATTGTTGAAAGACCGGGGAAAACCGCCCTGTCCGGTGTTTTGGGAATTGGCGCCGCTGTTTGCGGAGCTGTTGGTCCGGCCGCCGCTGTTCCGGTTATTCTGATTGCGCTGATTGGTCTGATTGTTCCCCGGCGCGGGATCATCCCGCAGTTCGGGGAGCAGGTCCAGGGGCAGGGTCGGCATGGTATTGCGCTGATTGGTCTGATTCCCCGGCGCGGGATTATCCCGCAGTTCGGGGAGCAGGTCCAGGGGCAGGGTCGGCATGGTGAGGGAACCCAGCAAAAGGTCCTCTTCCATTCCGAGTACGCCGCCGCCTGAAACACGGAAAGCCATTCCCGCCGACCAGGAGGCGTTGCCGCCGCCGTGTATGTCGCAGTACTGGCTCGGCTGGGTTCCTTCCAGGAAGGGAAGCGTAATCTCCCCCTCGTTGCAGGACGGGGTTTTGAGCAGCCCCGATTTGGCACAGACCGTTACGTCAATAATTCCCGTGGCGGGCCGCACAAAGTCGCGGCGGGGCAGGCCCTGATGGATTTCCCGCATGTAGTCGCCCCAGACCGGGCCGGCCAGGGTGGAGCCGGTAAGTTCGACGCCCAGGGAGTTGCCGGGCTTGTCAAAGCCGAACCATATCGCCGTGGAATAATAGGGGCTGTAACCTACCGCCCAGGCGTCCGACCAGTTCTGCGGCGTTCCCGTCTTGCCCGCCACCGGCATCCTGAATGATTTGCCGTTTTCGTCCTTAAACGTAAACTTTGATCCCCAGCCGGCGCCGTTAGCCAGCGTTCCCTCTTCCACGGTTTTTTCGAGTATCTTCGTCATGATGTAGGCGTTCTGGGGACTTATCACCTGTACGGCGCTGCCCATGCGGCGCTGCCGCAGGCGCACGTCCCGCTCCACGTCCAGCGCCACCCTGCCGTTGCGGTCCTCCACCGAGCGGATAGCGATGGGCGTTACATCGCGGCCCTGGTTGCCGAAAACCGCGAAGGCCCGCGCCATTCGCAGCGGCGAGGCGGAGATAATGCCCAGGCCCAAAGGATACACGCGGGGGAAAGTCCGCCGGATTTGGGCCGGGTCGGTAATTCCCAGAAGCGCCGCCGCCCGGTCAATGGCGGCGTCAAAGCCGATGGTATCCAGCACCTTGAGGGACGGCACGTTCATTGAGTGGGCGAGGGCGTTGTAGAGTAGCACCGAGCCTTTCCATTCGCCTCTGAAGTTAAGGGGAATATAGGGAGTGCCGTCCTCGTTGTGAAACACGACCGGCACGTCGTATATGAGGGAGGCCGCGGTGAGCTTACGGCTGTCTATGGCCGCCGAATAGTACAGGGGCTTGAAGGAAGAACCGGGTTGGATGTTGCCCTGCGTGGCCCGGATCAGCTGGTTCGATTCGTCGTATTTGGAGCCGCCGATAATGGCGGTAATATAACCGGTTTCGTTTTCAATGGAGATCAGCGCCCCTTCGACCACGTTCTGCTCGGTGTTTACCTTGAGGTTGCTGAAGCCGGTATTGGTGATCACTTTAAGGTCCTGGACGCCGAAGACCATGGCCGCCATATCCACAATGGGGTTAATGGTTTTCGTGTAACGGGAGAGGGCCTTCTGTTCGTTCTGTCCCGCTGCGGTCGCGTGGACATCGCCCAGATCAAAGGCGAGGGTTAGCAGCTCCACGATGGGGATATAGGTGCGTTCGGCCTGCGCATAGCTGCGCGTTTTGGAGCGGGCAAATTCCCTGTTTGCCCTGGCAAGCCCCTCGGCCATAAATTTCGCCCCCGCTTCCTGGTGGCGCAGGTCCAGCGTCGTAAGCACCGTGTACCCGTCCCGGTAATAGTCCATCGTGCCATACATCAGCCCGTCCAGTTCCCGGCGGACATACTCGCTGAACCAGGGGGCCTTGTCCTCGCGGTTGTAATACGCCGCGGTGGAGGCCCTGGTGTAATCGTAATTGTCCCAGTACTCATTGAAGGACGCTTCCGCCTCTTCCTCAGTGGTGTAGCCGAACTCGATCATGCGATCAAGCACATAACGCTGCCTGCTTCTGGCCTCGTTGGGATTATCAAGCGGGTTGAAGCGCGAGGGGCTTGAAAGCTGTACGGCCAGCAGCGCCGCCTCGGCCAGAGTGATCTCTTTGGCGCTGTGATTAAAGAAATATTTGCTTGCCGCTTCCACTCCGTAGGTCCCCGGCCCCATGTACATATAGTTAAGGTAAATTTCGAGAATCTCGTTTTTCGTGTAACGCCGTTCCATCTGGAAGGCCCACCAAAGCTCCCTGATCTTCCGGCGGTAGGTATACTCGCTCCGGTTGGTGTACAGGGTTCCCGCTACCTGCTGGGTAATGGTTGAGCCGCCGCCCAAATTTTTACCGATAAGCCGCCCCATAGCCGCCCGCGCGATGCCGCGGACACTAAAGCCGCGGTGGTTGTAAAAGTCGGGGTCTTCCCTGGCAAGCACCGCCTGAATAAGGTGCCGGGGCAGTTCGTTAAGGGAAACCAGTTCCCGCTTTTCTTCGGCGGAAAATTCGGTGATCAGGGTTCCGTTAATGTCCAGCACCTTGGTCGGCAGGGCCGGGGCGAATTCAACAAAATTTTCCTGGTTTTTGATGTTCGCGGTTTCCGCCAGGGACAGGCCCAGCCCTATACCGATCACCACCGCGATAACAATGGTTAAACCCGCGAGAATCTTGACAATCAGCCCCGGAATAAAGAACGCCTCCTCGTTTTTCCACATAAATTAAGCCTATAAAAGGGGAGGAGAATAGTCAAGCCATCGGCTCCTACAGCGGGAATTCCGAATTCAACCACGGATGAAGGAAGAAGGAAGAAGGAGCAATGGAGAATGAAGATTGAAACTATGCTGATTTTGCGGCAATGACGCTCTCTTTTCTTTTGTCCGTGTTGGTCCGTGGTTATCCTGAAATCGGAATTGCGGCCTTTCCCGAAATCTATCTTGTATCATCCTTCAAACAAACTTTGCGGCACTTTAACAATTGCCGTTACCAATGACCAGAGGTAAAAATTCAATGTTCGCAAACGTTTCAATAGCCCCCCACACACGGCGCGGGTAACGGTGGAGACCTGCCTGGCGGGGCGGCATGAGTTAGGCGTAAAGTTGGTTTTAAGCCTGGCTTTTGCCGTCCTCTTGTCATGCGCCACCACCGGCGGAAGCGGGGACGGCGTAAGCCTTGCGGAAGCCATAGGGCAGTCCGCGGAGAAGTTGGCAGCGGAACTACCCGGCGGAACACGGGTGGTCATCGCCGCCTTTGCCTCGGAGCATGGGAACCTCTCCGAGTATATCATGGACGAGCTGACCGGGGCCCTGGTGGACGGCGATCTTGAAGTGGCGGACCGCCGGAATCTTGAGTTTGCGTACAAGGAGCTTAATTTCCAGATGACCGGGGATGTGAGCGACGAGACCGCCGTGTCCATCGGCAAATTCATGGCGCGTCCTATGTGATCACCGGGCAGTTGGTAAACGCCGGAAGCAGCCGCCGTTACCGTCTTTCCGGCATCAACGTAGAGACGGCCGTACAGGAAAGCGCGGCGCGGCTCAGTGTCCACGATGACCGGGCCTTGCGGAATTTGATTAACGCCGTCAGAAACGCCCCGGTTGTTGTCTCCGCCGCCAATTATGGCGATTCCGGGACCGTCCAGCCTAAAACCGCCGGGGCTTTCCTTGACCGGGGTATCCTTTTCGCCGCCCGGGGCGATTTTCCGGAACCGTTTCTGGCGGAAGACGAGGCCTGGGCCTTACGCTGGAGGAATCAGTATGTGGACGGGCTAATCAGGGAGGATGTCCTTGACTTTGAAAGATTAAGCGATTTTAAGTCCCTTGCCCTGACTTTAGAACTTTTAAGGAAACGGACAGGCTCGCCGGTTTCCTATTCCTCGATAGCACGGGATCTGGGGGTTTCCCCCGGCACGGTAAAAAAGTATGTGCAAATTTTCGAAGCCCTCAACATTGTTTTCAGGCTTAGCCCTTTTTCGGATAATATAGCCCGGTCCCTTTTGAAAGAACCGAAAATCTACTTTTACGATACGGGCATGGTGCTGGGTGACGATGGCGCCAAATTTGAAAATCTGGCCGCGCTGTCTCTGGCAAAGGAGGCTGCGGCGGCGGAAGATATCCGGGGTATACGGGCAACCCTGCATTACATCAGGACCAAGGACGGCAGGGAAGTTGATTTTTGCTATGCCGAAAACGGGGCTATCCGTTTTTTCGCGGAGGTAAAGCTTTCCGATGCGGATATCAGCAAAAACCTCGCGTACTTTTGCGAAAAGTACAATAAGCCGGGAATCCAAATCGTAAAGAACCTCAAACATGAACGGCGGCAGGGCGGTATTGAGGTCCGCAGAGCGGTTTCTTTTTTTTAAGAACTTTATTCGAAAGTCTGGTTTAATACCCCGGAGCTCTGCTCCGGCTCAAATGACGCAACGCTTACAAAATTTTGGTATTAAGCCAAGAACCCGCTTACGCGGGGGAGGGTATAATAAATTTCCTCTCGAACGAGCCTCCGTTCCGGTACAACCCAACGCTAAAGATACCGCGGGGCTTGCCCCGCGGAGGCTCATTAGCCTGCGCCAGCCGGCATCTTCCATTTTTTTCCAAAAGAGCGCAGGGGTGCTCTTTGTTACTTGCATGCATTGCTCATTCTTCATTCATTCTTTTGTCCGTGGTTGAATTCGGAATTACTGTGAATTGCCTACAGCGTCCCGTATCCCAAAGAAGGCGGCAGCGTTTTTGAAGTCATCAGCTTGAAGAGTTCTCTCGCGTCTTCCCTGGGGATGGTCCTCACCTGGGGATCGTTCAGGAATACGCGGAAAGCCTTTTCCAAATCCCGTTCCAGCGCGGCGTCGATGATCCCTTCCTGATTTTCCACATGCTGGAGAGTCATGTTCCGCAGGGGGTTGGGCATGCCGCCGGTAATTACCGGCTGAACGCTGTCGCGGCTGAAAAAGGCGTTGGTCTCCACCACCGCGCCGGAGGGAAAGCCGGGCATCTGTCCCCGGTTGGGCAGGTTCACATTGGTGACAAAGCTGTCCAGGCCAAGGAGGGCCTTGATCTGGCGGATGCCCTCTTCGCCGGAATGTTCCGGTATCATCGTTTCCTGGCCGTCGCGGTAGGCTTTGCTTTTCTGTTTCAGATCGTCCCGCTGCTGTATCCGCCAGGAAACCGGCGTAAGGGAGAACTGCCAGGACTTTGCCTGCTCTTCGTTTTTAAGATACCAGCCGGGCGGGCAGAATTCCGCCAGATGCCGATCTCCCGCCGCGCCGATGATCCCGTAACGCCTGAACAGGTCCATCTTGACCCGCTCGCCGGATGTAAAATAGCTGTTGAACCAGTTGTGATCCGCCCCGCCGCTGAATCCCGTTTCGCCGAAACGTTCCGTGAACTGGGCAAAACAGGGAAAGAGGTCGTGGTTTTTCCACGAGGCCCGGTCTATCCAGGTGAAGTGGTTAATCCCCACCACGTTGGTGACAATATCCTCCCGCCGTATCTCCTCCCCGGCGGCAAGGCCGCACTGTAGCGCCGCTTCCGCCAGCAGTTTCTGCGTCCCGAAAACCTCGTGGCAGCAGCCGAAGGCCCTGATTTCCGGGTAGATACGGTACAGGGTTCTCGTGCAGACGGACATGGGGTTGGTATAGTTGAGGACCCAGGCGCCGCCCGCCCATTTTTTTACGGCTTCGGCGATTTCCACATACATGGGAATCGTCCGCAGGGCGCGGTTAAGCCCGCCCGCCCCCACAGTGTCCCCCACCGGCTGGTAAATGCCGTATTGTTCCGGCGCGTGGACATCAACGGCCATTTCCTCAAAATCACCGGGCAGTATCGAAATAAAAATAAAATCGCTGCCGTTCAGGGCCTTTTCCAGAGATGTCTCGGTTCTGAAAATCCACTGCCCCGGATTGTGGGCGGCCATTACCTTGTTGCCCAGTTCCTCGTTGGCCCGCGCCGCCTCCGCGTCAATATCGTAGAGGTATATCGTCCCGGCGATTTCTTTTTCAAAAGCCAGATCCTTCATAAAAACCCAGGCCCAATTTCGTGACCCGCCGCCGATGTAGCATATTTTTAATTTTTCTGGATTAGCGTTCATTGCAACTCCTTTATGCCATTAATGGCTTTTTAATTATTTAGTGTCTGTCCATAAAGTCGGTTGCTTTATGGACAGACCTTGCATTTGCTCCCGTTTTGTACCAAAACGGTGCGCAAAATGCCTGTTTTAAGGTAGTCTGTCTATAATGTGTCTACATTCATAGACAGACTCTAATTATTGGGCAACGCGAGGTATTGACAGAAAGATGTTTCTTCTATGATTATACAATAGTCTACATCACTTGGGAGTACCGGGAAAATGGTTGCGGAGTTATCCGTGGACACTGATAACAGGGAAAACAGCATGAAGAAAAAAATTGTGCTGCTATTATTCTTTTTCGCGGGCGTCTTGACGGTGGTTTGGGCGGCCGATTTTCCCGCGGCTGAAGAGCGCCCGCTGAGGTGCGTTCCCATTTATGACGCGGCTTCTCCCGTCCGTCATTCGCCGGAAGGCGTACCGTTTGCGCATAACTCGCTTTTGACTTCTTCGGCGCTGGAACAGCCCCTCACCAAGCGGTATATCGAACAGTATTCCGCGCCCGGCGGTATCGCCTGGCTCAACGCCGTTATACGGCGGGGGAGCGTCTACCTGCCTTTTATCAAAGAGGAAATCGCCAGGCGGAACCTGCCGCCGGAACTGCTGTATCTGCCGGTAATCGAGTCGGGCTTTCTCGCTTCGGCGCAGAGCCGCTCCGGCGCGGTGGGGCTGTGGCAGTTTATGCTGAACAGCATCGGCCCGTACAACATGCAGGTAAACGATTTGGTGGACGAGCGCCGTGATTTCCAGAAATCCACCGTGGGGGCGCTACGGAAGCTCGAAGAAAATTACCGCGCCCTGGGAAACTGGCCCCTGGCGCTGGCCGCCTACAACAGCGGCCTGGGCGGGATAAGCCGGATA
Organism: Treponema sp.; assembly: GCA_031279635.1. Classification (GTDB taxonomy): domain Bacteria; phylum Spirochaetota; class Spirochaetia; order Treponematales; family Breznakiellaceae; genus WQXQ01. Next base: position 11,111 of record JAITIC010000156.1, on the reverse strand, counting down.
GTGCGGCAGACCGGCAGCCGCGATTACTGGCTTCTCTCCGCCCAAAAAAAACTCAAAAGCGAAACAATCCAGTACGTGCCCAAACTGGTGGCCGTGGCGTGGATACTGTCCCAGCCCCGCCGCTTCGGCCTTGATTACTGGTCTGAGGCCATCGAGTGGACCGCCGTGCCGGTGGGGAGGCAGGCTTCCGTCGATCTTATCGCGGCGGAGGCGGGCGTCGACCGGGAACTGCTGCAGCTGGGGAACATGGAACTGCTTCACGGTATCACCCCCTCTGACAGCGCGTACCGGCTCAAGGTGCCCGCCGCCGCCTATCCCCTGGTGACCGCGGCGCTTGAGCGCGAAGACCTCAAACTGCTGCAATACTACCGCTACACGGTTAAATACGGCGACACCCTCTCGGCGCTGGCCCGCCATTATGGCGTCCCCCTCAACCTTATCGAACAGCACAACCCCGGCATCCTCAAGCGTTACCTCAAAATCGGGGAAACCGTCGTCATACCCGCGTTCAGGGAAACCGCGCCCTATCAGGGCGGCGCGGCTCCTCAATCGGCCGCCGCCGGGGCGGAACGTCCGTTTACCGGTATTTATGTGACTAAAAAAGGGGATACCCTCTGGTCTTTGGCTCTCTCCTACGGAGTTGATCCCCTGGAACTGGCCGGGGAAAACGGCATGGAACTGAATCAAATCCTCTCTGTTGGAAAACAACTGAAAGTACCGATAAATAAATAAGAGGTAAGCTGGCAGGTTGATTGGACTAAACACACTGATATGAGTGACTATAGAAAAAACTAACCACGGACGGCACGGACAGAACGGACAAATATATGGATTTGCAACCAAAACTCCGTGTGTTTCCGTGGTTATTTTTCTTTGGAATTATCCTGAGTTTTAGCTTAATCATCCTGCCGGGAAACTGTGGAACTTTGCGTAATTCGTATAAAGAAATGCACGATTTTACGCATTCCGAGGCTCTTACTGCTAGTTCCGAATACGTCACCTTGGGGCTTGGCCTGAAGGTATTCTGGAGAAAAGGTGCAGAACATAATGAACAAATTAACCACAAAGGAACACAAAGAAACACGAAGGTTTTTGCTTGAAAACCATGCCTTTTTCCCCTTTTCTTCCCTGTGCGCCTCTTTGTATCTCTTTGTGTTTTTTTTCTTTCTTCTTGTCGCCGCCCCGGCCTTCGCTGAAAACGGCGTCAGCATGAGCGGTATCGTGGAATGGGACAGAATGAAGATCAGCGCCTCTCTTTCCCTGGAACTGGCGCCAGCCGGCATCAGGCTGCCCGCAGCCAGGACCCGCGGGGAAGCGCTAATCGGCGACGAATACCTCCGTCTGATTAGGCCGGGCATCCTCGGCCTCTTAGCCGATTCCTCCTCCACCGTCGCCGACCTTATCGGCCGGGGGGAATGGAGCCTCGCCGAAGCGGAAAACTTGGCCTTGACCGCCGGAAGTGTCCCCCCCGCCATGACGCCCGACCTCCGCTATCTTTCTGCCTCATACACCCTGGGCATTGACCGTCTGAGCGCCGCCCTCTTCCGCCACACCCGCCCCGCCGAAACCCTTCGGACACTCAGCCCCGTTGCCGCCCCGGCCTACACGGGGATCATCATCATCGCGAGTGAAGATCTGCCCATCCACGGCAGGCGCGCCTCGGCGAAGACCGTGCCCTGCCTTTTCCCGAAAATCTGGGACACCGACATGAACCTGATCTTTGAGCGGGGCATGCTGGAACCGGCCGCCGCAATCATGGCCCACTACGCCTCGGCGCGGGACATTTTCGCAGACAGCCCCTCGGGCCTCTCGGCGGAAGCCGCCTCCCTTGTGGGAGAGCGGCCCCTGCGGATTTTCGCCCGCGGCGTGTTCGGCATCAACCCTACCGATCCCATTATCGACAGGGAAGACGCCCTGCTCATCATCTCGCGGGAAGAAAACCGCCGGCTCCTTCGGGAAGGCCGGGTGCTTATCGTACTTGACGATTCAGTACTGAAACACCCGCTCAGCGCGGAATTAATGTAAAGTGATTTTTGCGGTAATCCAGCAGCCTGTTGCGCTTGTGGATTTTTTTGCAATAGTGCCATGATAGAATATCCCATGACGGTTGATGAGTTCAATCGGCAGTTTTACAGTGAAGATCAATGCCGGGATTATCTAGTGTCTGTCCACAAAGTCGGTTGCTTTGCGGACAGACATTGCATTTTCTCGCCTAACGGCTGCGAAAATGTGTTTTTTAAGGAAGTCTGTCCATAATGTGTCTACATTATGGACAGACTCTATCTATACGGGCTGCGTTTTCCCTAAGGGTTTGTTTGTCCAAAATGTGAAAATCGTAAGGCCTGGCGCCAGGAAAAACCATGTATGAATATTCCCGGTGCGCTTGTAAGGGTTTATGATTTCCCGGAAGATGTATCTTTTATAACAGCCTTAAATATTGAGGGCGTTGTTTTTTCAAACCGCCCGGTTTCCTGCTTGAAAAGCTGGCTGATATAGGCGGGATTGTTGCTGCCCAGGCTGATTATCTGTTTGCCCTGAAAGAGTATCAAGTCCATCGGGGTTATTGATGCGACCCGGGAGAGCGGGGATAAGGTCTTCCATGAACGGCGCTTATATGCTTCCAGCCTTTCCCCCGACCCTGGTTGTTTGCCTCAGCTGGTCGGGCGCATCAAAAAAATGTAAAAAAACAAAACAAATACTTGACAAATGCTAAAATCAGCCCTACTATTTGCTATTCGCAGCGGGGATTTTATGCAATTTGAACTGGCCCATGACGCTAATGTGTGCCTGGCGGAAACTCCCATCTGGGACAGGCGGAATAACTGTCTGTACTGGACGGATATGTTCGAGGGAGAGATTTTCGAGTACCATCCGGCGAGCGGGGCGGAACGGAAATGGTCCACCGGCAAACGGATCGGGTCGGCAGTCCCCTCGGAGGACCCCGGCGTGCTCTTCGCGGCTCTGGAAGACGGGATGTACCGGCTGGACAAGGAGAGCGGGGTCTTGTCGCTTATCGCCTGTCCTGAGCCGGGGAATGAAAAAAACTGTTACAACGACACGCGCATTGATTCGGAAGGCCGGATTTATACGAGCAGCCTGGCGAAGAGTTACACCACTCCCCATTACACGCCTGAACAGACCGGCGCGTTTTATCAGATTGAGCGGGACGGTACGGTTAAAAAACTCCTTGACGGGGTGAATCAGTTGAACTGCATGGTCTGGAACCTCGACAATACCAAAATGTGGGTTGCCGATACTTACAATAAGCGGCTGCTTGAGTGGGATTACGATCCCGCGCGCGGGGCGGGGGGCTGCCGGACGGCGCTTGACTTTAACGGAAAACAGGGGACGCCGGACGGTATGAGCGTCGATATCGAAGGCAATCTGTACATCTGCCACTGGAGCGGAACAATCAGCGTTTGGGATAAAAACCTGCGCTGGAAGGCGGACATACCGTTTCCGGTGGAACAAGTCTGCGCCTGCGGTTTCGGCGGCGGCGACATGCGGGACTTTTATGTTACTACCGCCCGGTATGGGTACACGCAGGAACAGCTTGCGGACAGACGGGGGGCGGGTGGTATTTTCATGGCCCGCAGTCCCATCGCGGGACTGCCGAATCATTTTTTGCAATAGCACTGCGCGGCGGCGGGGATTTCAGAATCAGGATAAAAGGAGGTTTGGTATGAATTCACTGGAACGGGTAACTGCGGCGCTTAAACGGGAGCCGCTGGACAGGACTCCCCATTTTGAATGGCTCATTGATAAAGTGGTGGTGGATGCTTTAATGCCCGGCGGTCACACTTTTGAGGAATTCAGCGCCGCTTTTACCGACGCGGTGTGTGTGGATATTGACTACAGTGTGGAGAATCTTGGGGACGGCAGTTTTAAGGACGAATGGGGGATGATCAAGAAGTACACCAAAGAGGCCCATTCTTTTCCCATCGACGGCGTTATTCACAACATGGAAGAGCTTGAGGCTTACACGCCGCCTGACCCTTATAAGGAAGGGCGCTTCAAAAGCCTGAAAGGGCTGCTGGAAAAGTACGGCAGGGAAAAGGCCGTGATACTACATATGAACGACATCTGGTCCATTCCCTCGCGGCTCATGCCCTACGAGGATTTCCTCGTTAATATCGTGGAGGAGCCTGAGTTCATTAAAGCCCTGATAAAGATGACGGTGGACGAGCAGATTCTTTTGGCCCGGGAAGCGGCAAAAACGGGCTGCAAGTTTATCTGGACCGGCGACGATGTGGCGGACAGCCGGGGGCCGACGATCGCGCCCGCCATATTTGAAGATATCTTTTATCCTGAGCTTAAACGGATCATCGGCACGTACAAGGACCTGGGTTTCTTTTTGCTTAAACATACCGACGGTTATATCATGCCCCTGCTTGACTATTACCTTGACGCGGGTATCGATCTGCTTGATCCCATTGATCCCCTGGCGGGCATGGACCTCAAGTACATCAAGGACACCTACGGTTCCCGCATCGCCATCAAGGGCAATGTGAACTGCGCGACTACGCTCGTTTTCGGCACGGTTGATGAAACGGTGGCGGAAACGAAACACTGCATTGATGTGGCAAAGGGGAAAACCGGCTATGTGTGTTCTTCCAGTAATTCCATACATAGCTCCATCAACCCCCAAAATTACAAGGCCATGCTGGAAGTGATAGACGATTACGGCAGATATTAGAGTTGTTTGGAAACTTCAGTTTCCGTACAACTCTATTAGCCGGTATTCCGGTATTTATTGAAGGAGGAATCATGGATTTGTTAATGGGTATTGATCTTGGTTCAACCAGCGTAAAGGCGGTGATTTACGACACGTCCGGCAAGCCGGCCGCCGGCGCCGCCTGCAAACTTGATGTAAGCAATGACGATCCCGCCCACCCGTCCTGGTGTGTGTGGAAACACGAAGATGTCTGGGCCAGCGTCAAGACGGTAATCTCCCAATCGGTCAAAGACATTCCCGCGGGCGGGAAATTGCGGGCTATCGCGGTAACCGGTTTCGGCATGGACGGGCTTCCCCTGGACATAGACGGCAGGGAGTTATACCCTCTCATTTCCTGGCATTGCCAGCGGACCCTGCCGCAGTTTGAACAAACACGGAATATAATCGACGAAAAAGAGATGTTCACCGAGACCGGCATGAGACCCATGGTGATAAACAGCATCTACCGTATTATGTGGATGCAGCAGAACAAGCCTGAGATTATCGAAAAGGCCGACAAGTGGCTCCTCATTGAGGACTATGTCAACTTCAAACTTTCCGGGGCAAAAGTTACCGACTTCTCCATGGCTTCCACTTTTTCCGCTATGGTACAGCAAACCCATACCTGGTCGGAAAAAATCATTTCCAAATTGAAGCTGCCCGGCCACATCCTGCCCAAGCCGACGCAGAGCGGCACGGTATTGGGAAAAGTGCTGCCTGATGTCTGCGCCGAGACGGGCCTCTCCGGGGATGAATTGGTCGTGCTGGGCGGGCATGATTATATCTGCGCGGCCCTAGCGGCAAGCATCAATTCCGGCGGCGATCTGATGGACATTAACGGCACCTGGGAAATGCTTGTCCGGGGCATGACCAAAGTGAATACCGCCTATACCGATAATTATTATTATATCGAAAGCCATGTGGCGCGTAACGTGTGGTGCGGCATTTCCTCGGCAATTTCAGGCGACATGATGGAGTGGCTGAAAGACAACTACGGCAAACCCAATGATGAGAATGTCTGGGAAAATCTTATGGCGGAGGCAGAACAGTCGGAGCCCGGCTCCCACGGATGTACCTTCCTGCCCCATTTTTCCGGTTCCACCGCGCCCAGGGTAGAGCCTGCGTCTTTGGGTTCTTACGCCGGGTTTAACAACCGCGTGAGCCGGAGCGATATTATCCGGGCGACCGTGGAGGGACTTACCTACAAAACCAGGGAAATGTTTGAGGCCATGACCTCCGGTTCCAGCGAAGCGGTTACAGGAATCAAGGCGACCGGCGGGGCCGTGAAGAATCGTTTTTGGATGCAGGCCAAGGCCGACATACTGGGGCTTCCGGTGGAAATACCTGAACTCTACGAGGCAACCCCGCTCGGCGCAGCGATGCTTGCGGGGATTGGGGCCGGCCTGTACCGGAATGAAGAAGACGCGATTAAGGCCGTATACCGGAGCGGCGCGGTTTTTGAGCCGGACATGAAAAAACACGAACAGTATACCGATTATTACAAAAATATTTATTTGAGGCTCCAGGACGCGCTTAAAGAAGTAAACCTGGAAATATTTAACCGCTTTATGAAATAGAGTTGTTCGGAAACTGAGGTTTCCGAACAACTCTAATGATGTACCGCAGGCGGGATATCCGGGGCGGCATAACGGAGGAAAAGTGATGCTTTACGAAAAAGAACGGGAAGAAGTAAGAATTGCGGGTACCAAGCTGGACCGTTACGGGTTAATCGCCCTTTCCGGAGGAAATGTCAGCCTGCGGCTTCTTTCCGGCGAAATACTGGTGACCCCGTCGGGAATGGTCTATGAGGACATGGTTCCTTCCGATGTGCTGGTAATGGATATTGAGGGAACGATCATTGAAGGCGAGCGGGCGCCTTCGGTTGATACGGTAGCGCTGCTTTATATCTTCAAAAAAATGCCGCACATCAACGCGGTGATCCATACCCACCAGCCTTTTGCCACCGCGGTCGGCCTGGTAACCGATGAGCTGCCCTGCGTGGTGACTACCCTTCCCAACGCGACCAAAGGCCCGGTCAAGGTGTGCCCTTTTTCGTCCGCCGCGAGTATCGACATGGGCATCCAGACGGTAAACAACGCCGGCAGCACCTTGGCGGTGATCCTCAAGAGCCACGGGGTTATGGCTATCGGGACCACTCTGAAGGAGGCCCTGTATTCCTGCGTTTATCTTGAAGAAGCGGCAAAGACCTATGTGTACGCGAGGAGCATGAGCGACAAGGTAGCCTGCCTGAAACCGGAGCAATGGCAGCAGGCCGCCGATACCTTCAAATATTACGGCCAGGACAAACCGCCCATGCCCGACGAACTGCGGAAAACTATTTCGTAACCGAAGCCCGTTTCCCTTTGTGCGCGCTATGGCTAAATTTTCCTTCTCCAATGCAGAATCATCGCAATTGTAAAACAACTGTGCTTTTTATTTTACAATTGACAAATCTCTGTAAAGCGTGCATAATACAGTATATTTGACTTGTTCGGGAGCCTATTTAACAGCGGGCTAAAGGCCAGAGGGTCCCAAACTTTCCGATGGAAAGTCCAAGTCTTGCAAAATGTTCCGCATTTTGTGGTTTTATTAAGGAACTTATCCGGAAACTGAAGTTTCCGGATAAGTCTATTCTCTAGAGGAGGCACTGAATGACGCTGCCCAAGGAACTATATGGGGAACTGTATCTGAAGATGGTACAAACCCGTATATTTGAGGAAACTGCCGCCCGGCTTTTTGTGGAGGGCAAGGTTCACGGGACCGCCCATTTCTGCGTCGGGGAAGAAGCTACCGGGGTGGGGGTCTGCGCCGCGCTCGAAAAAGAGGACATGATCGCTCAGACCCACCGGGGACACAACCAGGCCATCGGCAAAGGTATGGATATAAAAAAGATGATGGCCGAATTTCTGGGTAAGGAAACGGGCTACTGCAAAGGAAAGGGGGGCTGTATGCATATCGCCGACTTTTCCGTGGGGAGCCTGGGGGCCAACGGCGTGGTCGGCGGAGGGATTCCCGTAGCGACCGGAGCGGCCCTGTCCCAAAAATACTTCAAAAGACCGAATATCACCGTAAGTTTCTTCGGCGACGGGGCTGCCAACGAAGGGGCCTTTCATGAATCGTTAAACCTCGCGTCGGTATGGCAGCTTCCCGTTCTTTTTGTCTGTACCAATAACCTTTACGGCATGTCCACCCATATAAGCAAATCCATGCACATCGACGATATTTCCGTCAGGGCGTCTTCTTACGGAATGAGGGGAATTGCCCTGGACGGAAACGACGTGCTCACCATTTATGAAGAAACCAAAAAAGCCCGCGAGTATGTCTTGCAAAACGGCCCCATGTTCATGGTGCTTAACACATACCGCTGGATGGGCCATTCAAAAAGCGATTCCCAGTTGTACCGGACCAAGGAAGAAGTGGCGGCATGGAAAGAAAAATGTCCCATTAAGCGTTACCGGGAATATCTGATAAAGGAAAAGATTTTTACCGGGGCCGAGCTGGACGGGTTTGATAAAAAAGCCCGGGAGGATATTGCGGCGGCGGTGGATTTTGCCAACGCTTCGCCGGAACTGCCCATTGAACGGATTTTTGATGACGTGTACGCCTCAGGCGATGTCCGTGACCAGAAGCCCAAAAACGGCTTTGTGCTGTAACCCAAGGAGTCGGTAATGCGTGAAATAACCTACGCGGATGCCCTCAGAGAGGCAATGAGCGAGGAGATGAGGAAGGATGAACGTATCATCCTGTTAGGTGAAGATGTGGGAGTGTACGGGGGCGCTTTCGGCGTTTCCCGCGGCATGTTTGAGGAATTCGGGCCGGGGCGGGTGCTGGATACGCCGATTTCGGAACTGGCCATCACCGGGTGCGCCGTGGGCGCGGCCATGACGGGCCTGCTCCCCATTATCGAAATAATGTTCAGCGATTTTATCACCCTGGCAATGGAACAGCTTATCAACCAGGGGGCGAAAAACCGCTTCCAGTTCGGCGGCCAGGGATCCGTTCCCCTGGTGCTCCGCGCGCCCGGAGGCTCCGGCACGGGAGCGGCGGAACAGCACAGCCAAAGCCCCGAAGCCTGGGTAAGCAATATCCCCGGATTAAAGGTGGTTATCCCTTCCACCCCTTATGACGCAAAGGGCCTCTTGAAGGCTTCGATTTATGATCCCAATCCGGTGGTGTTTCTCGAACAAAAACTCCTGTACCGGACCAAGGGGCCGGTTCCCGAACCAGGTGAGGACTATACCATCCCACTGGGCAAGGCCGCTGTAAAGCGGAACGGCAAGGACCTTTCGATCATTACATACGGCCGTATGGTTCCCCGCTGCCTTAAAGCAGCGGAAGAACTGGCGGGAACCAAAGGCTATGATGTTGAAGTGGTGGATATCCGCACCCTGGTTCCCCTGGACAAAGAAGCCCTGTTCGCTTCGGTCAAAAAAACCGGCCGCTGCCTTATTGTGTACGAAGCGCCCCAGACCGGGGGTTACGGTGCGGAGATTGCCGGCGTGATCGCGGACAGCGACGCGTTTTTCTACCTGGACGCTCCCATACGCCGGCTGGGCGGACTGGACGTGCCCATACCCTATAATCTTCATCTGGAAGCCCAGGTTGTTCCTACTGAAGAAAAGATTCGCGCCGCAATTGAATCCCTGCTTTGACTCGTTCGGGAACCTATTTAACAGTGGGCTAAAGACATGAAGGTTTCAACTTTCCGATTGAAAGTCCAAGTCTTGCAAAATACTCTGCATTTTGCGGTTTTATAAGGAGGGCGCATGGCTAATTCAATCATCATGCCCAAGACGGGCATGGCAATGGAAGAAGGCGTTATTATTGAATGGCGGGTTAAGGAAGGGGACAGGGTTTCCAAAGGAGACATTGTTGCCCTGATTGAAACCGATAAATCGGCGATGGAACTGGAGTCCGACTACGACGGGGTAATTCTTGCCATTTTAGGCAAGGCCGGGGAAACCGTTCCCGTTACCAAAGTTATCGCCTGGGTAGGGCAGAGCGGCGAAGCGGTCCCCGCCGAAGGGAGCCGCGCCGCAAATTCCGGGGGTGCAGGCTCCGTTCCCGCGGCGGCAGCCAAAGCCGCGACTAACGCAGCGGCGCAGGCCGACACTTCAGGCGGCGTCCGGGCAACTCCCGCCGCGCGGGCGCTGGCGAAAGAAAAAGGCATTGATTTAGCCGCCCTTGTCCCCGGCGGTAAATACAACGAGATTACCCGCGCTGATGTTGAATCCACCCTGAAATCCGCGCCCGTTGCGACTCCGCTTGCAAAACGTATCGCCGCGGCGGAAGGTATTTCCCTGGACGGCGTTCAAGGTTCCGGCTTTGGCGGGAAAATCTTCAGCGGCGACCTGGCGGTGGGGAAAAGCGCCCGCCGGCCGGCCGGAGCGGCCGCTCTCCCCGACACCCGCGTAGCCCTTACGAATATCCAGCGCGTTACGGGGAAGCGTATGAGCGAAAGCCGACGGACCATACCGGAAGTTACACTGCATATACGGGCGGATGTTACCCGCCTGCTGGAACTGCGGGAGGAATTAAACAACGATCTTGCCTCTTCCGGCGCAAAAGCGAAAATCACCATCAACGATTTTGTCCTGGCGGCAGCGGTCAGGACGCTTCTGTCCAATCCCCAAATCAATGCGACGCTGGACGGAGATGCTCTTGTGTACAAAGGCTCCGTCAATCTGGGGATGGCGGTGGCAACCGGGCGGGGCCTTCTGGTGCCGGTTATCCACAATGCCCAAGATTATTCCTTGGCGGAACTTTCCGCGGCGGCGGCGGACCTTGCCGCCAAAGCGCGGGAAGGGAAACTCGCCCCCCATGAAATGAGCGGCGGCACCTTTACCGTGTCCAATATCGGCATGTTCGGAATTAACGCCTTTACTCCGATTATCAATCCCCCCGAAGCGGCCATTCTTGGGGTCTGCGCCGTGGACGACGAACTGAAACTCCAGGGTGCGCAAGTAGTCAACCGTAAAAAGATGGGGCTTTCCCTAGCCTTTGATCACCGCGTTGTAGACGGCGCCGGAGCGTCGATCTTCCTTAAAAACATCAAGGACATTCTGGAATCGCCCCTGCTGATCGTCGTATAATTCCGGCTTTATGCGAAAATCGGGATTTTGCAGGTTTGTCCCATTTCGGATTTTCTCCACCTCGTGCTATTTCTTTACTCCACAATGAATTAGCGTTGCCGGTTCGTGGGTACTTTTAACACCGGAAATTGATGCGTATCCACACAAGACATCATATTTCCAAAAACGAGGTTTTTATGAAAATCCATAAGGAAGTGTATATAAATAACATTGACAAATATGAAATAAATATGCTATACTTCAAGCATGAAAGATGTAGATGTATTAGCGATACTAAATCGCATAGAAACAGTGCTGCCAACGCT
>JAITIC010000116.1 GCA_031279635.1 Treponema sp. | reverse complement strand
ACTTCTTCCAGTCGGTCCGCATTCAGGCCGAATTTCAGAAGTTTGCGCAAATCTCCTCATGGGTGTTCATCGCGCATCGCCTCATATTTTCGCCCCTCGTTTAATGTATCATGTTGCATTGATTTTGCGGATACCCATAAAGCCCTTTATCGGAAGGTGTCCGTTGTAAAGATAACTGCCAATGAGCCGACCATAGACAACCTCTCCGCCAGGCCGGCGCAACTATGCTGCCGACGCCCCCACGTTCCACTCCGCCCACATTTTGGCAAGGCTGCAAACCTGCGGTTTGCTTATCCGTCCTGCCCCCTGATGCCGCACAAGCGGCCTCGATACAGCCGGACGTTCTGTGCCATTTTCTTGAACTTTCTGAAAATCCCCTTTATTAAAACGCCCGTTCGGTATATACTGAAAACCGGTAAGGAGCAATCGTATGGAAGACGGTATACTTGTTGAGTGGGATAACCGGTATTCGGTAGGTATTCAGTTGATAGACGATCAGCACAAAAAGCTCATTGAGATGACCAATACGCTGTATAAAGGCTGCCTTGAGGGGGACGAAGCGGCCCGTTCCTACTTTATGGAAACGATCCACGAAACGGTGGACTATGTAAAATACCATTTTTCGGCGGAAGAAAAGCTGCTGGGAAATGTTAAGTACCCTGAACTCGCGGAACACAAGAGGGAACACGAGGATTTTGTAAAAAAGGTACTGGAGGAGGTTGGGACATTCCAGAGCGGCAAGAAATTCGTGCCCAATGTGTTCGTCCGCTTTCTCAAAGACTGGGTGCTCACCCACATCGCCGTGCAGGACAAAAAGTACGCCCAATATATTCTCAACCTCAAGAAGCAGGGTCTCCTCGGCAACCGAATCGCCGGCATCTGACAAGGCGGCTTTCTGTAAGAGGGCTACAACTGCCCGAAATTCATCAGTATCTGGCGCAGACGCTGTTCGAGCAGGTTGAACGAGAAAAACTTGCGGGCCAGCTCAAAGTTGCGCTCCGCCAGGATCAGCGCCGTGCCGGGATACTCAAGCAGGGAGCGGACTGTGTCCACCGTATCGTTCGTAACGTAGTTTTCCATTATCACCACGTCGAAATCCAGCGGCTCAATGTCCTGCTGGAAAATAGAGTAACGGTTGACGAGTATCGGCTTCTTGAACCAGAGCGCCTCAAGGAAGGCGTTGCCGAAACCTTCGTAGCTTGAAGGATAGGTGACAAAATCCGCGTTCAGGTAACAGTCGTTCAGGCTGTACTTTTTTTGCCCTGTTTCGGTCAGGCCCCGCTCCGCGCCGATAATGTCCGGCCTGATGATCACCTCCACGCCCATGAGCGCGGCGTAATCCATCGTCCGCTGGTAGTAGTCCGATCCCTCGTCCCGCTCCTGGTGGCTGATGAGCAGCTTTGCCGGCCTTGGCGGCAAAGCTCCTTTTGTGTCCTTTAAGCGGCTTACGAGTTCTATGGCGTGTTCAATCCCCTTGCGGGCGACGATACGGGTTGGCTGTAGCAGCAGGGCCTCGCCTTCACCGATGCCCAGGTCTTTGCGCATGCCGCGGGCGTAGTCGTCCATTTGGGGTGGCTCGACGTCAAAGTCGTACACATTGGGGATGATAATCGAGGAAAGGCCGCAGCGGAAAGAAAGCTGCTGGCGGGCCTCGGAGTTGATGACCACGTGGTTGATGCTGTGCAGGCGCGGGGGAAAAGACATGGAAAGATAATCCGCCACACAGTTTACCGAGAAGCGCTGCCGTTCCCAGGCAAAGTCGTGGTGGTGGGCGATGACGGGAATTCCCTTTTCCGCGACAAACTCCGTCAGGGCCAGCCCCAGGGGAATGTTCATCGGGATAGTCAGGGCGTTTTCGGTAATGAGCAGGTCAATCTTGAACTGCCCCACAAAATCGTAAAGCGCCGTCTTCAGCTTGAAACGCACCGCCTGTATTTCGCCGGAAAGCTTCTCATCCCGCACGGTGTTGCCGAAGCAGCGGTCCTGAATCGCCTGAATTGCCGGATGCGCGAAAAAAGCCTCTTCCACCACCATGGACTTGTCCGCGTCCCAGTCGGAAAGGCCGGAAAAGAAGAAGCACTCATAGCCGATGCGTTCCAGCACCTGCCGCCACTTGATCGTTTCAAGAGAGACGCCGTCGTTTCCCTTGAAGCGGGTTGAGACAAAACCGATACGGTGTATGGGGTTTGATTTAGTCAGGTACATAGGCTACTGCGTACACAGCCGCATAAGCTGGATAAAATAGTTGATTTTCCGGTAATCGTCGGTCATCCGCTGGATAAGGGGCGATTTGGAAACCGAATTGAGTTCACGCCAGTTGAGAAACAGCTCCGGGCGTTTTTTCTGTCCGTCTTCTATCAGCACTTTCAGGTGCTTGCCGATGACGATGAAGTTCTGAGCCGCGGCGCTGATCATTTCCAGGGCCTGCTCGTTGTTGCTGCCGACGATACTGTTGATGTAGCGGGCCTGGGTTCTGTCCCGGTCCACCCGCATGACCGCCGCCTTCAGGCGGGAGCCGTCGCTGCCGTCTTCGGCGAGCCGTTCGTCCAGCTCTGTTATGGGGGCGGAAGCTTCCAGCAGTTGGTACAGGGCCTCGGACATTTCCTTGGACATGGCGTTATTCGTCCACTGACCGCGGATCAACAGAATGTCGCAGAGTTCCCGGATTTCTTTTTCAAGGTAATCTTCAAGAAAAGCGCGCAGATAGTTCAGGCCTTCGGCGTAGACAAAGTCTTCAAGATCGCGCTTGCGCAGCACTTCCCCCTTCGCGGTATTGTAATTTTCCAGCCGGACCAGCCCGGCATCTTCAAAGATATGTTTGGTCAGGGTCTCGATCTGGCTGTGCTTCTGGACGAAGTTGATTTTCCCGATGTTTTCCCGCGCCTCTTCCTCACGCGCCTCAAGCCAGGCCTCCCCGATATGCTCGTCGGGGATTTGCGGTTTCCACTGCCACACCGGGTTTTTGCCGGCGTAGCGGGCGATAAGTTCGAGCATCTTCGACTGGTGCAGGTCCCGCAGGCTTACGAGCATTGCGGCGAAATGGTCCGGCTTTAATATCTCCGCTCCGGCGCAGGTTTTCAGCAGGTCAAGCAGAGGTTCCCAGTCCACGTGGGGAGTCATCGCATGGGAAACCGCGAGAAATTCGCCCAGGTCTTTGACGATAATGTCCGCGCTTACGGCTGAGAATTTCGGTTCAACGATAAAATTGCCCCCGGTAAAGTTCGGGTCGAACTTTTTCAGAAAGCCGGGAAAATTAAAGTTGGCCAGTTGGGAGAGCGCCGTAGCGAGGTTGTAACAGCGGTTTGCCGCGCTTATCCGGTGCTCGTCAAAGGCGGTGCGTAGCCGGCCAATATCAGCCTCTATTTGGGCGGTCAGATCCACCGGGGCGGTTGTTTGGGCCCGCTCCTCAATGGACGCGGGGTTGAGCCGCCCGGCCGTATCAAGAATCGATTTATCCATGGAGGTGGTCAGGATCATCTGTCTCAGCCGGGCCATTTTTTCCTCGTCGCGGCTGAATGTCCTGAACGCGAACATTATCCTGAATACCTTGTAAAAGAAGGCGGCCATCATGGGATCGGCCTCGCCGGTTTTCACCCTGAAAAACTTCGCGTACTTATTCTGCCCCAGATCTTTAAGGGTCTGTTTAAGGAATATTTTCATGTCGTCGGCCTCTCCGCCGTCCCCGGAGAAAAAAGAAAACACCTTATCTATTAAATCTTCCGCCATAGTATCAATCCCTTGGATTCACTGTAGCTGATTAGACAGTTTTTTTCAAGCGCTTTCAGCCTTGTAAAACTGCGAATTACAGACTTTCCCAAAGCTGAAGTTTTGGGAAAGCCTCTGGGGAGCAAAAAGTGCTGTTGCTCTGGGATGTCCCCGTGACCGATGATTTTTTTCTTTCTTTATAGTATATTTGAATCAACGCAGGAGGAATGCAAATGATTGAACTGTACGATTCGGGAGCCTATCTTGTCCGGGGTTCTGAAATCATAAAAGACGACGCCGGGGCGGAGGCCAAATTGGGACGCCTGGGCGTATCCGTTTCCAAAGAAGATGCGCGGAAGGGTGCCATTGCCCACGGGATTTTATCGAGCCATAACAGTGGGGACGAACGGAACCTGCGGCTTAAATTCGATTCGCTCACTTCCCATGACATCACCTATGTGGGCATAGTGCAGACCGCCAGGGCCAGCGGCATGAAGCGCTTCCCCTTGCCCTACGTGCTGACCAACTGCCACAACAGCCTCTGTGCCGTGGGGGGGACCATCAACCAGGACGACCACGTATTCGCCCTATCCGCGGCGAAAAAGTACGGCGGCGTGTATGTGCCGCCCCATTTGGCGGTGATCCATACCTACAACCGCGAAATGATGGCCGGCTGCGGCAAGATGATCCTCGGCTCGGACAGCCACACCCGCTACGGGGCGCTGGGAACCATGGCCGTTGGCGAGGGCGGCGGCGAGCTTGCCAAGCAACTTGTGGGCAGAACCTACGACATCGCTTGTCCGCAGATAGTGGCGGTTTATTTAAGCGGGGAACCCGCGAAAGGCGTCGGCCCCCACGATGTGGCGCTGGCGATAATCGCCGCGGTGTTCAAAAGCGGTTATGTGAAAAACAAGGTGATGGAATTCGTCGGCGACGGCGTGGCAAAACTGTCCGTGGATTTCCGTAACGGCATTGACGTGATGACTACCGAAACCACCTGCTGGACCTCGATCTGGCAGACCGACGCCGCGGTAAAGGATTACCTTGAGGCCCGTGGGCGCCCCGCTGATTACCGGGAACTTAAACCCGCCGAAACTGTATATTACGACGGCCTCATATATGTGGACCTCTCAAAGATCGAGCCTTGTATCGCCCTGCCGTTTCATCCGAGTAATGTATTTACCATTAAAGAACTGCAACAAAACGCCGGGGACATTTTGGCGAAGGTTGAGGAAGACGGCCTCAAGACCCTGGGCGCGCCGGGGCTTAAACCCTGCCTTGCGGCAAAGTACCGCGACGGCGGGGTCTGGGCGGAGCAGGCGGTAATTGTGGGCTGCTCCGGCGGCATATTCGAAAACATCATGGCCGCGGCTGATATCCTCAAAGGCGCCTCTGTCGGTAACGGCAACTTTACCCTGAGCGTGTACCCCGAAAGTCAGCCCACTTGGCTGGAACTGGTGCGGAACGGCGCGGTGGAACGTCTTATGAGCGCCGGCGCGCTGATTCGGGAAGCCTTCTGCGGTCCCTGTTTCGGCGCGGGGGATACTCCAGCCAACGGTGAGCTTTCGCTGCGCCACGCTACCCGCAATTTCCCCAACCGGGAAGGCTCAAGGCCCGGCGAGGGGCAGATCGCGTCTGTGGCTTTGATGGACGCCCGTTCTATCGCCGCGACCGCCCTTAACGGCGGCAGGATAACCGCCGCCACCGAAATTGACGTGCCCTACGGCAAATACAAATTCTCCTTTGACCGGGGCGTGTACGACAAGCGGGTGTATGACGGAACCGGCAATCCGTTAGGCGAAACCGAACTGGTTTTCGGCCCCAATATCAAGGACTGGCCCAGGATGCCCGCCCTGCCGGATAATCTGCTCGTCAAAATCGTGAGCTATATCTCCGATCCTGTAACCACCACCGACGAGCTTATTCCCTCGGGGGAAACCTCGTCATACCGCTCAAACCCTCTGCGGCTTGCCGAGTTTACCTTAAGCCGCAAAGATCCCGGTTATGTGAAACGGGCAAAGGAAGTGCAGGGCTTTGAGGAAGAACGCCGCAAAGGAATTGAGGCGGCCGGGATTGACGCGGTGCTGAAAAAGATACGGGGCATTTCGGAATTCGCCGCCCTGGAACTTTCAGCCCTGGGCATAGGCAGCGCCATTTTTGCCCTCAAGCCCGGCGACGGTTCCGCGCGGGAGCAGGCGGCATCCTGCCAGCGGGTGCTCGGCGCTTCGGCGAACCTCGCCCTGGAATACGCCACCAAGCGTTACCGCTCGAACCTGATCAACTGGGGAATACTCCCTTTCCTGGTCAAGGATGAAAAAGCTTTTGAGCCGGGCGATTACGTGTTTTTCCCGAATATAAAAAAAGCGGTACAGGAAAAAACGGAAAACATTCGTATCTTTGTGATTGGCAACGGCATCAGCGAAACAAGCGCCGCGTTAGGCGAACTTACCGATACCGAGCGGCAGATACTGATAGACGGCTGCCTTATCAACTATTACGCCCGGGCTTCCGAACAAGGTTAGTTTGCCGCGTACATGTCTCACCTAATTCTGCTGAACATCACGCTCACCCTTTTGGCGGGCGGGGCGTTTGGCCTTGTTTTTATTTTTCTGAAAATTCCCAACGGGCTGCGGATCGGCGCGATGTTCGGCTCCGCCCTGTTGAGTGTTTTTTTTAACGCGGCCTATATGCCTTCGCCTGCCAGATTTTTTGTACAGATTGTCGCCGGCGCGCTGATCGGCTGTTCCATGGAAAAGAGCGATATAAAATCCCTGCCCCTGGTGATAAAGCCCACGATCATCATGCTTCTTAGCTTCCTCACGCTGAACATCGGCATCGGGACTCTTATTCACTTCATAAGCCCCATAGACCTCATGACCGCCCTGATGTGCGTCATCCCCGGCGGCATTACCGACGCGCCCATTGTCGCCGCCGCCATGGGCGCGGACGCTCCCAAAGTCGCCCTTGCCCAGCTTTCCCGCTACATTTTGGGGGTGGGCGTTTTTCCCCCCATGATCTTCGCGTATGACAACATGCGCGTCAAAGCGGAAGAACGAAAAAAAACCGCCGAATCCCGGTCTGCATTGCCGATGGCGGGTAACGCCGTTGAGGGCGGCGCCGTAAAGGCCGTCCCTTTGCAGGGCATGAAGCGGATAAAGTCAACCGTGAAGTCGCCCGCGGCTTTTATCTGCACCATGGCCGCCGCTATGGCCGCGGGTTTCGCCGGCGATTTGAGCGGAATTCCGGCGGGGAGTTTTTTGTTTTCCCTTGTCGCGGTGCTGATTTTGCGGCTCACTTTTGATTTTGCCTATCTTCCCCTCTGGGTAAAAAAAATCGCCCTCCTCGTCAGCGGATGCTATATCGGCAGCGTCATAAGTATGGACGATGTAATCGGATTCAGGTTTCTTGCCCTGCCTGTCGTTTCAATTCTCGCGGGGTATATCATCAACTGTTTTGTTACGGGAAAAATCCTCAGCCGTACCTGCGGTTTTACCCGGAAAGAGGGAATGTTGATAACCACCCCGGCGGGCGCTTCTGACATTGCCCTGAGTTCCGCGGATATTGGCGTGGAAAACACGGCGGTCATCATCATCCAGATTTTCCGCGCAGTGATTGCGATGGCGCTTTTTCCCCAGATCATTAATTTTTTGGTGTTTATTTTCAGCTGAGGAGGTATTGATGGAAATCAGAACCGGTTTTCCTTTCCGGGGAAAGGACCTTGATGATCTTCGCGCCTTTCTGGCGCATAACGGCCTAAAATACGATGAACGGGCGGGTTTTTCCATCTGCCTCGTGGAAAATGAACGGATCGCCGCGGCCGGCTCGCTGGACGGCAATGTGCTCAAGTGTATCGCCGTATCAAAAGATTTTCAGGAAGGCGGCCTTGCCGCAGGAATTGTAAGCGGCCTTATTCAGGAAGCGGCCCGCGGCGGGATCTTTCACCTTTTCCTTTTTACCAAGCCGGAAAACGAGCCGCTCTTCAGTAACCTTGGTTTCTACCCAATAGCGAAAACAGACGAAGTGATGTTAATGGAAAACGAGAAAAACGGCATTACCAATTTTGTGGCTTCCCTGCAAAATCAAAACAATGAAATGACGGCTAACGGCGCCGGAGGCAAAACCGGCGCTGTTATTATGAACTGCAATCCCTTCACCAATGGTCATCAATACCTTATCGAAAGCGCCGCCAAACAATGCGCCCTTTTACATGTCTTTGTGGTTTCTGAAAACAAAAGCGCCTTCCCCGCCGATGTCCGTTACCGGCTGGTCAAGGCGGGAACTTCCCGTATTCCCAACGCGCTGGTCCATCCTACCGGCCCCTACCTTATCTCCGCCGCAACCTTTCCGGATTATTTTTTCAAAGACAGCGTATCGCCCTACAATATAAACATGACCCTTGACTTGACAATCTTCGCGGAGCATTTCGCAAAACCCATGGGTATCGGATACCGCTTTGTGGGGACGGAGCCTTTTGATCAGCTGACGGCGGCATATAACCGCAGAATGCGGGAATTCCTTCCGCGTTACGGTATTGAGGTGATTGAAATTGAGCGTCTCGCAAGCGGGGGAAAAGCGGTCAGCGCGAGCCGTGTGCGGGAACTGCTTGCCGAAGGCAAAACGGCGGAAATACGGGAACTGGTTCCCCCGGCGACTTTTGGGTATTTGACTTGTTCGGGAACTGAGGTTTCCGGACAAGTCTGTTTATCGGCAGGGAATAAAAAGCGATGAAAGAAACCGAAGACAACAGCGGATTTTTCACCGGCGCGGCGCGGGTTTCTCTGGAAGACGTATTAAACTTTCGGGAAGCAAAGGCGCAAAAGCAAAAAAAGCTGCTTGCCGAATACGCCGTCCCCCTGCTCTGCCTGGGGCTTAACATGCCCGGCGAATACAAGCGCTTTCCCCTGGCGGCCCGTTCCTTCCGCGAAGAATTAAAGGCTGTCCGTTTAAGCCTTGCCGCGGAACGCGCCGCGATCATCCATGAGGAAACCTTTGAGGCCGCCGGCGGGTATGCCGCGTTTATCGCGGCCGAGTATCCGCCTGAAAAACTCAAGGAAATAACAGTCAGAATAGAAGACAGTCATCCTTTGGGGAGGCTTTTTGACATCGACGTACTGCGGCGGAACGGCGAAAAAATTTCGCGTAATAATTTCGGGGCGCAGGAGCGGCCCTGCCTTATCTGTGGAGGCGGCGCTTTTGCCTGCGGGCGGAGCCGGGCGCACAGCGCGGAAGAACTGCGAAACGCCGCGGCGGGTATTATGGCGGCCTTCCAGCGGGAACGTCTCGCGGATTTAACTGCCGCCGCCGCGCTCAAAGCCCTCATCGGCGAGGCCGCGGTTACCCCAAAGCCGGGACTGGTGGACCGGATGAACAACGGCGCTCACAGGGACATGGACTTTTTTTCCTTTATCGATTCGACAGCGGCAATTATTCCCTGTTTCCGCAACTTCGCCCTGGCGGGCTTTAACGCGGCAAAAGTCCCCCCGGAAAAAATGATCGCCCTGCCGTTTTCCGATCCCGCCCACCCCGCGGCGCTGTTCGATTCCCTCAGGTCCGGCGGAAAAATTGCCGAACTTGCGATGCTGGAAGCCACGGGCGGCGCAAACACCCACCGGGGCCTTATCTTTTCCATCGGCCTTGCGAGCGCGGCTTTCGGCGTTTTTTTTCGCCACCGCGAACAAATCGCCGCCGAAGCAATTCTCGATTTTATTGCCTCCATGACATGCCGCGTGACGGATGATTTTTCCGCTGGGGAACTTTCACACGGGGAACTTATTCACAGGCGTTACGGGATCGGCGGGGTCCGGGAAGAGGCCGCGCGGGGTTTTCCGGCTGTCCGGAACGCCCTGCCCCTGCTGCGCCAAAACCTCAAGGCCGGTCACGGTCTGAACAACGCCGCGCTTGCGGTCTTTCTGCGTTTACTCATCTCCGTTACGGATACCAATATCATCCACCGCTCCAACCCTGAAACCCTTTTGGAAATTCAAAAAAACGCCGCGGCCTTTCTCGCGTCAAATCCCCACCCGGCGGAACTGGCCGAATACGCGGCGGAACTTGACAGGGAGTTCACCGCGAAAAACATCAGCCCCGGCGGCTGCGCGGATATTCTCGCTCTTACACTTTTTTTGTATTGGCTTTGCGCGTAACGCATCGATCAGCCTGAAAGGCAGGGGGAGAGGAAGAGTAGACAAAAAGGGTAACCGGAACCCTGTCCGGTATTCCTCCGGAAAGGGTGCATAAAATGCGTTCTTTGCCGGTCATTCGCGTTCCCGCTGCTTCCCGTATTCCCGTCCGAGGCTAATATCGGAAGAGCTGAAGTTATCGATGCTCCGTTTTTTCTCATTAAAATGGGGTACGGCCTTGAGCATGGTCTCCTGCCGGTAAAAGGGATCGGAAGGCTCCAGGGGGAGGGAAACGGATTTCCGCTCAACCGCGGACTTGTAAATCGCCATGATCAATTCCAGGGCGGCCCTTCCGTCCTGCCCGGTAACAAAGAGCCGCTCCTCGCCGTTTATGGCCTTGAGCAGATTTTCCGTCTGTCCCGCGTGGGCTTCAAACACAAGGGAGGGAAGCGCATCGTAGCGGGATTGCATCATCGTTTTCACTTCGGTGTTTTCTTCGGGGAAGCCGTTGGGCAGGGCCTTTGAAGCGGCCGTCTTCCAGGGTATGGAAAGACGGGCCTTTTCCGCCTGGAAGACCATCTCCTGTTCCTCGTCATGGGCAAGCAGCGAAGCGGTTACCTGGGCCAGCATTCCGGGGTACTCCAAGATAGCGACGGCCAGATCCTCACATTCAGAATTGTCATGGGCGGTATTGGCAATGACGGAAGTAACCCTGTCCGGCCTGCCCAGCATCCAGAGCAGCACATCCAGGTGATGCACCGCATGGTTTATAAGGCATCCGCCGGCTTCCGATTTCCATGTCCCCCGCCACCAGAGATCGTAATAGCCGGCGCCCCGCCACCACAGGGAATTGACCACGGCGTGAAGCACCCGGCCGGCAATGCCTTCGCTTAGGAGCTGCTTTACTTTACGGAAGGGGGTTTTGAAGCGGAAATTTGCCATAACGGAAAGGAACCTGCCGCTTTCTTCCGCCGCCTTTATCATCGCGTCACACTCCTCAAGGCTCGCCGCCATCGGCTTTTCGCACAGCACGTGCTTGCCCGCCTTGAGGGCCTTAATTACCGCTTCGGCGTGAATGCCCGGCGGCAGGCACACGGATACCGCGTCTATATCCTTCCGGGCAAGGACTTCGTCCATTTCCTTATAGGCCGCCGCGTTCTTCAATTCCTTTTTATCTATCAGGGCCTGGGCCTTTTCCGGGAAAATATCGCAGACCGCCCGTACCTCGCAGCGGCTCTTGTGGCGCAGATAGGCTCCGGCGTGAACCGTCCCGATTGCCCCGGAGCCAAAAATCGCTGTTCCAAGCATGATTATTCCTCTTAACTACAATACAAATTTTCCGGTTACGGAATCTTTCCGTCTAAACAAATGAGGGTAAAAAGGTGATCAGCGGTGGTATAAACAAAAGAAGAACCACTACCGCCAGAATAACGACGATATAGGGGACCAGCGCCTTTACGCTTTTTTCGAGGGGCAGATGCGCTATTCCGCAGCTTATAAACAGGAAGGTCCCCACGGGCGGCGTAATCGCGCCTACCTGCATGACAATAACCATGATAACTCCGTAGTGAATAGGATCAAAGTGCAGGGCGTTTCCAATCGAAAGAATACTTGTCGCGAACATGGCGATAAGCACGGTCGGATCAAGAAAGCATCCCAGGATCAAGAGGACAATCATGAGAAAAAGCGTGGCAAGATAGGGATTTTTCAGCGTATTTACCGCAAAGTCAAGAATTTCGTTCTGAAACCTCATACGCACAAGTACATTGGACAAAATACCCGCCGCGGCGATGGTCATCATAACCACCGCCGTGGTGATGGCGGAATCGAGAAGGATATTGGGCAAATCCTTCACCTTTAGTTTCTTTGAAATAAAGAACCCGTAAACAAGACCGTAGGCAATCGCGAGGACGCCGGATTCTGTGGGGGTTACCAGGCCGAATACGATACCGAAAATAATAATGAGGGGCATGACGAGAGCGCCGAAGGAACTGATAAAACTGCGTAAAAAATTTTTGAACAAAAATTTCGGCGTCTGGAAATTATATCCCCTGCGGCGGTATTCGACGCCGTTTACTATCATCTGTAAAAAGGCTACAAGAATTCCGGGAACAACGCCTCCCAGGAACAGGCGGCTGACAGGGGTTTCGGTATAGAACGAATAAAGGATCATGGCGATACTCGGCGGAATGATCGGACTCAACATGGAAGAACCGGCGGTTACCGCCACGGCGTAATCCTTTTCGTAGCCCTGTTTTTCCATGGCGGGAATAAGCATGCCCCCGATGGCCGAAGCGTCGGCGGCGCCGGAACCCTGGATACCGCCGAAAAATACCGACGCGAGGATATTCACGTGCCCCAGGCCGCCCTTAAACTGGCCCACGGCGGCATTGGCAAAGGAGACAAGTTTGTCGGTGATTCGCGAACCGGTCATGATGTTGCCGGCAAGAATAAAAAAGGGAATCGCCATAAGCGAAAAAGAATTGACGCTGCCGAACATCTTGATGATTGCCAGATTAAAAGGGATGTCCATGGCAAAAATAAAAATCAGCGCCGTGATGACGGCGGAAACATAGATTGGAAATCCGCTAAGAATAAACAGCAATAAAACAACAAAAACCAATAAGGCCTGTATCATAACGCGCCCTCCCCCGCCTGGCTGTCCCCGCCGCTGTTTACCCTGGCAAAGGGATGTTTCCCGAATAATAAAATAAGCGCGTATTCAAAAAAGATATATCCGCAGCCCACAGGGATTGCCATGTAAAACCATGCGATGGACATGGAGACATTTTGCAGCATACTTTGGGCGTTTGATTTCGTCTGCGCCGTACCGTACCACACCAGCACGGCCATACAGACAAGAACGATTCCCAGGGTGATTTTTTTTATCAGGACGATTCCCAGGGGGGGCAAAAATTTATTCACAAAAAAATCAACGTTCAGGTGCGAACCTTCCCGTACGCCGAGGCTTGCGGCGAGGAAAGAAACCCAGATGCTTGTGAGGCGGATGATCTCGTCTCCCCAGGGAAAGGGACGCAAATCTGTCGATGTAAAATACCGCAGAATTACCTGAATGAGGCACAACACCACCATCCAGCTTAGGGCAGCGATTATGACGACCGCCCGGACGGTGTCGAGGACCGAATAAATTTTTTTTAGCATAACGCGAATCCTTAGGAAATTAGCCGCGAAAGACAGACCGCTCACGCGGCAATCAGAATTTACAGGGTACGATCATTGTATTGCGAGCATCTTGTCGATAAAGCTGTTCCAGTTCTCGCCCTTGCCGCGGTATTCGTCAAGCATCGGGGAACAGGCCTGCACCCAGGCGTCCGAGTCGGTGAGGTTGTGTACGGCTACACCCTGGCTTACCATTACCGCAAGGGAAGCATCCTGATCTTCGTCGTCAATCTGCCCCTGGTACGCAGCGGCTTCGTCCGCGCAGTCAAGAACGATTTTTTGCAGATCCGCAGGCAGGCTTGCCAGCCACTTGTCGTTGAAGAAGTAGTATACACAGGCAATGATGTGATTGGTAATGGTAAGATTCTTCGCGATGTCCTGGAATTTCATCGAATTGATCATGCTGGGAGAAGCCTCCATACCGTCAATGATCCTCTGGTTCATGGCGGTGTAAATCTCATTCCAGTCCATGGTGGTACCGGCTGCGCCGAGATAATTAAACATGCTGATATAGATGGCGTTGGGGCCCCGCATCTTCATGCCCTTAATGTCCGCAAGGTTAGCTACCGGACGCACCGTAAGCATGTGCCGGGAACCCTGGC
The DNA here is from genome assembly GCA_031279635.1 of Treponema sp. Classification (GTDB taxonomy): domain Bacteria; phylum Spirochaetota; class Spirochaetia; order Treponematales; family Breznakiellaceae; genus WQXQ01. The sequence continues at coordinate 8,879 of JAITIC010000116.1, read as the reverse complement.
TCTGGCCCGCCACCGCGGTAAAACCAAAGGGCTTTACCCGGGCGGACACTTCGGCTTCAAGCCCTTTGAGGACCCGGCGGTAGTGAGCGTTGTCTTTAAAGAGGTAGGGGAACTCAAACATCATCAGTTCGGGAACCCAGGCGCCGGGACCCGTGCCGGGCGCCGCAACGACCATTTCCAAAGAGCCGCCCCGGCACATTTCCACCTGCTCGGCCTGGCTGCCCAGTTCGTTGCCGTAGTTGGCGGTTGCTTTGATCCGTCCGCCGGATTTTTCGTTGACCAACTCAACAAACCTAGTGAGCCCCTTGCCGACTGTTCCTGTGGCGGCAAGATTGGTAGAAGCACGGAGGGTGTAAACGTCCGACTGCTTAGCGCCCCCTGCCATGACAGACGGTATTACCAGAATAGCCGCCAAAAGAAAAAATAGGATCTTCTTCATGTCTTTCCTCCAAAACAAAGATTGTTTTATGATACTCCGGGATTTCAAAATTTATCTTTGCAAAAAACATTCAAAAGTTTGCATTTCTTATGATTTAACTGCAATATTTTATCCTTAATTTAAAAAGTGCAATATTTTTATTATGGGGAGAAATTCCGCCGTTTTTTCATTCGAAAGCCTGGTTTAATACCGCGAAGCTTGCTCCGCGGAGGCTCCTTCGAAAGTCTGGTTTAATTTGCCAGATTTGTGGTATAATAATCCGAAATATTGCATATAGGCATATATGAAAGAGTTTGAATTCACAAATATCAGGCGAAAAATTACCTTTGAGCACCAAAAATTTGATATATATTGCCATTCCGCCCATAAAATTTCCAAGGCATACCGTACCAACCGGATCCATACCCATGATGTTTTTGAAATTTTGCTTTGCAGGAGTGATAATATCTTTCTATTGAATAACGACGTCATCTCGTTGCTTCAAAAAAACGATCTCCTCCTGTTCAACGATACGGATGTCCACGGCATAATAACCGATCCGGACATGACATTTGATCGCTATGTCCTGATGTTTGAACCCGGCTTTGTCAGGGAATTGTGCAGTACCTATAATCTGCTGGACTGTTTCCACCGGGCGCCGGGGAAGGCCGTCTCCATCTGCCATCTTACGGAAGAACAGGCGGACAATATTATTTCATTTTATGATACCCTGAAACAGTACAATAAATACGATTCGGACATTATCAAACTCAAGAAAAAAATCGTCCTGGCGGAAATGCTTTTGGAAATAAACATCCTCTTCAGCGAATCGTCAATTAAGCCGCGGGTTGAATTACATTCGGATCCCCAATATGAAAAAATTCAGTGTATACTTTCCTTTATCAATAACAATCTCGCGGGAGAATTATCTCTGGAAATCATTTCCAAACAGTTCTATATCAGCATCTCATATCTGTCGGCCCTGTTCAAAGATGTAACAGGATCCTCGCTGAACAACTATATCATTACCAAACGTATCCTTCTCGCAACAGATCTGCTCAGGCAAAACAGGCCGGTAACCGCAGTCACGGAACTTTGCGGGTTTAACAATTATTCCCACTTTATCAGGACATTTAAAAAATTCGAAGGCGTCTCGCCGAAACAGTACGCCGTGAGATGGAGAAACAAAGAACGGCTCGACATGGAAACGCCGGGGCAAAAAAGGCGGGAAGTTAAATAAGTTTGGTCCAAAACCTGCTGAGAGTATTCCTCTGTTCTTGGGGATTATAATGCGCGAAGCAACAAACTGCCGGACGGCGCGGGGGCGTTTGCTTTTTTGTCCGGCAAAATTTCCTCAAAATCATACGATTTTTGAGGAAAAGACAAAGCGCAAAGGCGAAGAAGGCACAGAAGAAAGGAAAAAGTACCGCTTCATGTATCCTCATTCGAAAGTCTGGTTTAATACCCCGAAGCTTGCTCCGCGGAGGCTCTTTCGCCTTGACGGTTAAAAATTCTTCAAGTTTTGACGGTTTCCCGGCTTTGAAAAGCAAGCGCGATGTCCTGTGGGCGGCGCGCGCCCTGTTGCCCTGCATACGCTTTTCTGCTAGTATAAGACGTTAAGGAGAGAGCATGGTTATTTCGGCGTTGCAAAAAGCCCGTTATGGCTATAAACCAAAACTTCCCGCCTGTTTGTGTTCCCCGGTCTGTGATATTGCCGTTGAACTTGGCGCGCCCACCGAGGCGGTGGCGGATCAGGAAGAAATACGGAAGATATTCAAGCTGAGCTACGGTAAGCCCCTGGCGACTTTCGTGAATGGGAAAAATGAAAAAATCAACCGGGAACTCAAAGTCGGGGTTATCCTTTCCGGAGGACAGGCGCCTGGGGGGCACAATGTTATCGCGGGCCTGTACGACGGCCTCAAGAAGGGGAACCCCAATTCGGCGCTATACGGCTTTCGCGGCGGCCCTTCCGGCCTTATCGAAAACAAGGCCGTGCATTTGGATGACGCCCTTATCGACGAGTACCGCAACACCGGAGGGTTTGACATCATTGGCTCGGGACGGACCAAAGTTGAGACGCCGGAGCAGTTCGCCGCGTCCCTTGAAACGGTAAAAAAACTGTCCCTTGACGCAGTGGTCATCATAGGCGGGGACGACTCCAATACCAACGCCGCCCTGTTGGCCGAATATTTTCTCGATCAGGGATCGGCCACCCAGGTTATCGGCTGCCCCAAAACCATTGACGGCGATCTCAAAAATGAATACATCGAAACATCTTTCGGATTTGACACGGCGTGCAAAACCTACAGCGAGCTTATCGGCAACCTCGGTCGGGACACGAACAGCGCGAAAAAATACTGGCACTTCATCAAACTCATGGGCCGGGCGGCAAGTCACATCGCCCTTGAATGCGCGCTGCAGACCCAGCCCAATATCTGCCTTATCTCCGAAGAAATCGAGGCCAAGGGCCTTTCCCTTGATCAGGTGATCGATCAGATCTGCGCCTCCATTGTAAGGCGGGCCGAAAACGGCGACAACTTCGGCATTGTTCTCATCCCCGAAGGCCTTGTGGAATTCATCCCCGAAATGAAAAAACTCATCAGTGAAATCAACGATGCCATCGCCAGGAGGGAAAGCGAATTCGCCGGGATCAGTTCTTTCATCGATCAGATGTACTGGTTCAGCCACTGCATTTCCGAAAGCTCCTATCAGATTCTGCAGACGCTGCCGCCGGATATCGCCAGGGAATTCCTCATGGACCGGGACCCTCACGGCAACGTGCAAGTTTCCCGCATTGAGACCGAAAAACTCCTTGTGGGCATGGTCGAGAAAAAACTCTACGCCCTCAAGCAGGAAAAAATCTACCGGGGCAAATTCAGCGCCCTCACCCACTTTTTCGGCTACGAGGGAAGATGCGCCTTCCCCAGCAATTTTGACGCCGACTACTGTTACAGCCTGGGCTACAGCGCCTTTGTGCTTATCGCGGCAGGGCTTACCGGCTACCTTTCCAGCGTGCGCAACCTCACCGCCCCGGCAAACGAATGGATAGCCGGCGGCGTTCCTTTAACCATGATGATGAATCTGGAACAGCGCCACGGTTCAAAAAAGCCGGTTATCAAAAAGGCCCTCGTGGAACTCGACGGCGGGCCGTTCAGGGCCTTTGACGCGGTACGGGACACCTGGGCGGTAAAAACGAGCTTCCTGTTCCCCGGCGCGATTCAGTATTTCGGCCCGCCCGAAGTCTGCGATGAACCAACCAAAACCCTCAGGCTGGAACATCTGAGGGGATAGGGGAAGACGCCGGTACTTTCCACCGCAGACTATTGTTCGTTTTATCATAAATATATTTTATGGTGATTTAGGGGGATTATAATGCGTGAAATGCAACGAACTGCCGGTTTTGGGCCGGGTCAACTGGGAAATGTACCACCGGGAGAAAACAAGAGAAAGACAGTCGTGTTCTTTTTGCTGGTATCAATACTTGCCCTGTCAGGGTGCAGGGCAAAAGATTCAGGAACGGAACAAACAAAACAGGATACGGATTTATCGGTGCTGGTGTATATTACCGGGGTGACGGCGGGGAGCCCTCCCTATGAAATGCTGGCCGCCGGCGCGGAAGAATTCGCCGGGGCCAACGATAATGTGCGGGTAATGATTTACGAGGCGGGTTTTAACCAGGCCGAATGGGAAGAACAGCTCACCTCCCTCGTGGCAAGCGGGGAATTCGATCTGGTGCTGGGAACAAATCCGTCGTTACCTGAGATATGCGCGAGTGTGGGGGAAAAATTTCCCGGCCAGCGTTTTATTATTACCGACGCTCACTATGAGGGCAATCCCCGGATAGCGACGTACCTTTATAACCAGTACGAACAGTCCCTGTATCTGGGATACCTGGCGGGCCTGATTACGACGGGCGACATGCCTCAGGCAAATCCCGCAAAACGGATCGGTTTCATAGCCGCCCAGGAATATCCCCTGCTTTCAAAACACATCGTGCCCGGTTTTCTTGAGGGGGCGCGGCGCGTTGATCCTGATATCGAATTGGATTTCAGGGTGATTGGCAACTGGTATGACGCGAACAAGGCGTCGGAGCTTGCGTCCAGCATGATCGACGCGGGGGTTGACGTGTTCACCTCTATTGCCGGCGGCGCGGCCCAGGGGATGATACGGGCCGCTCAGGAGCGCGGCGCTTATGTGCTGTCGTATAACATCGGCGAATACGACCGAATGCCGGGTGTGATTGTAGGCTGCGGCCTTATGGAACAGCAAAAACTCGTGACGGAGATTCTCGGCGATGTTCTCGCGGGGAACATACAGTACGGGACATCCCGAACTGTGGGGGTCAAAGAAGGTTATCTCGATTTTATCGCCGATGATCCGGGCTACCGCGAGTATATTCCGGCGGACACGCGGGAACGCTTCGACGCGTTCATGGACGATATCCGCGCCGGCAAGGTGGACTTTTTCGTCCCGCCCCTTTGAGTAAAGCGTGTCTGAATACGCGGTGGAACTGCGGGGGATCAGTAAGATATACCCCGGCAGCAAAAAAAAAGCCAATAACAACATACATCTGGGCATCCGTGAAGGGGAGATTCTCTGCGTTGCCGGCGAGAACGGCGCGGGAAAAACCACCCTGATGAAAATCCTCGCCGGCCTTGATCGGCCCACTGCCGGTGAGATTTATATTCATCAAAAAAAAGTGAATATCGATTCCCCCCTTGCCGCCAAAAAGCTGGGAATCGGCATGGTGCATCAGCACTTCATGCTTTTTCCTGAATACACGGTGGCTGAAAATATCGTGATGGGCCTTGAGCCGCGCAGGTGGGGGATTTTTTGCGATACCGCGAAGGCCAGGGCTGCGGCGGAAATGTTGATCAGTTCGCATCATTTCTCGATTGAACCGGACCGGCCGGTAGGCGGCCTCGGCGTCGGCGAGATGCAGCAGGTAGAGATTTGCCGGATACTGTACCGGAACGCGGACATTATCATCTTTGACGAGCCGACTTCAATGCTGACCGAACAGGAGACGCTTTCCCTTTTCAAAACCCTTAAAGCGCTGGCCCTTGCGGGGAAAACGCTTGTCCTTATCACCCACAAACTACGGGAAATAAAACTGATCTCGGACCGGGTGGCGGTGCTGCGCCGGGGGGAGCTGGCCGGTATCCGCAATACGGCGGACATTGACGAATACGAAATCTCCGGAATGATGGTCGCCTCGGGGGGATCAAAAGAAAGTGTTATGCAACATTTCAACAGGGATAGAGATGCGCGTTTGCGGGAAAAGCCCGCCTTTTCGCGCGCCGGGCCGGTAATCGCCTTTGATGAAGTGACGGTGCTGCGGCGCGCCCAGAAGCGGCCCCTGCTGGATCGTGTTTCTTTCGCGGTTACGGCGGGGGAGATCCTCGGTTTCGCGGGAGTGGGGGGGAACGGGCTGGGGGTGCTGGAAGCGGCGCTGGGGGGCTTTCTCCACCCCGCGTCGGGGAAAATCCTCCACCGGGACCGGGATATTTCGCGTCTTAACATACGGCGGCTGCGCAACCAGGGACTTGCCTACGTGCCCGCCGACCGTCTGCGGGTGGGAAGCGCCCTCGCGGCCACGGTGGATGAGAACATGATGATAGACCGCCGGGGGGAATTCACCCGCCTGTCTTTTCTTAAACGCCGGGCAATCCGGGATTTTGCCGGGGCGCTTATCCGGCGTTACCGTATCGCCGGAACAGGAACCGGCGAAAACGGAGCGCTCAGTTCCGGGGAAGAAAACGCCGCTTCCCTTTCGGGCGGCAATTTGCAGAAACTGATCCTCGCCAGGGAAATCGAACAACTGCGGGACTATATCGTGCTTTCCGAGCCTACCTGGGGCCTGGATATTGCCGCCAGGGACTTTGTATGGGAGGAAATCGAAGGGCTGCGGGGAAAAGGGGCGGCGGTGATTCTCATCTCCACAAATCTTGACGAGATACTCGCTTTGGCCGACCGGATCATGGTTATGTACCGGGGAAGAATAGCCGGGGAACTGTCAAACCCGGACGGGCCGGAGATAAAAGAAAAAATCGACGCATGGATGCAGGGCCTGTTTTAGAAGCAAGTCAACAGCATTTACTTTTATGCGCTCTAAACCTGAAAACTTCTACTTTCCCGTTACCCTGGAACAGCCTCATTTATAATGCTTTTTCCATAAAACTACCGGAGTTCTCATAAAAAACCGGGATTTTAGGATGAAAAGGAGGTGAGGAAGGCGCGCTGGAACCGGCAGAAATTCGGCGAACACTGCGGAAGCACCTGCTGTCCGTGCCAAAACAACGCGCTGCTGGACTTAAGCGAAGCATTTTCTTGAGGAACCGGATACCGCGGACTGAAAGTCCGAAAATTGGGCGCGTCCGGGTCTGTGGGGGTTCCGGGTGGGTAAGCGCCCGGTTCTACCCGGCCGAAACAGGCGGGGGAAAAAGCGTTTTTTCCGGCCTCTTGCCGGAACGATAATAATCAGTTATATTTAATAAATACAATGAAAGCCTGATGTGAAGGAGTCTATGTGGCTAAAGAAGAAGCGATTGAAGTAGAAGGCATTGTCCGGGAGGCGCTGCCCAAGACCACGTTCAAGGTGGAGCTGGACAATCAGAAAGGGCATATCATACACGCCTACCTTTCCGGCAAGATGCGCAAGCACTATATCCGCATCGTTCCCGGCGACCGGGTAAAAATAGCCCTTTCCCCCTACGATTTAAGCCGGGGCCGGATTATCTACCGGGAGCGGTAACACCTCTTTTCTTTTTGCCCCTTCTTGTATATAATCATATACGCCAATGGGGAGGTTTTGTCATGGCTGATGAAGTGATTTACGTTGATTTTGGCGAGGGCGTCAAGCGGGTGATGAATAACGCCAAGCTCTACGTCAAGCTGCTTACCAAATTCAAAAACGATACCAGACTGGACGATCTTGCCGCTGCCCTGGGTGCGGCTAATCTGGAACAGGCCAAGAGCGAGGCTCACAAGATAAAAGGGCTTGCCGCGAATCTGTCCCTTACGGAACTGTACAAGCAAAGCCTCGAACTGGAAACCCAGATCAAAGCCGGGGCCGTGGAACCAGGCCAACTGGAAACGGTGCAGGCCGCGTTTACCCAAACAGTCCAAGAGATTGAGAAGGTTATAGCGCAGAATGGCTGACAAAGTCCCGACAGTACTCATCGTTGATGACGTTGACATGAACGTCATGATCCTCGAAGAGATACTGAAGGATGATTATCATATTATTACCGCCAGCAACGGCAGAGAGGCGCTGGCAAAGTTGCGCGATGCGGAGGAACTGCCCAAGATTATCCTGTTGGATGTGATGATGCCGGAGATGACCGGCCGGCAGATGTTCGAGATCATGAAAGCCGACAATGCCTTTAAGCGGATACCGGTTATCTTTATCACCGCGGAGAACGATTCCGAAAGCGAGCTTTTGGCCGCCGGCGCGGTGGATTTTATCAACAAGCCCTTCCTGCCGGAAATTGTCAAACTCCGCGTGCGAAACCAGATTGAGCTTAAAAACTACAGCGACAGTCTTGAGATAATGGTGGCCGAAAAAACCGCCGAAGCTACCAAGACGCTGGACAACGCCCTGCAGGGCCTGGCAAACGTTATTGAACACCGCGACCTGGAATCGGGCGAGCATGTCAAGCGCAGCCAGCTCTTTGTGAAGGCCCTGATGGATTACCTTATTGAGAGCGGCTCAATCTACGCCGATGAATTCGTGAAACTCCAGCCGGACATCATCATGAAATCCATGGCCCTGCACGATGTCGGGAAAATCGCCATTCCCGACCGGATACTCCTGAAGCCCGGCAAGCTGGACGCTGACGAATACGAAATCATGAAAACCCACACCACGAGGGGCAAGGAGATCATCGGTGAACTGGGGGACGTGAATCAGTCCCTGTACCTCAAGCACTGCGAGGACATCTGCTACGGCCACCACGAGCGCTGGGACGGCAAGGGCTATCCCCGGCAGCTCAAGGGAGAGGAAATCCCCCTGGCGGCGCGCCTTGCCTCGCTTGCCGATGTTTACGACGCCTTGGTCTGCGCCCGTGTCTACAAGGCCGCAATGCCCTACGAGGAAGCGGTTAACATAATCGTCGACGGCGGCAACAACGGCCAGTTCGATCCGGTCATTGCCAGCGCGGTGGTGAAGATTCAGGACCGCTTCAGGGAAATTTCGCAGGCGTATAAGTAACGCGCCTTACGCATTATTCGCGAGGGTATATTTTTGCGAGATTTGCAAAAATATTTGATTTAGGGAGCGCCCCACAGCCTGCCGGTAGGCTGGTCAAACACCTCCGGCAAAGCCGGGGCTTGTTTTTTGTGAACCGCTCAAAGCGGTTGATTTTGGAACCGCCTAAAGGCGGTTTTGGTTGTTAGCTGTCTTTGAACATTTCCAGTTGATCCAGCCGTTTGTCCTCCGCTTCCTGTTCCCGGATATATC
>JAITIC010000111.1 GCA_031279635.1 Treponema sp. | reverse complement strand
CCCCTCAGGCGGCTCACTGCAGCTTAACGCGATGATTTGTGCCTCTATCTCCCCGGTCACTTTGGCCGCCACCGGCGGACTTTCCCGCCGCTTCCGGTTTAATACCCGTTCCAGCCCTTCCTTCACGTATTGTGTGCTTACCGTGTACACCACAGCCGTATTACACTGGCATTGCCGGGCTATTTCGCTTTGTTCCGGCACCTCCACCGGTTCTCCTTCCGGGCCTTCTCCCTCATTCAGCAACAATAAAATACGCGCACGCCGTACTTGCCGTGCCGGGTGTACCCCTTTGCTTACGATACCCTCTAACCGCTTCTTTTCGTCTTTCGTTAAATGTACTCGATATGTCTTCCTTCGCATCTTTTTTACCCCTCCCCTGGGCAGAGATATTTTATACTATTAGTTTTAGCTTGAGCAAGGTACTGGATATTTAGCGGTTTTCACTGGTTGTTAAAAATTCATTGTTAATTTGCTGTTGCGGGCTTGGATAGCATTGCCGGCACAGGGGGGCCCCTCAGCGGATGATTTTTGGGCATGTTTCAATATAGGGTTAATAAATCTGGTCTACAACCTGTACAGGTACGCATATTTGAAAAGCGCGAGAGCTTGTGCATAGGGGCAGTCTGCCCTTAGCCCTGAAAAAGGGCAAAAGGAGGTATAAGGTCTCATTGTGTATATAACAGTACTATAATCTGTGATATTTTAGACCGTTTTATAAATCAATTAACAAATATTACGCAAAAACCTTAGTTTCCAGAGGTGCCCTTTAACCCATCGGGTTGTGTTGTTTTTGCTGTAATTCTTTGCAGGATAAGGAATTAGCTGATTCTGTGTATGGATTCAGGAGAATATGTAGAAAGCACCGGTGGGAGATTGAGATTCTGTTATCTGCCAGGATATTCGCCGGAATTGAATCCCGATGAGACGGTATGGTCATATGTGAAGCATCATGTGGCAGGAAAAAAGATAATAAGCGGCCCGGAACAATTCTTAAAGGTAGTAAAAGAAGCGCTGTATTTATTAATGCATAGACCCTCTATCGTTTCAGCTTTCTTTATAAAACCATCCTTACAATATATTGTTTGTTTTGCCGTTATATTGGCTTTTGCCGGGTCAATTCTTAATGCTCAAGAAGGTTATACCGGCCCCAGAGTTACCGTAACAGTTAAGACGGCAAAAAGCAGGAAGGATGATTATCCCGTAATATTACACGGAAAAATTGAACAATATCTTGGGGATGAGAAACACCTGTTCACCGATGCTGCCGGGAGTATTGTTGTTGAGATAGACAATAGACTTTGGCGTGGAATTTCTGTTGATGAAAATGATACCGTACAAATAACCGGAGAAATTGACAGAGGTTTTACAAGTGTTGAAACAGACGTGAGCAGCAGTGCAAAAATATAAACTGGCCCTGCGTTTCCGTGCCTTATGTGGAATGTTTCGGACAGAACACTACACCGTATACGTCGAGGCGCTGGTTGAACCGCCGTGGCCCGTCCAATTAGTGTGGAAGAACTCGCCGCGGGGCTTGTCTACCCGCTCGTAGGTGTGCGCGCCAAAGTAGTCGCGCTGGGCCTGCAACAGATTCGCCGGAAGACGCTCGCTGCGGTAGCCGTCAAAGTAGGACAACGCGCTGGTGAGGGCAGGGGCGGGGATGCCGTTCTGTACCGCCGCGGCGGCCACCCGCCGCCAGGAAGCCTGGGCGTCCTCAATAATGCCGGTAAAGAAGGGGTCAAGGAGCAAATTCTCCAGGTCCGGCTTTTTGTCAAACGCTTCCTTGATTTTGCCGAGGAAAACCGAGCGGATAATGCAGCCGCCGCGCCACATCAGGGCGATGCCGCCGTAGTTGAGGTTCCACTTATATTCTCTGGCGGCTTCCCGCATCAAGAGATAACCTTGGGCGTAGGAAACCACCTTGGCGGCGTACAGGGCTTTTTCGAGGTCTTTGATGAACGCGCTCTTGTCCGCCGGCGGCACGGGCTTGGGGCCGGAAAAAATCTTTGAGGCGCGGACACGCTCGTTTTTCGCCGCGGACAGGCAGCGGCCAAAAACCGCCTCGCCGATGAGGGTGAGGGGAACGCCGAACTCCAGTGCCGCGATGCCGGTCCATTTGCCGGTGCCCTTCTGTCCGGCGGTGTCGAGTATCTTGTCCGCCAGCGGCCGGCCGTCCTCGTCTTTGTAGCGGAGTATGTCTCTGGTTATTTCGATAAGGTAACTGTTCAGGGAACCGCGGTTCCATGCGTCAAACACATCACCCATTTCCCCGCAGGAAAGGCCCAACACGTTTTTCATCAAATCGTAGGTTTCGCAGATAAGCTGCATGTCGCCGTACTCAATACCGTTATGTACCATTTTGACAAAGTGGCCCGCTCCGTTTTCGCCCACCCAGTCGCAGCAGGGCGTGCCGTTGTCCACCTTTGCGGAAATGGCCTGCAAAACGGGCTTTACCAAAGCCCACGCCGCGGGAGAACCGCCGGGCATGATCGAAGGCCCGGTCAAGGCCCCTTCCTCGCCGCCTGAAACGCCCGTACCGATGTAGAAAAGCCCCCTGGATTCCACATGCGCGGTGCGGCGGATCGTGTCCTGATAGTTGGAATTTCCGCCGTCAATGATGATGTCGCCTTTTTCAAAAACCACCAAAAGCTGCTCAATGGTATCGTCCACGGCCTCTCCGGCCTTCACCATGATCATGACCTTGCGTGGCCTGCTCAAAGCGGCGGCCAGCTCCGCCAGACTGTGGCAGCCGGTGATTTTTTTGCCCGCGCCCCGCTCCCGCATAAAGCTGTCCGTTCTGGAAGCGGTCCGGTTGTACACCGCCACTGAAAAGCCTTTGCTTTCCATATTAAGCACGAGGTTTTCACCCATCACCGCAAGGCCGATAAGGCCGATATCCGCGTTTCCCATTGTTTTCTCCATATTGTTTATTTGTTGTTCAAAAAATCTTTCAGCTCTTCACGGCTGATTCCGACGCCGCCTTTGGCGTCAAGTTTCTTTCCGTTCATCCTGAAGGCCGGGACGAACCAGACGCCGCTTTTTTCATAGGCCAGATCGTTGTTTTCATCCACCTGTTTGGCGTATTTCCCGGCTTCCAGGATTGCGCGGAACTTGCCGGAGTCCACTATGTCCTTGAGAATCCCCGCGAGCACATCGGGCTTTTCCACGTTTTGCCGTTCAATGGCGATTGCCTGAAACATGGCGGCGTGGAACGCGGGCATATCCGCCCCCAATTCCCGCGCGATGTAGTAACTCTGGCAGGCCAGGTGGGTGTGGGGAGGATGATTCTCCGGCAGGGGGTGGGCCTCGACAGGCCGCCACTCAATCTCGATTTCGGGGCGGCCGCCGCCGCTCAAGTTCACCAGGTACTCGTAGCCCCTCTTGCAATAGGGACATTCATAATCGTAAAAAAACCGCATTATCATTGAGCATCCTCGATTCTAGGATAAATGAATTCTCGCGATGATTCAAGTGGCCGGCGGTGAATTCATTAGCTTGTCCTGCCGGGTAGAACCGGGCGATTACCCACAGCGCCCCTCTTTGCCTGGCGCCGGTTTTCCCCACACCGCCGCATTATCGCCTTCAACGCGCGGCTCAGCCGTTTCCGCTCAGTCTTCCCTCCTGCCATCCGCCGCCCTTTCCGGAATTTTGTCCGATAATGCACCAAGCCCGGAAACGGCAACTTTCCTTCCCCCTGAGGCTTCCTTCGGAAGGCTTCCTGAAGTCCGCCGGCTTCGTCTTATCAGGTCATGCTGAAAGGTTTCTCCTATTTCCTCCTTTCACGAGCTTTCGTGTCGCAACGTGGTTTTTTTCTCCGGTTAATTTACTAAAGTTCGATTTCTAAAAGCCGATATTCAAAATGAGACGGATAAAACCGTGCGCCCGTCGGGCCTCCGCGGCCAGTCCGTGTATCCTCACCCTTCCGGGAACAGAGGGGTCGAGGGTTCCGGTGTATGTAATACACCATGGCACAAACGTCCGCGTACGCGGACATTAACAACAAAACGGCATGGATGCCGCGGCGCCGTAAACTGTCGTTGACAGCGGTGCGCCGAAAAAGCCAAGGGAGTGAATATGATTATTAATCACAACTTAAGCGCGATGTATGCCGACAGGTCCCTCAAGGTTACCCAGACGTTTCTGGATAAAAACATGGAGAAACTGTCGAGCGGACTCCGCATCAACCGCGCCGGTGACGATGCTTCGGGACTCGCTGTTTCTGAAAAAATGCGCGCCCAAATCCGGGGTCTGAATCAGGCATCAACCAATGCCCAGAACGGGATTTCGTTCATTCAGACCACGGAGGGCTATCTCCAGGAATCCGAAGACATTATCCAGCGTCTCCGCGAATTGGCAGTGCAGGCCTCCAACGGTATTTATACCGAGGAAGACCGCCTGTACATCCAGATCGAGGTTTCAGCCCTGGTTGACGAAATTGACCGGATTGCCTCGCACGCCCAGTTCAACGGGATGAATCTGCTGACCGGCCGTTTTGGCCGTATGATCGGCGAAAACGTGGTTACCGCCTCTATGTGGTTCCATATCGGCGCCAACATGGATCAGCGGGAGCAGGTGTTTATCGGCACCATGACTTCCAAGGGTCTTGGGATCCGGAACGTCGGTGACGATACCTTTATTTCGCTGTCCGAGCCGGACAGCGCCAATCGTGCCATTGGAACTCTTGACAGGGCGTTAAAGATCATCAACAAACAAAGGGCTGATCTCGGCGCCTACCAGAACCGCTTGGAACACGCGGTCCGCGGCATCGACTTGGGAGCTGAAAACTTGCAGGCTTCCGAGTCCCGCATACGTGATACTCAGATGGCGAATGAGATGGTCGGTTACACCAAGAACATGATCCTCACGCAGTCCGGTACCGCCATGCTGGCACAGGCCAACCAAAGAGGTCAAACGGTTCTCCAGCTTCTGCAATAATCGCAAAACCAGCGCCGGCCGCGCAAGCGGAAAACCGGCGCAAAGGCATTATTGTGGAGATGTCTCTCGGAAAGGCGCCTGACCGCTTCGGTGGTCAGGCTTCTTTTTTGCCCTCTTGTCTAATAAGATTCATTCAGACGGTGTATCATGGCGGTAAAACGTTCCGGCATGGGCGAAGTAAAAACCCTTGGAGCGCTTTCTCCGGGCAGGGTGATGACCAGGCGTTTCGCGTGCAGCATGAGGCCGGCCGAGGAAAAAAGCGGATCGGTAAAACCGTAAAGCGGATCGCCTGTTATGGGACATCCAAGGTAGCGGAGATGAACGCGAAGCTGGTGAGTACGACCGGTTTTGGGCCGCAGCAAAAGCAGTGAGCGGCCGCCCCAGGTTTTTATCACCCTGTAAAAAGTAAGCGCCGTTTTGCCGTGGACGGAGACGGCAAAGCGCTTGCGGTTCGCGGCGTCCCTGGCGATCAGGGTTTCAACACGACCGGTCTCTTCTTTGGGTACGCCGGACACAATGGCGATATAATTTTTTTTTACTTTTCTTGTTTTGAATTGTTCGGAGAGAAAAGCGAGGGCTTCGTCATCATAAGCGGCAATAATAAGCCCCGACGTGTCCTTGTCGAGCCGGTGCACAATGCCTGGCCGCAGCCCCGCGGGCACGGAAGCGCGGCCCCGGCACAGTCTTCTGAAATACAGGGCGTTGGCAAGCGTACCCCGCCGGTTTCCCGCCCCCGGATGTACCACCATTCCCTGTGGCTTGTTTATCACCACTGCCCGCTCATCCTCATAAATAATATCAAGAGGTATATCTTCGGGGATAAGATTGAGAGGTTCGGCTTCATTCCAGGAAAGTTCGACAAAATCGCCCGTTTGTACCGGGCGGGATAGTTTCACCGCCTTCCCGTTGATTTTGCCCTGCAGTGCGTGCGCTTTAATTTGGGAGCGGGAAAGCAGGCCTTTGTATTCCGCCACATAACGGTCCAGTCTAAGGCCGCCGGGAATTTGCTCTTCAACGGTACAACAAAAAGAGGGCATCAGGGCGCAGCGGGAGTCTCCGCGGAATTTCCGCCCGCCGATCCTTCCGCCCTAGGGGTCTTGTTGATGATGACGTTGCCGGTCTGGAGGCTTTCGGTGCGCCGCCGTTCCTTGTGACGTTTAATCTGCACGATGATCAAATCGGTGAACGCCAGAGCCACGGATATACTCGCGGCGACAATCAGCGTCGTTTCGTGTTCCTTGTTGGTCATGTCTATCGCGCCGGCTGTTTTCAAAGGCCAGGGGGCGTAGCGCCGTCCGCTCTCGCTCCAGTCCATACCGTTTTGGTCGATCCAGCGGCGGGTGTCCATGGCAAAAGTTGTGGCGAACATGGTAAAGGGAAAGGAACCAAAGGCGACTATTTCCCAGCGGCGCAGATCTTTCGCCCATTGGGGGAAGCCTTTGGTATCGAAAACAGCCGGGTTAACAGCGGCAGCGTCGGTAGTGGTAGTCTGCGCGGCGGCTTCGTAAACCGGCGCCATAAGAAGAATAATCATAATTGCCAACAGCATGAAGTTGCCTGTTCCTTTCATAAAACCCGCTCCCCGAAAATAGCGCTGCCGATGCGCATCAAAGTTGATCCTTCCTCAATGGCGATTTCAAAATCGCCGGACATCCCCATAGAAAGACATGACCAGTTCCAGCCGCCGCCCGCCGGAGGAGGAAAACGCCGTTCCAGTTCCTTTTGGGCGTTTACCACCTGCCTGAAGGAAGAACGAATCAGCCCCTCGCCGGCAGTGTTAGGCGCCATGGTCATCAGGCCGCGGACAGCCAGGGCCGGACAAGCAAGAACAAGTTCAACGGCTCTGAAAAGTTCATCAAGACCGGGAAAGCCGCTCTTTGATTCTTCCCCCGTGTGCAGTTCAAGCAGTACCGGCAAAGGCCCGCGCCGGGCCGCGGCGCGCTTACCCAACTCAAGGACGATTGATTCCCGGTCCACCGACTGAACGCAGTCAAAGGTTTCAACGGCGGCTTTCGCCTTGTTCCGCTGGAGAGAACCTATCAGGTGGAGTTCCGCGCCGGGACAGCTTTCCCTGAAGGCCGCAAATTTCTCCGCCGCTTCCCGCACCCTGTTCTCGCCAAAATACCGGAGGCCCGCCTGCCAGGCTTCCATAACCGATTCTATCGGCTGAAATTTCGTCACCCCGACGAGGGTTATCTCATCCCTCTTCCTGCCGCACGCGGCGCAGGCCTTTTGTATCCGCTCTTCTATGTTTTCAATATTATCGGCAATTGACATCGTTTTCTCAAATCCTCATTTACTCAAATCTTCCACGGCCTTTGCCAGGGAAACAAAAGCCTCCAGCCCTAAATTTTCGGCCCGTTCATTACCTTTGAGGCTGCTCCGGGCCAGGGCCTCGCCGGCTATGTCTTCCGCCGCGGCCTGTCCGATATTCGGCGCAGCGCAGCCCTTTTTTATTATAACGGAAAATATGAAATTACGCAGGTTGTTTTTAATCATTTTTCTGCGCGAGGCGAATAGACTTCGTACCAGGGAATAGAAGATGGCCGGGCAGGCGCCGGGAACGTCCTCACGGAGTTCCAGTTTAAGCCCCTGCGAATCCACGTTGGGCCGGGGATAAAACGAAGCGCCCCGGATAATCATCAAGGGGATTACCTTATACGCTGAGGAACAAAGTACCGAAAACGAAGAATAATCGGCTGAGCCGGGACGGGCTGCCATGCGGAGGGCGACTTCCCTCTGGACGGTAAGTACCATACGCCTGAAAAGGCACTTTTTTTCGACCATGTCCGCTATTAACGCGGCGGCGATATTGTAGGGCAAGTTTCCCAAGAGATATTGCGCCGCCGGCTGTGAAGGCCAGGTTTTCATCACATCGCCTTCAATCAGGGTGAAGTTTGGCCGCGAGCCGAACAGTTCCCGCAAAACCCTGGCAAAGCCCGGATCAATCTCGAAAGCCCTTACCGGAAAGCCCTTTTCAAGAAGCTGCCCGGTCATGGCCCCAAGGCCCGGCCCGATTTCCCATATCTCCGCGTCCGGCTCCGCTTCCAGAGCGTCGATCAGCGCCCGCCTGACAGCCGGGTTTATCAAAAAATTCTGCCCGTATTTTTTCCGCATCCCCAGGCCCTGCTTTTCCAGAAAAGTCCGCAGTTCAGATACGGAGTTATAATTCAGTCCCATGACAGGCGGTACTTGCGGCTCAGGCAACATTACCCGCAAAATCAATAACAGCAATTTTCGTAAGCGCTGTTTTTAAAACCTTGCCAACTGTTTTTTCAAGTTTGTCCGCAACAGCGCCGGTATACCATCCATTACCACATTCGGTACAAATCTGCGCGGGTACATTACGGATAACAACGACAGAATTATTAACATCTTCCGTGTGTGTTACCCTCTTTTCTTCCATATCGGCTTTACAAATTCCGCACTTCATGGTTTAGCCCTCCGTGTTTTGCCGCTGTTTTCCCGTTTTTCGGAAGATGGGGGAATAGGCTGTACTTAGAGCCTGTCCCAAAACTAATTGACTGTGCGCCCACGCGCACGGTTTTGGGACAGGCCCGTGCAGTTTTTCAGGCTTCCAGCCTTGCAAAACTGCGAATTTCAAGGTTGGGAAAGCCTCTTTATGCAAAACATTTTAAACGCCGCAGTTTTGCCGGATAAATATTTCATTGCGGGTCAAGATGGTTCTTGATAGCCACTATGGTAATGTCCCTTGCTTCAAGTTTCAGAAGCTTGTCTTTTGCTTCAGCAGTATTGAGCGGCCCAATCACCGGGCCCTGTATGCCTTTCCACTGATTCGTCTATCAAAGCCAACTGTTCCCCGGAACGTCCCCCGCCGGAGCCGCACTATCCTTTACCGTAATCGCCATTTCTAATTTGGGAATTCATTGTGCACGCCAAATTCAACATGAACCTTATCCCCCACATACAGGCCCGAAAGTTCCGCACGGGGAATGAAGGATTTAATCACTTCTTCGCCGCACTGGATATTCACATCTACGTAGTGGCCCAGAATCATGATGGTACGGATAGTCCCGTTGATCCTCCCTTCCTTAAAGCCTTTCATTATCTTCACATTCTCCGGCCGGACGGCGCTGACCTTGCCGTCCTGCTTCCAAAAATTCATCTCCCCAATGAAAGACGCCACATACTGGGTCGCGGGATTATCGTAAATTTCCGTGGGCGTCCCCATCTGTTCAAACTTTCCCTTGTTCATCACTACGATCCGGTGGGAAATGGCCATTGCCTCTTCCTGGTCGTGGGTTACAAACACTACCGTTATTCCC
>JAITIC010000023.1 GCA_031279635.1 Treponema sp. | reverse complement strand
CGGACAGACCAGCGGTGAAACTATGGGCTACCAGGTTCTTGCACGGGTAGGCGCGGGGGTAAATACCGATAATTTACATGCCGAGCGGGTTGACGGTTACAATCCCCTGGCGGTGGCTGATGCTATTGCCAGAAAAAAGGCGCTCCTTCATGAAGGAAAGGGCCCGGTACTCCTTGATACTATCACTTACCGTATATCAGGACATTCACCTTCGGATGCTTCAAGCTACCGTACAAAAGAAGAAATTGAAGTATGGCAGAAGGCCGATGCGATTACCGAATACCGGGAATACCTTATCAAGAACAAGCTTATCAGTGAAAGTGATGCCGAGTCTATGCAGAAGTCTATCAATGCAAAACTTACCGAAGTTGCGCGTCTGGCTACAAGCGAAACTGAAAGCCCGCGGGCGCCCATGAGTCTTATCGAATCGGTCATGTTTTCCAACCGGAAGAGCGAAAAGATGGAAGAGCGAAAAGCCGATCTGCTTGAAGCCGGAGCGGATAATCCTCGCGTAAAGGCGCTCAAGGACAAGAGCCGTTTTGCATTTGACGCCGAAGGGAAACCGGTAAGCAAGAACAAGGTTTTCCAATACCGTGACGCCCTCTTTGAAGCTATGCTCTACCGGTTTACGGTTGATCCGACTATGGCGGCCTGGGGCGAAGAAAACCGCGACTGGGGCGGGGCCTTTGCGGTCTACCGCGGCCTTACCGAAGCCGTTCCTTATCACCGGCTCTTTAACAGTTCCATCTCGGAAGGGGCCATTGTGGGTTCCGGGGTAGGATACGCAATGAGTGGCGGCAGGGCGGTAGTCGAACTGATGTACTGCGACTTTATGGGTAGGGCCGGGGACGAAATCTTCAATCAGGCTTCAAAATGGCAGTCCATGTCCGCCGGTCTTCTTAAAATGCCCCTTACCGTCCGAGTTTCGGTAGGTAACAAGTACGGCGCCCAACATAGTCAGGATTGGTCGGCCATTGTAGCCCACATACCCGGCCTCAAGGTGATGTTCCCCGCTACGCCCTATGATGCCAAGGGTATGCTGAACCTTGCCCTGAGCGGTACGGACCCGGTTATCTTCTTTGAAAGCCAGCTTCTCTATGACCGCGGCGAGCAGTTTGAAAAAGGGGGCGTTCCCGAAGGCTACTATGAAATCCCCGAAGGGGAGCCTGCAATACGGAAAACCGGCAAGGATATTACGATAGCCACCATAGGCGCCACCCTGTATAAAGCTCTGGATGCGGCAAAGGCCCTGCACGATCAATACGGACTTGATGCAGAAATAATCGATATCCGTTTTATCAATCCGCTTAACTACGAAAAGCTTCTCGATTCGGTACGGAGGACCGGAAGGCTCCTCCTTGCAAGCGATGCGGTAGAACGGGGGTCCTTCCTGCACACTGTTGCCTCTAATGTTACCCAGCTTGCCTTTGATTACCTTGACGCGCCGGTTGCCGTTGTCGGGAGCCGCAACTGGATTACCCCCGCGCCGGAATGCGAAGAATACTTTTTCCCCCAGACCGAGTGGATCATCGATACCATCCACGAGCGCATACTGCCGCTCAAGGGGCATTCCCCGTCCACCATACAGACTAGCCTTGATATACTGCGGAAAAACAGGCTGGGTGTATGAGCGCCTATTTAGAGATTATAAATGATGCCGCCGCGTCCTCCGCCCGGCTGAATGCTCTGGAGCGTTATATAGCGGAGCGCCCCGCCCCGCCGGCCTTTACCGGCGAGGTGAACAACCACATCCATACGATCTTCAGCTTTAGTCCCTATACGCCGGCTATGGCCGCGCTCAAGGCGCGCGAGGCAGGACTTGAAGCCGCTGGATCGGTAGATCACGATTCGTATTCCGCGGCGGAAGAGATGCGGCGCGCCTGCGCTATTCTGGGTATAGGCTGCGTAACAGGGTTTGAACTTCGGGTAAGTTTCAGGCATACCGAATTTGGAGATAGGAAGATCAACAGCCCCGATTCGCCGGGGATTGCTTACATGACGGTACAGGGCGTGCCTTCAGAGGCAGCCGACAGGATCGGGGCTTTTCTTGCGCCCCTTACTGCGGCCCGGCATAAACGCAGCCGCCGTATGACGGACAATCTCAATACCCTGCTTTCCGCTGCAGGAATGGAAGTTCTTTCCTACGATGACGATATACTTCCCCTTTCAATGGCGGCCCAGGGCGGAAGCCTTACGGAACGGCATATACTCTATGCGCTGTCCCTGTTGCTTATAAAGCAACAGGGGCGGGGACGGGCGCTGCTCGATCTGCTCCTGCAAAAATTCTCCCTGAATCTGTCGGGAAAGATCACTGCCCTGCTTGAGGATGCAGAAAATCCCTACTATGCCTGGGATCTTCTGGGCGCCCTAAAAAGTTCATTCAGTGATAGAATTTTTATACAGCCCGGTGAAGACGAATGCCTCCCCGCGGAAACCATTACCGCTTTTGCCCGCTCGAT
The DNA here is from genome assembly GCA_031279635.1 of Treponema sp. Taxonomy (GTDB): domain Bacteria; phylum Spirochaetota; class Spirochaetia; order Treponematales; family Breznakiellaceae; genus WQXQ01. The sequence goes on along the minus strand of JAITIC010000023.1, from coordinate 5,537 downwards.
CAACGCTGTCCCCTCCTACGCGTATCTGGGTGATGTGGCCGAATCCCCGACCGGGGATAAAAAAGCCGAAAAATTTGAGGACGATTACCTTGAAACCCTCTTTCCCTGCCTTAAAAACATGGGCTTCCTTGGAATTACCTACATGCCTCCCCGCAACACGGCAGGGCAGTTGGCGCGGCTGCGCGGTCTGTGCAAACAGTACGGCTTTATCGAAATTTCCGGTGTAGACATCAACAGCCCTCGACAGTCCTTTGCCTGTCCGGAAATCAGGCGTCCTGAATTTGCCGTATTGCGGGACACCACCTGGGCGTTGGCGGCTCACGAACACCTCAGCTCCGGGGATGCAGCGCGAGGGCTTTTTAATCCCGCCGATCCCCTTGCGGAAAAGCCTCTGGGGGAACGCATCAAGGCATTTGCGGCAATAGGTAGAGGCATGCGGAAGCGTGAAGAACTCTTATAACAGGCCCAACATACTGCAATATTTGGAGGAAATATGAACAAGGCTATATTTTTTGCTCCCCTTCTGCGGGGGGCATTTATAGAAAAATCCCGTCGTCCCTGGATTATCAGGGCTACGGATACCACCGGCAATACAATGGAGCTTCCTATCACAGTTACCGCCAAGGAGAGGGCGACAGAAGAAATTCCCGCAGCTCTTGAAGCCTCTTCGTTTGTAAGGGAACATACCCTGCCTCTCCGGATAAGCATTCGCTCAGGGGGAACGGAGTACCGGTATCTCTGCGCGCCGGATTTTTCCGGCATTGAGAGGATACTTAGGGGGGAACAGCTTGAAGCCTGGGACATTAAAAGCATTGACGCTTGTTCAGGTGAATGTCAGGCCCATTCCCGCGCCGATGTGGTACGGGATAAGCTTGCCCTGATAACCGGAGGCGCCCAGGGCTTTGGGGAGGAAATCACGAGAGGCCTTGCGGCGGCAGGCGCTCTTGTCTTTATTGCGGACCTCAACATGACAGGCGCCGAAAGGCTTGCGCAAGGGATTAACGGCGAATACGGCAAGACAGTTGCCTTCCCTGTCAAAGTAAATGTTGCCGATGAAGAATCTGTTCAGGCTATGACAGAGCAGATCGCGCTGGAAGCCGGGGGGCTTGATCTCTGCGTCAGTAATGCCGGTGTACTGCGGGCGTCGAGCATACTGGAACAGGACATCGCTTCGTTCAGGTTTGTTACGGAGGTAAACTATACGGCCTTTGCTATTGTCAGTAAATACTGCGGCCTCCTGATGAAAGCCCAACATGAAACCGCCCCTTCGTGGCTTGCCGATATTGTACAGGTAAACTCGAAGTCGGGGCTTGAAGGATCCAACAAGAACGGCTCCTATGCGGGTAGCAAATTCGGCGGCATAGGCCTGGTACAGAGCTTTGCGAAAGAGCTGGTGGAGTACGGCATCAAGGTAAATGCGATATGTCCCGGCAATTTCTTTGACGGCCCCCTGTGGTCCGACCCTGAAAAAGGGCTTTTTGTGCAGTACCTTAAAACCGGTAAGGTATCCGGCGCAAAAACTATTGCGGATGTAAAATCTTTTTATGAGGCAAAGGTTCCCATGAACCGGGGCTGCATGGGCAAGGATGTACTGCGCGCCATTCTGTACTTGATTGAGCAGGAATATGAAACCGGTCAGGCATTGCCGGTTACCGGCGGCCAGGTAATGCTTAGTTAAGGCCGGCAGACGAGGTATAAGCGGAGACTGCCCCTTTACAGAAAAGGCTTTAAAGGATACAGTATTGCCATGAAGAAAATCTCCCTTACCGGCATTAAACCGACCGGATTGCTTCATATCGGCAACTATTTCGGCGCGATAAAACCCGCCCTGGAACTGGCCAGGGATTACGATGCCCGTTATTTTATTGCCGATTATCATGCGCTCAACATCATAAAGGACCCCCGGGAACTTGCCGCCAATATCCGTCAGGTAGCCGCAGGCTGGCTTGCCGCAGGCCTCGATCCCGACAAGGTGATCTTCTACCGGCAAAGTTCTATCCCCGAAATTTTTGAATTGACGACACAGCTTATGGCTTTTACCGCCAAGGGTCTTATGAACAGGGCGCACGCCTATAAGTCCGCGGTTCAGGAGAATATCAAAAACAATGCGGACCTCGATGCGGGAATCAATATGGGGCTCTTTACATATCCAGTACTTATGGCCGCGGATATTATCCTTTTCGATGCCGATGTGGTGCCGGTCGGTAAAGACCAGGTTCAGCATATAGAGATGGCCCAGGATATAGTCCAGGCGGTTAATTTTAACTACAAAAGCGAGGTACTCAAAGTTCCCCAGGCTCTGGTACAGGAAAACGTTGGGGTAGTACCGGGGCTTGACGGGCGTAAGATGAGTAAAAGCTACGGGAATGCCATTCCGCTCTTCTGTGATGAAAAGACGCTTCGCAAGCTCATCATGCGTATTGTTACCAATTCCCAGGCCGTGGAAGAGCCTAAAGATCCTGCCACATCGCAGATATACCTGCTCTATCAGCTTTTCGCAGATGAAGAAGAAGAGCGCTCCCTGGCAAACCGCTACCGCGAGGGCGGTATGGGTTGGGGAGAGGCCAAGGAAGAGCTTTTCCGTGCGGCCAACCGCGAGCTTGGTCCGCTCCGTACCCGTTTTAACGAGATAATGGCTAACCCGGCGGAACTGGACGCAATACTTCGACGCGGCGCGGAAAAAGCCCGCCCTATTGCTACAGCTACAGTAAGACGGTTCAGAAAGGCGGCGGGAATAGAATAGGCGAATGCCTCACAAACTCCTAGTATTTTGATTGGACTAACAGTATGGATAAGAGGATAGCCACAACGAACTTTCGGTTTGACCATACAAACACCACGAACAGAAGAGAGTATTGAGGCTAAAATTCGAAATACCGGGTTAAAAGTTCGTGTTGTTCGCCGGTTTTTCCAGAATAATCCCGAAAATCAAAGAGTGTGGCGCCCTGTTTGTGTGGTTCGTGCTCTATTATTCCTTAATACATATGGGCTAAAAGCCCCCTCATTCCGCCGATTTTCGCTATCCCCCGCAGGCAACTGAATAGTTAGTGTCTGTCCACAAAGTCGGTGCGCAAACTACGTTTGCGACTTTGTGGACAGACCTTGCATTTGCTCCCGTTTTGTACCAAAACGGTGCGCAAAATGCCTGATTTAAGGTAGTCTGTCCATAATGTGTCTACATTATGGACAGACTCTAATTAGGGAAAATACGTACACTCATCGGCGCTAAAAACGGGACTGCCGGCCGTACCGTCCGCCGCGATTACCGCGCAAAGCCGGTTTCCCGCCGGGGTGAAAATCTTGCTTGTTTTTCGCAGCCGCTGATGCCGGGCAGCTTTTCAAGTTTATACAGGAAGATCATTACACAGCCTCCAGCGAGAATAAGAACTATTCAGCCAGGGGGCCTTGCGGAGGCAGCGCAATGCGCTCCAAGGGGAGACTTCCCTCTCTTAAATAGTTGAGCCTGTTTCAAAACCAATTGACTGTGCGTTAACACGCACGGTTTTGAGACAGCCTCAATTATAAAAAAGGCGGAACCAAGGCGCTGTCCGTTGGGAAAGCCCTGGGTTCCGCCTGCCTGCGGCTCAAAAATGAGCCTATATGCCAAAAGCGTCCATAATTTTATCGGCTGTGGCGTTCAGGAGCGTTTCGTTGATATACGCGGGATCGTTGATCTTCGCCCTGATTTCGGCAATCCGGCTGTCGTCCATTTCCGGGGCGGACTTGATCAATTCAACAACCTGATAAACCGCCGCCTTCTCCCGTGCTTCGGAAGAAAGGTTTATGAAATCAGCTTTGTCGCCCTCCCGTACATGTTCACTCCGCTCCGGCCTTTTGGGAGGCTGAATGGGATCCAAGTGACCTATCCTGTCGATTGTCATGCTCTTACCCTGCCTATGTCTAATTATCGGCTGTTCTACTATAATAGTTTACACGCTAATCAGATTTATTTCCAGAGATATACACTGAAAATTCACCGATTTTTTCTTTTTTTGGGACAAATTGCGCAAGAATTTCCAGCGCCAAACCCCGGATATACTCTTCGTGGACCTTGGTCATTTCCCGTCCGATACAAATATACCGGCTTCCATCAATTTCGGCAATATCCTCCAAAAGCTTGAGAATCCTGAAAGGGGATTCATAAAGGACGACAGCCGCGTCAAGGGCCATCAATTCCCGCAGCCGGGAACGCCGCCGGCCCGCCTTTGGGGATAAAAAGCCCTCAAAAACAACGGTTTTGTCCGCGCCGCCGGCCACGCTTACCAGGGAGGCAAAGGCCGAAGGCCCCGGAATGGGGATAACTTCGTGCCCGGCCCGAGATACCAGCCGCACCAGTGCCGCACCGGGATCGCTCAGGGCCGGAGTGCCCGCATCGCTGGCATAGGCCACAGTTTGCCCCTGATTCAGAAGCGCTATCACCTTTTCCGCGGCAAATTGCTCGTTTTGGGCGCGGCAGGAGAGCATTTTTACCCGGATTCCCAGGTGGCTGAGGAGTTTTAGCGTCCGCCGGGTGTCCTCGCAGGCGACTAAATCCGCGGTTTTCAGTACCTCCGCCGCCCGGAAACTGATATCACCCAAATTTCCGATTGGAGTGCCGATAATATAGAGGGTTGCCACGGTTTTAGTATACCATGAGTTTATACATACAGATACTGCTTTTTATCACATTGGGAGTCGCGCTGATCTGGTTCGGTTACAGCCTCTTAATCGGCTTGTTGGTAAAATCACACCCGTCCCGGCGGGGCAGGCGGCACGCCGGGACGGCCGGCGCTCCGGGCGACCCCCAGGTCTGCCCGGTCTGCTCCGCCCGTCTTAACAAAGGCGAGTTGATCAAATCCATGGCCTTTCCCTCGCTTACCGGCGGTAAGGACCGCTTCATGCACATCCGGGGCTGCGTTTACTGCCTTGAAGGAGAGCGCCGGCGGCTCTGCCCTGTCTGCGGCGCTTCCCTCCTTGACAACGAAATCCTCATTGCCAGAATGTTTGAACGGCCCCACCGGCGCTCCCACGTACACGTGCTGGGCTGCAGCCGCTGCAGGAAAACGGGAAGCCTGCTCAAACCACAAGTTTGAGCAGGAGGGAATCGGCGGCTATTCAGCCGGGTTTTACTTCGCCGGTTTGGAGCCGATGAGGGTAAAGGAAAGGCCGCACTGGTAGCGCTCGGCACTTTCGGGGTTGGTCACTTTGTCGGAGACATAGTAGCCGACCGATCCGGTTGAAAAATCCTTGGCTTGGGCGAACAGCGTTGACCATTCTTTACCGTCACTGTCTTTTACAGTAACTTGAAGAAATTTCGGCGCTTTCGGATCTCTTTTTGCGGGTTCCGCCATGGAAGCCTCCTTTCATGTATTTCAGGGAATGACCCCTTTCCAAATGGCGGCAAAGCCGCCTCCCGGGAACTGGTCAGACCGCCCGGCGCTAATTAGTGTCTGTCCATAAAGTCGGTTACTTTATGGACAGACCTTGCATTTGCTCCCGTTTTGTACCAAAACGGTGCGCAAAATGCCTGTTTTAAGGTAGTCTGTCTATAATGTGTC
>JAITIC010000021.1 GCA_031279635.1 Treponema sp. | reverse complement strand
CTTATTTATGATGAAATGGTAAAAGCCGGAATGGACGCCGAATCCATTGTCAGGCGGGCAATAAAACGTTGCGGAAAGATTCACGGTGAGAATATCAAAAAACGTTGCGCAGATCCGGGGAATTGCGAGGATTTCAGACATGCTTTTTTGAGCGATTTGGTAGAAAAAACTTTTGATATGCGTCCGATCTTCGCCGATCAAAACTCGCTGAGCGTAGATTTTCACTGTTGTGCCTTGGTCAGCGCCTGGCAAAAGTTAGGCTTTGACGACAAAACCTGTGAACTGCTTTGCGACATGGCCATGGACGGAGACCGGGGTATAGCGGAGGTTATGGGACTTACGCTGGAACTCAATGAAACCATCGCCAGGGGCTGCATGGACTGTAGGCTGCGATTCTGCAAATAATTATTTTTGTAAAAAAGGGTACTGGGGGTATCCTTAAAAAATTGAAGGAGAGTAGCTATGAAAAAGAATTTTCTGATTGGGTTTATAACGGTAGTGGTTCTTTCCGTGCTGGCGCCGCCGGTTTTCGCGGGAGGACAGAAGGCGGCTTCAGGGAGTACCGTCAAAATCGCAGTGGCCGTACCCCTGACGGGGGACAACGCCGAATATGGGAAAAGCTTCCTTACCGCCGCGGAAATCATGGCGGAAAAATGGAATAAGGCGGGCGGCGTTCTAGGCAGGCAGATTGAAATTGTCCAGTTTGATGACAAAAATTCCGCCGAAGAAGCTGCTTCCATCGCCCAAAAAATCGTCAGCGATAAGGATATTATCGGCGTTCTTGGGCATTTTTCTTCCGGCGTCAGCATGACCGCCGCGCCAACCTATCAGGAAAATAAGGTAATTGAGATATCCAACTGCGCCTCCCATCCCGATTATTCCAAGATAGGCAACTACATCTTCAGAAATAACACGGTTATTTCTGCGGAATTCGATGTCCTAGTTGACGTGGTCGCCAACGATCTCAACCTTAACAGGATTGGAGTCATTGCCATCAAGACCGACTGGGGCAACACCGCCGGCGATATCGCCGTAAAAATGATTCAGGATCACCCCAAACTGAATATGGTAGCCTACGAACAGGTACTTGAAACCTCTGACGATCACGGCCCGGCCATAGCAAAACTCAGGGCCGCCGGGGCGCAGGCGGTAATCGCGGTGGGAATGTACAGCCTTTACGGGCCTCTGGCCAGGCAGTACAAGGAAGCAGACCCCAACATCCAGCTTCTTGGAGTATCCAACGCCTATACCCAGCAAATCATCCAGTTGGGTGGCGCGGCGGTTGAAGGCCTCTTTGCACCGGTGAGCTTCTTTGCTCAATCCAATGATCCCGAAGTTAACGTCTTTGTCAGTGAATATACCAAACGGTTCGGCATGGAACCCTCGGCCTTGGCGGCCCAGGCTTACGACTGCATCGGTATTCTCCTGCAGGCCATCAAGAACGTAGGATACTTGGATCGCGAAAAAGTCCGTGACGCCGTAAATGCCATCAATTATCCCGGCATTACCGGCCCGACGACCTTTGACAGTATTGGCGATGCTGATAAAAAATTTCAGAAAGTCATTATACGGGACGGCAGATTTGTCCAATACTCAAAGTAAAAAATTCGCTCGTTAACAAAGCGTCCTGAAGGGCCGACGTTTCCGGCTCCGGGCGTGTAAGGGGGGGCAAGGGTAATGGCGATCTTTATCCAACAGCTCTGCAACGGACTGGCTTTGGGGGTGGTTTACGCCCTGGTAGCCGTGGGTTATTCCCTAGTGTTCGGCATTTTGAGGCTGATCAATTTTTCTCACGGTGCGGTATACGCCTTTGGTGCCCATGTGGCATTCTTTTTCGTAGGACTGCATTTTGACCCGGTTCTGGCGATTGTGATGGCGGTTATTATCACCGGGATTTTGGGTGTCTTGATAGACAAGGCCGCGCTGACGCCCTTGCGCAAAAAGAGATCGGTGCCCATAGCGGCGCTGGTAACAACCCTGGGTATTTCCAACATTATCCAGAATTTGCTGGTGGTAAAATTCGGCAGCCAGCGCAAACCATTCCCTGATTTCTTTTCCCTGGGGCTTTTTTCCCTCGGTGGAATTCAGTTGAATAGCAGGCAGTTCGTTATGTTTGGGGTATCCCTGGCTTTGCTTTTGTTCCTGCTACTGATGGTACAGAAGACAAAGATAGGGCTGGGCATGCGGGCAACTGCGCAGAACGTCAAAGCCGCTTCCCTTATGGGAATCAACGTGAACAACATCATCACCTTTACCTTCCTGATGGGCGGGGCCTCGGCCGCCATTGCGGGGGGCATGGTAAGCGGCTATTACCAGGTAGTGTACCCGGGCATGGGATTCATGATCGGCCTCAAGGCTTTTGCCGCTTCGGTTCTGGGGGGTATCGGCAGCCTGCCCGGCGCGCTGGTGGGCGGCTTGGTAGTAGGGGTGATCGAAAGCATCTCCGCCCTCTACATCGGGTCTAATTACCGGGATTCCATGGCGTTCATCATCCTTATCGCAGTGCTGATCTTCCGGCCTGTGGGACTGTTCGGAAAAAATGAAGTGGTAAAGGTGTAAGCCGTGAGTCTGTCGCAGGCGGATCTGTTTTTCAGAATAGAAAGTCTTCTCTCAAAACGGCGGGTCTGGTTTCTGGCGGCTCTGATGCTGGTTCTGCTGGTGATACCCCTTTTCGGTCTCAGCCGCTATATCATGCGAATTTGTATTGTTATCGGTATTTTTTCCATGCTGGCTCTGGCTCTAAACCTGGTGGCGGGTTACACCGGGCAGCTTTCTATGGGAAACGCGGGCTTTTACGCCATCGGCGCCTACACCTCAACGTTGCTTATGAAAGGCGTCGGCATGAATTTCTGGCTTTCCCTGCTGATAGCCGCGACCTTTGCGGGGATCAGCGGGGCGCTCCTGGGGCTGCCCACCCTGCGACTCAAGGGATCCTACCTTACCATCGTTACCCTGGGCTTTGGCGAAATTGTGCGCATGATCCTGATGAACTGGGACCCGGTGACCAATGGCCCTCTAGGCATCAGAAATATCCCCCTGCCTTCGCTGTTCGGAATTTCTCTCTCTCTTACAAACAACGGGTTGTACTACATGGACCTGGCGCTGGTAGCTTTGGTATCTCTGTTTTGCGTCCTTGTCATCAACTCAAAGGTGGGCAGGGCTTTTATCGCCATCAGGGAAGATGAGATTGCCGCCCAGATGATGGGAATTAAAACCATCCGTTACAAGGTGCTGGCCTTTGTGTTATCCGCAATCATTTCGGGGATAGCTGGGGCTTTTTACGCGCCCATGGTGGGCTATATTGATCCCAACTCTTTCACCTTTGACGTTTCCTCCCAGATCATCAGCATGTCGATTCTTGGGGGCCTTGGTACCATGCGGGGCATGTACTTCGGCGCGGCGGTACTGATCATTTTCCCCGAGGCGTCCCGTTTCCTCATGGATTACCGTTTTGTGATCTACGGCCTCATCCTGGTGGTAATGATGCGTTTCAGGCCCCAGGGCCTCCTGGGCTGGAGAAGTCGGCTGCCCTGCCGCTTCAGCAGGGATGTCCAAAAAAGGCTTTCAGCGGAGGGCATTCTGCCGCCGGAACTGAATTGAGGGGTGCTTATGAGTTTATTGGAAATAAATAATATTTCCCTCAGTTTTGGCGGCTTGAAGGCTGTGGACAGAGTAACCCTGCATGTGGACCGGGGAGAAATCGTCAGCCTTATCGGACCCAACGGCGCGGGAAAAACTACGGTTTTCAATATCCTTACTGGTATTTACAAAATCACCGAGGGGGAGATTTTCTTTGAAGAAAAGGCGATTCAAAATAAAATTCCCCAGGATATTGTCAAGGCCGGAATCGCCCGGACCTTTCAGAATATTCGACTTTTCCGCAACATGCGGGTAATTGAGAATGTACTCATTGGTTCCCACATTATGGAGTCTTACGGTTTTTTCCACGCAGTTTTCAGAACCCGGCGTTTCAGGGAGTCCGAGCGGGAAAATACCCTCAAAGCGGTACGGTTGCTCCGCGACGTGGGTCTTCTTAACCGGACCCACGACTACGCGTCGAACCTGCCCTACGGAGAGCAGCGTAAACTGGAGATCGCCCGGGCGCTGGCAACTGGGGCAAAATTCGTCCTTCTGGACGAGCCCGCCGCAGGGATGAACCCCCAGGAATCCGGGGAATTATTGCGTTTCATCTTTTCCCTGCGTAAACGGGGCTACACCATTTTAATGATAGAGCATGACATGAACGTGGTCATGAATATTTCCGATCGGATCTATGTGCTGGACTATGGCAGACTGATTGCCCAGGGCCTGCCCCGGGAGGTCGCCAACGATCCCAGGGTTATCGAAGCCTATTTAGGAGGGGTGCCGAATGCTCAAAATCACCAACCTTAACGCTTTCTATGACAATGTCCATGCCCTGAAAAACCTCGATCTGGAAATTGATAATGGAGAAATCATCTCCCTTATCGGTAGCAACGGCGCGGGAAAGACCACTACCTTGGGCTGCATTACTGGCCTGGTCAGAGCGCGCTCCGGTTCCATTGTGTACAAGAATACGGACATTACCAATTACCCGGCCCACAAAATCGTAAGCCTGGGCATAAGCCTTTCTCCCGAAGGGCGGGAGGTTTTTCCGGGACTTACGGTAGAGGAGAATCTCAGACTGGGCATGTACTCAAGGCGGGTTGATAAAAAAAGTAATGATCCCTACGGGCGGGTCTACGGCCTGTTTCCCCGCCTGAAAGAACGGTACCAGCAGGCCGCTGGTACCCTCTCCGGGGGCGAACAGCAGATGCTCGCTATCGCGCGGGCGCTGATGAGCGAACCGAAACTGCTGTTGCTGGATGAACCTTCCCTAGGCCTGGCGCCTAACCTTGTGTTGCTGATCTTTGAGCTCATTCGGGAGATATGCAAACAGGGTGTTACCATTTTGCTGGTAGAACAGAACGCCAACATGGCCTTGCTTGCCTCCAACCGGGCCTACGTGCTTGAAACCGGAAGGATTGTCCTTTCCGGAGAATCAAAAAAACTGTTAAACGATGAAAGCATAAAAAAAGCGTATCTGGGGAATATCAGTTGACAGACGGCGAATTTGGAACACCTGTATTACGGAGGAACGAAAATAATGAAGAAATTGATGAACGCTGTTGAAAATGCTATTTATGAAATGGGTGCTGGAATTGCGGCGATTAATACGGCAGTGGTATTCAACAACCATTACAAATATCTATGCAAAAAAGGAAATCAACAAAAACAAGGTAAGCCTGTTAAGCGGCGGCGGCAGCGGTCACGAGCCGGCCCATGCGGGCTATATCGGCAGAGGTATGCTTGACGCAGCGGTCTGCGGCGATGTCTTTGCCTCGCCTTCGCAGATACAGGTGTACGAGGCTATCAAGGCTTCGGCGGGGAATCGGGGGACTCTGCTCATTATTAAAAATTATTCCGGCGACATAATGAATTTCCAGAACGCCGCCTTTCTGGCCGGCATGGACGACCTTGCAGTAGATTGCATCAAGGTCTGTGACGACATTGCCGTGGAGAACAGTCTCTACACCGTGGGACGACGGGGCGTTGCTGGGACGGTGCTGGTGCACAAGATCGCCGGCGCCGCTGCGGAACGAGGCGGGGATCTGGCCGAAGTCAAGCGCCTTGCCCAAAAGGCTGCCGGCCATGTGCGCAGCCTGGGCTTTGCCCTTTCCCCCTGTGCTGTCCCCGCCAAGGGCAGTCCCACTTTCACCCTAGCCGATGATAAGATGGAATACGGCATCGGCATCCACGGAGAGCCGGGCATACGCCGGGAAAAGATCGTCGGCGCTGCGGACATGACAAAACGGATGATTCCCGCGATCTTGACGGATTTCAAACTTTCCGCCGGTGGGGATGCGGCCCTGCTGGTAAACGGCTTTGGGGCAACGCCGCTGATGGAACTCTACCTTTTCGCCCATGCCGCCTTTGCGGAACTGCGGAAGGCGGGGATTAACGCCTACCGTATCTTCGCGGGTAATTACATGACCAGTCTTGAAATGGCCGGGGCATCCCTTTCACTGCTCAAGCTAGACGACGAGTTTAAGACGCTCCTGGACGCGTTTAGCGACGCCCCGGCCTTTATAGTTATGGGTCCCGTGTCCCGTTCGGAATTTTCTCCCGCCTTTCCCCCGGAAATCAGCGCCCCGGCATCCTTCAAGGTGGAAACCGACCCGGCAAACGCGGTCATTGCCGCCGGGGATTTTTCCCTAGGCAATATGATCTATCTAATAGACAAGATGAGCGAAGTTATCATCGAAAAAGAGGTATCTTTCTGCGATATGGACGCCCACGGCGGCGACGGGGACTTTGGCATGAGCATTGCCCGGGGATTCAAACGCTTGAAGGGCGAGTGGAAAACAATTATCCGGGCCAAAACCATTGCCGAATTTCTGAATGCCTGTTCAAAGGTGATCCTGGAGTACTGCGGTGGCGCTTCCGGGCCGATTTGGGGCTTTGCCTTTAAATACGCAGCCGGAGCGGCGGCGGACAAGGAAACCCTGAATGTGGCGGATTTTGCGGAGCTGATGCAGGCCGCGGTCAGGGGAGTACAGGAAACCGGGAAACGATCCTTTGGCCGGGGCGCTACCATGGGGGACAAGACCTTGGCGGATGCCCTCATTCCCTGCGCGGATGCCTGGACCGCCGCTGCCCGTGAAGGTAAAGCCTTTCCTGCGGCCTTTATCGCTGGGGCGCGGGCCACGGTGTCCGGAGCGGAGCGGACCAGAAACATCGTGGCCCGCCTGGGTAGGGCAGAAAATGCCGGGGAACGGAGCCTGGGCTATCCCGACGCCGGGGCCTATGCCCTGGGAGTGATTTTCTCGGAATTAGCAAAAGCGGTTCGCTCTAAATAGCGCCTATCCATAAACTAGACACATTATGGACAGACTGCCTTGGAATTCGCGTTTTCGCACAGGCTAAAGGCTTTGAAAATGTAGGGTTTGCCCGTAAAGCAAGCGACATTGTGGGCGGACACTAAGGGTCTTGTCCCTAATAATTTTCCCTTGGGTATTGATATGAAACCAGAGGGGATGAAACAACCGTACTCATGAGAAACAACCGAAGCGTTCTGGGAAGCCGTGAAGCCATTAATACCGAAAAAAGGACGCGAGACTGCCAGGGAATATCGCCAAAAATCAGGAAGAGGTCGCCCGACATGGATTCCCGCAATGTTCTTGAGGCGATTTCCTATGTCTTGCGTACTGGAATCCAATGGAAGGCGATACCCAAAGTATTTGTATCCCCAAGTTCCATCTACCGGTATTTCTGGTTCTGGTGTGAACAAGGATTCTTTCAGGTCCTCTGGATCGCCGAACTATAAAACTATGATGGGTGGTGATCCACAAAGTATGATGAAAAAATACCGTTAATTCTTTGTAGTACAATGAATTACAAATTTCTGGCCTTGCGAGCATCATCTTACATAATTTCATAAAAACACTAATTCATTGTCTTATAAGGAATTAGCTATTTCTTACAGAAAATTTCGAGACAGGCCATTGATGCCCCATTTCAC
>JAITIC010000065.1 GCA_031279635.1 Treponema sp. | reverse complement strand
CGGGAGAGCTTGCCGATACTCATCGGATATATTTTCTAATATTTGTACTACTATTTTAGACCGGTTTATAAAAAAGTCGAGAAATATGCTTCAAAAACTTAGTTTCCAGAGGTGCCCTTAAGATAGTGTTTACCGCTGTCCTGCTGATACCGAGCCGCTTTGCCAGTGTCCGTATGCTCCAATGCGTTTCATCTTTTGGTTTTTCCGTACATACGATGCGGCATAGTTCTTCCTTGATTTTCTGACTGATTGGTTTTTTCCGGGTTTACGGGTTTTATCGTGAAGCAAGGCGTTGATTCCTGCCTCATTGTAGCGGTTAATATAAAGGCTGACGGTGGACTGATGGATACTTAAAAACTCCGAGATATCACGGGTTCCTTTGCCTTGGTTACGGAGGAGTATTGTTTGCAGGCGAAGTGCGTATTTGTGTTTGATTTCTCCGGCGGACAAGAGTTTTTCCATCAGGTCTTTGACCTCTTCATTTAGATATGGTTGTAATTCTCTCATACAACCAAGTATATCATATTTATATTTCGTTGTCTGTTTTTGTCAGAACACTGGCGGCGAAGCCGCTTGACATAATTTTTCAAATAATCATTATTTTGCGCTTTCATCCACCTCAAATATTCCAAATACATTTTGATCAGGATCTGAAAAATAACCTTGCCAGCATCTTCCCGGTATCGCCATTTTTGGAACAGCGGCTATCCCTCCATTGGCCAAAATTGTTTTTGCCGTTTCGTCAAAATTTGTAATTTCTATTGAACAAGTAAAGGCATTTGTTCCGCTCATTGGCACTACATCAGCAGGCCGTTCTAATAATGCCCCCTGAATACTATCTGTCTCTATCCTGTAATATTTGATAGGCATTGAATCATCTTTGGCAATTTTCCATCCAAAAACAGTACGATAAAAGTTTGTTTCCCGTTCCATGTTTGAAGACTGAATTTCAAAATATGCGATAGTGTTCACTATAATTTCTTTCTAATTTTACCATATACAAAAAGAGCCTCCGCGGGGCAAGCCCCGCGGTATCTTAGGCGCTGCATTAGTTCGATCGGAGGCTCGTTCGATAGGAAGTTTATAATTTACATTTAAATTATTCACATCTGTTATCTCCTTTTCCATGTAAATTTCCGTTCATAATATCTTGTTCCATTATTTTTGTCACGGACTTTTTTTATACAGGCCGGATGCCGGCGGAATGTTGCGCCCTTCAGCTGTTCCTTACAATCCTGCGGACAATCTCCGCGGAGTGACGGGAGGCGACGGGCAGGAACTCGACGGATGTAACCGGCGATTCGACACCGGCGATGTCGGAGAGGGCGCGGATAACCAGTGCGGGGACGGAAAAGAGACGGCAGCAATGGGCAATGGCCGCGCCTTCCATTTCTACCGCGGCGATGTCGGGAAAGAGGCGGCGCACCGCGGCGATGCGTTCCGGCTCGTGCATGAACACATCGGAAGAACCGATGAGGCCGCGGCGGTGGTTGAAGCCGGCGGGCAGGGCCTGTTCCCGTTTGAGTTCGTCCACCGCCTGTTCCGCCCGAAGAATAAGAGCCTCGTCCACGGGAAAAATCTGGGGCTGGCCGGGAAGCTGGCCCGGCGCGTAATTGAAGGCGGTTACATCCACGTCGTGGTACACAAGGCCCGTAGAGATGATCGCGTCGCCGAAGCGCAGCGCCGGATCAACGCCCCCGGCGGAACCGGTGTTGACGACAAAATCCGGCCTGCAGGTGTGGATCAGCATGGCGCAGCCAACGGCCGCGCTTACCTTGCCGATGCCGCAGCGCAAAAGGACCACGCGCTTTCCTTCCAGTTCCCCCGTGTATAACGTAAATCCCCCGATGTCGATGCTTTCGCTTTTCCCCATGGCCTCCCGCAGGAGTTGGACCTCGTCTTCCATGGCCCCGATGATGCCGATTATGCCGCTCATGCCGGTTCTCCCTCGTATGGTTTCTTGGAAGCGAAGCCCGGCTCCCAAATAGTGCTGCGATTCCTCCCCCGCCTCTTTGAAAGATACAGGGCCGTGTCGGCGCGGCGGATAATCTCCGTGGAGTCCGTTGCGCTGCCCTGCTCAAAAGTGTAAATGCCCAGGCTGATCGTAACCCTGGGCAGGGGGGTATCCCAGGGGACATGCATGGCGGCGGCGCTCTCCCGCAGCCGTTCCGCTACTGACCACGCGGTATGGGTGTCGGTGTGGGGCAGCAGCACGGTGAATTCCTCGCCGCCGAAGCGGGAGGGGATGTCATCATTCCTGACCCCCTGCTTGATCACCAGGGCGAGTTTTTCCAGCACCACGTCGCCGGCAAGATGACCGTAGGTATCGTTGAAGTGTTTGAATTTATCCACGTCCATCACAATGATCGAAGACGGGTGGTTGGTACGCTTGATACGGGCAACTTCCTCATTGAGACGTGTCATAAAAAAGCCGTGGTTGTACAGGCCCGTTTTCACATCACGCAGGGAATGTTCATAATGCAGATGGTTCTTGATCGCCTGGGACACAAAGGACATAAGCTGCTGCAAAAAGATCAGCTCTTCGGGGGAATAATCGTTTTCCAGTATTTTGCGGCCCACCAGGATGATCCCGTACAGTCCGAAGGGGCCGAGTATGGGGATGACAATTTCAGGGTGCACTTTCTGAAAGGGTTTGATGGCATCCTCGTTATCCAGCTCAAAGGCCAGCAGATCGAAATTGATCGGCCGCGAAAATTGAAGAAAGAAAGGTTCAAAGGCGGCGATGCTGTCTATGTGGAGATCAATATCTACCGGCTTGTAGTTCTTGTACGATTTGATGGTGATGTCCGCCCGGTTTTGGATGGGCTTCCAGAGAAAGGCGATAAACGATGGAAGAAAATGATCGGAAATCTGGTAGACCGTAGCGTCCATTATTTCGTCAATACTGGTACGGTTAAGAATATCCAGGCCGCGGGAGAGGAGGCTCTTGTAGGAGTTAATCTCGCGGCTCAGACTCTCAATAACCTGGAACACACCGATCTCCTGAAGAAACGCGTAATTCTCCGCCACCCGGGGACTTGCGAGGAATTTCCTCTCAAATTCTTCTTTGTCGCGATTCAACTCTTTCAGTTCTTCCATGTCTTTCATCTGGCGCGCTTCAGGTTACCGAAAAATAGTCACTGACGGATCGGCGCCATTCGGAACGGTTATCCTTGTTCTCCCATTCGAAAATTTTTGTTATGACAAAATCCCTGGGGTCAGGAGGATTATTATAGTGAATGATGCCGAAGCGGCCGCCGCCGATATAGCTGATTACATCTCCGCTTTTCAGAGTTTCCCCCTCGCTGATTCGGGCAATCACGCAGTCAAAGTGGACCGGCTCTCCCGATACCTTGTCGGCAACGGCGGCGGCAATGTCCTTGATGGGTTTCCCGCACCAGGGGCAGACCGGCGCGGGCAGCGGTTTGGAAGCGAGAACCGGAGGTGTCCAGCGGGGGCGCTCGTAAAAACCGCCCCGCTTTTTTTCAAGTTTGCCCTCGTTCAGGGGCGAAGACTCCGCCGCGTTTTTATTACCCTCGCGGGGATTTTCATACCGCGCGCCCTGGACGGATTCCCGTCCCCGGCGTCTTGAAAAACGCCGCCGGCCCCCCCGGTTATCCCCGTTTTTTCCGCCGCCCATCGTACTTCTTCTCCTTAAAGGTATCCAGCAGTTCGTTACTCAATACCTGGGCTATTCGCTGAATCGCCTCGCGCAGGTAATCCTCATCATTTATGCGATTCCGCAGTTGTTCTAATTGTGTGGAACTCATCGACTGTTCCAACATCATACACGCTCCATAAAGGCCGATGCAAGATGCGTGACCGCCTCTTTGCCGACAAAAACCACGTCAAAACGAACAGCCTTCCCATTATATTTTCGATGACTGGAAAGAAAATACTTAGCGGTTTCGATGATCCGGCGCTGTTTTCCGGGATTCAGCCCGTATTGCAGGTTTTCGATGCCGTAGGCGGACCAAGCTTTTACCTCCACAAATACCAGCGTTTCCCCGTCCATGGCGACAATGTCCACCTCTCCCTGCGGGGAACGGACGTTTCTCGCGATTATACCCATGCCCGCCGCTTCCAGCGCCGCCGCCGCCCGTTCTTCCCCCTTCCGGCCCAAGCCGGTTTTGCTAACTTTTTCCGGCAAGGTCTTTGGGGTCCACCGCTTTTGAGATAAAAAGAGTTTTATCGATTTTCAAATCGATAATATCCCCCTCATCGGGCTTGAAAATTCTGCCGAATTCGTTGATTAACAGGTGAATTTTCGGCCTAAGCGGGGCATCCGCGTGGACTTCGACGACCCTGGCAAGGGCGGAGTTGTTGAGAAGCACAATGGAACCGATGGGATAAATCCCCATAGTTTTGATAAAAACCTTGAGCATGCTGGGGTCAAAGCGCCGGGAATTGTCCGCGAGGAGGTTTTTCATCGCCTGGTAGCCCACCATGGAATTCCGGTAGGGTTTCTGGCTTACCATGGCCTCAAAAGCGTCCGCCACCGAGACAATCCTGGCGCCCAAAACGATCTTGATTCCGCCTATCCGGTGGGGATAGCCCCCGCCGTCCCAGCGCTCGTGGTGCTGCAAAACAATTAAGCCCACCTCTTTCGGGTAGGAGAGTTCCTGGGTTACGATTTTGTGCGCGATCAGCGGATGACTGGCGATCCGCTGCCGCTCCGCGTCCGAAAGGCTCCCCTTCTTGTTGAGTATGTCTTTGGGCAGCCGGAGCATTCCCACATCGTGGAGCAAAGCCCCGGTGGCGATCTGTAAAACCCTGTGGTTGATCAGTTTGAGTTCCAGGGCGATAAGGATCGAAAGGATCGCGGTGTTAATCGAACTTTTTGCCAGGGTGCGGCCCTTTACTTCCCCGCCGAGGATATAACCGATAAAACTGTCCCGCTTGTCCCTGACTTCCTGGAGCAGTTGTGAGGTGATATAGTCGAGGGAGCGGGCCTCAACGCCTGCTCCGCCGGCAATGCCGATAAAAACCGTGTCCAGCCGCTCAATAAGGCCAACGTAGCTCCGGTAGGGGCCTTTGTTTTCCTGCACTTCGGCCAGGGATAATTTGTTGGGGCCGGCGTTTTTCGCGGCGGCGTTTTTATCGGTTTCGGTCTGTATTTCGCCTTCGGTTTCAACCGTGAAAATGCCCCAGTCACTGAGTTGGTCGATGTCTTTTTGACGCAGGGGAATCCCCGCCGGTACGAGGAGATTATCACCTTCAATATATACCGGCTCGGTAAAAACAATACCCGGCTTTAATGTCTTTACATCAACTTTATTCATCATTCATCTTTTTTCCTTGGCCAGTACGAAGGCCAATATTTTAGCCGCCGCTTCCCAGCACCACACCGGAATTATTTCCCCCGGCCGCAGACCGGAGTCCAGCAGGGCCGCCAGCGCGGGGGCTTCGACTACCGCCACACCGGCCTGTTCCGCGACCGCGATAATCCGCTCCGCCGCCCTGTCCCTGCCCGATGCAAGCAAACGGGGCGCGGGATCTTCCGGCGAATAAGCGATAGCGGAAGCGATCTTCTTCCCCATGTTACACCTCTTCATTTATGGAGTGCAATACATTATACCCGCTGTTTTCCGTGAGGGGAAAGAATTCCGCGTAATTTTCAACGGAAACGGATTCCGGCGGAAGCCCCATAAACGCCGCTATTTCCCCGGCCAGCGATTGCAGGGTTTTGGAAGAAGCCGGCGGCCAGAGGCGCGCCTGCAGGCGGGTCTTGTTTTCCTTTTCCCTGTCCATGCTAAAAGACCAGCGGCGTTCCGGCCCCGCCCCGGCAGGCCCGGCGGCTATTTCGAGAATCAAATGACCGGAAGAATGGCCGCAGGCGCCAGTGGCGTCAAGCAGTATTCTGAGGGAAAGACGGTACAGCAGCCCCTGTTCGACAAAACTCAAGGGAAGCACAATCCAGCGCCGGCCGTTTTTCCCGGGAAGCCGGTTCAGCAGATTGAGGACGGGATTATGGGCGGCGGATTCGAGCAGCTTTTCTTTGAGGCCCAAAGCGGCGGCCAGAACGCTTTCAATTTCCCCGTCGTCTTTACGGCGGCCATCCCCGCCGGCGTTTTGACCGAACGCGCCTCCCTTCCCCCCATCGCCGTCATTTTTCCCGCCGCCTCTGTTCTCCCCGCCCTGTCTGTCCGGGTCTATTGCCGAGGCGTAATCCTCAAGGCCCGCCCGGCTGAGTTGCGCCCCCTTGTCCGCTGCCGCTATTGCCGCCAGTGACAAAGCCTCCCGGTTTCTGGAAAACTCCGCTTCAGTGCTCAGCCCCGCCGATGCCTTTTCCGGGGATCCCTGCCCTCCCTGCGGCGCTTTCTCCGGCAGGTTTACCTCACGGCGGACCTTCGCCAGAAAATCCCGCTCCAGGGGAAGAGAAAAAAACCGGGTAAACGAAACAATCGAGCCTGACAGCCGGTCGGCCGGCAGCCCCAGGGATTTGAGGAGGGCATCGGGGGAACGCGGCTCAGACAGGGGCAAATGAGCGGCCGCCGTTTTCGCGGATTGCGCGGCGGAAGCGGAAGGCGCGGCCTTCGCCGAAGACCCGGAATGGTACTGTTTGGGAATTCCCCGGGGCGGGATTATTTTCATTATATATATAGTAAGATGAAACAGAAAAAAGAGAAACCGCAATGCGCTCGATTGACAGAGAAAAAACTAAAACGGTATACTTATCCGTATTCTTGTATAGGGGCTTCTAAAACGCGGGTTTTGGAAATCTTCTTCCCCTATGCGTACTATTAGGAGGAGTTATGAAAAAGGTGGTTCTGACGGTTCTGGCCGTCCTTGTGGTGAGTGGCGTTCTCTTTGCCGGGGGCGGCAAGCAGTCCGGCGGTTTGACCATCAAACCGGGGATCCTTACGGTGGGAATGGAAATCGGCTATCCCCCGATGGAGTATTTTGACGCCGACGGTAAAACCCCTATCGGTTTTGACGTGTCCATGGCCAAGGCCCTCGCGGTCAAAATGGGCCTGCAAGTCGAGTTTGTGGACACCGCCTGGGACGGGATATTCGCCGGCGTTGACACCGGCAAGTACGACTGTATCATATCATCGGTGACGATCAACCCGGCGCGGCTGGCCGCCCATAATTTCAGCAGGCCCTATGTATCGAACACCCTGGCAATGGTGCTGATGAAAGGCTCCAGTATCACCGCAAAAACCCCTGCTGACTGCGCCGGTCTCGATGTCTCCTATCAGGAGGAAACCACTTCCGATACCTACATGACCGGGCTCGCCGACAAGGGCCTGAAATTTAACGCCCGCGAATACGAAAAGGTAATGTACTGCTTTGACGAAATGAAGCTGGGCCGGGTGGACGTGATTGTTACCGACCTCTTGGTCGCCTACGATTATGTCGCGCCGGCGGACAGCCCCTTTGAAATCGTGTGGCAGAGCAGCGAAGCCGAACAATTCGGTATCTGCATGAAAAAAGGGAACGATGCCCTTACCGCCGAAATAGACAAGGCGCTGGACGCACTTTTTGCCGACGGCACCCTGCTGAAAATTTCCCAGGACATCTTTGGCATGGATCTGGTAACGGCAGCGCGGCAGTAAGTGACCAGGCTCCAGGCAATCATAAACTGGATACCGCCCCTCCTTAACGGCGCCAGGGTTACCATATCCCTGACGATTCTCGCCGTTTCGGCGGGGCTGGTATTGAGCCTCTTCATCGCGCTGGGGAAGATGTCGAAAAACATCGTCATCAACAAATTCTGCAGCGCGTATGTGTTTTTCTTCCGGGGTACGCCCCTGTTGATGCAGCTCTACTTTATCTATTATGCCCTGCCGATGGCTTCCCGTATCTTCCTTATCAACACCGGGCAGGCCGAACTTGACCGCTTTATCTACGCCTTTATCGCGTACAGCCTTAACTCCGCAGCCTATTGCGCGGAGATTATCCGGGCGGCGATTCAGAGCATTGACAAGGGACAGTTCGAGGCCTCCCGCGCTTTGGGTCTGTCCTACGCCCAGACCATGCGGCTGGTGATCATCCCCCAGTCGATCAGGCGGCTCATCCCGCCGGTGGGCAATGAATTTATCATGATGCTCAAAGACGCCTCTCTGGTGTCAATGATCGCGTTAGTCGATATTACCAAGGCGACACGGAACATCGAAGGTTCCACCCGTTCGGCCCTGGTGTATATTCCGGCGATGATCCTGTACCTTATCATCACCGCAGTTTTTACGTTCATTTTCCACAGGCTGGAAAGAAAGTATTCGGTGTACGAATGAGAGGCCTTCATGTCCATGATTAAAACCGCCGGTGTTTGCAAGACTTTTTACGGTTCAGGAGGACGCGGCCCGCTGGAAGTTCTGAAAGACGTGTCCCTTACCGTGGAACAAAAAGAAGTGGTTTGCATAATAGGCCCTTCCGGGGCGGGCAAATCGACGTACCTGCGCGCCCTTAACCGCCTTGAAACCATTGACGAGGGCAAAATCTTTATTGAAGACAAGCTCCTTTTTGACTGCCGCCACGGGGTGAACAGCGTCAAAATGCACCATGACGAGCGGGCTAAAGCCCTGCTTGAGGTGGGGATGGTGTTCCAGCGTTTCAACCTGTTCCCCCACAAGACCGCCCTTGAAAACGTGATGCTTGCCCCCATACACGTGCGCAAACTCTCCGTTGAGGAGGCGCGGGAACGCTCGCGGCAGATTCTTGAGCGGGTGGGGCTGGGCGATAAATTTGACGTATTTCCCGCCCAGCTTTCGGGAGGCCAGCAGCAGCGGGTCGCCATAGCCCGCGCCCTTGCCATGGAGCCGCACATCATGCTTTTTGACGAGCCTACCAGCGCCCTTGACCCCGAACTGGTGGGCGAAGTTCTGACCGTTATGAAGCAGCTTGCCGGCCAGGGTATGACGATGCTGGTGGTGACCCACGAGATAGGCTTTGCGCGGGAAGTGGCTGACCAGGTAGTGTTCATGTTCGAGGGGACGATCCTGGAGACCGGCACGCCGGAAGTGATGTTTAACAATCCTTCAAATGACCGCACCAGACAGTTTTTGCAGAGTGTGCTGTAGCGCGCTCCGTTCATATTATTTTTCTGTACGGCCTTAGTGATGATATTTCCCTAAAAGTCAGGTAAACCCGCGGTCTATATCACGGGAAGCGCTTCATATTGTCCAGTACTTCCCTTTATTCGCCTTTGCGGTTAAAATTCTTAACGACAGGTGGTCAACAAATGAACGCTGAAAAAATCTGGCCGGAACTTAACGAAGAACAGCGCGCGGCGGCGTTTTGCGCCAAAAACGTCGTGGTCGCCGCGGGGGCCGGTTCGGGAAAAACTACAGTCCTTGCCAGCCGCTACGCATGGCTAATCACCGAAAAAAAATGCCGTGTTGACGAGATCCTTTCCCTTACCTTTACCAAAAAGGCCGCCGCGCAGATGTACCGGCGCATTCATTCGATGTTAGGTGAAATTGATTCCGGCGGTTCAGGGCTTGCTTCACAAACCGGCCCTGTTTCACAAGCCTGTCTTGTTTCACAAGCCTTGGACGATTTTATTCATGCGAGAATTCAGACACTGGATTCCTACAGCGCGTCCCTGGTAAAGCAGGCCGCCCCCCGTTACGGGATCAGTCCTGATTTTACCATTGATGAAGAGCGCTGCCGGGATATTGCCTTTGAGGAAGCCCTTCCCTTTTTAATTGCCCACCGCCATCATCCTGCGATAGAACGGCTTTATCCTCAAAAGAGGCCCGAAGCGATAGCTTACGATATTTTCGCCGAAACGATATTCAAATACAGTCATATTGACGAAGCCCCGGCTTTAACCGGCGGCCTGGAAAAACAGTTCGATATTATTTGCGCCGAATGGGAAAAGCAGTGCGTCAATATCAAGAGCAAGCTGCGGGAACTGGCGGACCTCATCGCCGCCAACGAGGCGCTGCTTCCCGATCTGATCCCGTTGATGGGTCAATTCCATTCCGGCAAAGTTGTTTTTCCAGATACGGCGGAAATCAAAATATATTTTAATTTTCTATTGGCCGCTTTCTCAAATGAAAAAAATTCTCAAGGGTTTTGTATTGCGGCTGCGGAATCCCATCCGATCCAGGCCGCCATTATGTTGCTTCTTGAATTCATGGCCGAAATAAACGGCCTTGATTTAAGAAGGGGCAGGAGAAGCGACAATCCGGTCAAAGAAATAATAAAACAATTTCGGGAACCTGTTTTCGGTGAATTTTCTTCCCTGGCGGTGTACTGCATGCAGGCGGGCCTGATTGTTTCCATTATGTTCCTGTTGTCCGAATTGCAGCGGCGTTATCTGAACAGGAAACGGGCCGAGGGGACGCTTACGTTCAGCGATGTAGCCCGTTTGGCAAGAACCATACTGCTGGAACAGGAAGACATCCGGCAAAGCGAAAAAGAAGCCTTTAAGGCGGTAATGATTGATGAATTTCAGGATAACAATGAACTGCAAAAGGATCTGCTCTTTCTGTTGGCCGAAAAGCCTGAACTGAAAAATAAAAGCGTTCCCCCGGCGGAGGATATTTCGCCGGACAAACTTTTTTTTGTCGGAGACGAAAAACAATCAATTTACCGTTTCCGGGGCGCCGATGTGTCGGTGTTCAGGAAATTGAAAGACGAGCTAAAGAGCGGAGAGCTGCCCCTTAAAACAAATTACCGTTCCGCCCCCTTGTTGATCGGCGCTTTTAACGCAATATTCGGCGGCGGCGATTTTGATCCCGAAGGGGAAAAGCCACTGTCAGAAAAGCCCGCGATTTTTGCCCCCGCCGGGCCGGACCTGCCTCTCTATGAAGCTTCCTACACGCCTTTGCGGGCGGGCAGGGAAAGTGAAGGTAAACTCACGCTCTGCATCCTCAACAAAAAAAGCGGTGATGAATCCGAAGCTAAGGAAACAGACCTCCTCGCTCCGGTTGAGAACGAGGCCCGCTTTGTGGCCGAACGTATACAGAAACTGCTGGAAGAAAAAGACGATGAAGGTAAAGCGAAATACCTCCCCGATGATATCGCGATCCTGTTCCGGACCAGAAGTCCTCAGGATCTTTTTGAAAAACATCTCCGTTTGCTCAACATTCCCTACGCCGGCGAAGACCTGAACGGTTTCTTTTTCGGCGGTCCGGTCAACGACATCATGTCCGTACTCCGCCTCGCGGCCTATCCCCTGGACAGGGCGGCCTACGCCGAAATGCTCCGTTCCCCTTTCGCGGGGCTTTCCCTGCCGGGACTTGCAGCGTGTCTCGCGTTTTTTAACAAGGCCGAATCAGCAGAACCTTTTACCGATGATCCCATCAGCGATCTCACGGAAGAAGACCGCGTTAAATACCGGCAGGGACAGCAAATCTACCGGCAGATACTCGACAAGGCCGGACAGGAAAGCGTAAGTTCCCTGGTCAGCGAGTTGTGGTACGCCCAGGGTTACCGCTATGAAATCGAGTGGAATCCCCAGACCTCGGTGTACCGGGAGTTATACGATTATTTGTTTCATCTGGCGGCGCAGGCCGACGCGGACAATCAGGGCCTTGCCGCTTTTACCGATTCGATTCAGGCTTTGCGGAACTCAGGCGAGCGGCTTAGCGATATTGAAATTCCCCTTGAGCGTCCCAGCGCGGTACATCTTTTGACCGTACATAAAAGCAAGGGCCTGGAATTCCCCGTGGTCTTCCTCTGCTGCTGCGACAAGCACAGTCAGCGGAGCGGCGGCGGCGATGTGTATAACAGTGGCGCCGCCGGCATTGTCTTCAATCCTCCCCTGCCCCCGCGGTGTTCCGCAATTTCCGGACTTAGGCGCAGCTTTTTCTGGGAGCGCTCCCTTGCCGAAGACAAGCGGAAAAGGACCGCCGAGCTGCGCCGCCTCCTCTATGTGGGAATGACCCGCGCCGAAAAAGAGCTGTTCCTTACCGGCTGCCTTGCCATCGAAAAAACCGAAGATTCTTCGGCAGAAGACTTTTCGCTGGAACTAAAGGCGTTTATTGAACAAAAGCGGGAAAGGGCCGCGGGCAAAAACACGATCCCCGGCGACGCCGTTTTGGATAACGATACTTTTTTCGGCCTTTGCCTGCCCGCGTTAGGTGAATACATTTCCCCGCGGGGCCTTGCCTCGGAACCTTCTTTTTTTCAGCTTGAGGAAATACCGGCCTACACCAGAAAACATATTGACCAATGGGAAAACAGCAGGGCCGCGCTTTCGCCTTCACTTCCACTGTTATTGTCAAACGACCAAAATGGATTGAACGCCTTTTTTGAAAAAGCGGAATCTTTGTATCAGGCTGCGGAGATTATTCACAGTCCGTCTGTCAGGAACGATCACCTGTCGCCGGTTTCCCTGCGAAAGAGAGATGCCAAAGTGGAAGACGATTCCGCCGCGTGGGATTTTGTGATCAGCAAAGAATTTTCAGGCGAAGACTCTGGCGATATTTTCGGCAAGGTTGACGCGATGCTTACCCGTTTCCGGGAGCGAAACGAGGCGGATGAGGAGAAATTCAGTTTTGAAGATTTCGGCACGATAGCCCACGTCTGTGCCGGGGCCCTGTTAAACGGCGAAGAAGCGGAGATCCCGCCGAAACTCGCAGGGTCTTTGAGTCCCGCTGAAGCCGGCGCTTTTCTTGAGGCAGGCAAGGAATTGGCAGTGCGTTTTCTGCGTTCGCCCCTCGGAAAAATTGCCCGTAACGCCGGACTGCGGGAAAACGAATTCCCGTTCAGAAGCCTGGTAAAAGATCCTTCCGGGGATGATGTGTTTATCAGTGGAACCATCGATCTTTTGTTTGAGGATGAAAACTCCGTCCATGTGGTTGATTTTAAGACCGACAGCCGCGAAAACCCCACGGACCATGTCGCCCAGATGGCATGTTATTTTCAGGCCGCTTCCACCCTTTTTGCCGCGTCCGCGCAAAAAGAATGTCGAATCTGGCTCTATTATTTGCGCACAGGCCACGCGGTGGAAATAAGCGAAAAGGCGAAGCAGTTTGATCTGGTGAACGCCGTCTCGCGGCAGCCCGCCTGAAAAGCCGGCCTGAATGGATGCAATTATGGATAAAGATGAAATGATCAGCGCCGTGCCCTACCGTGTCGTGATTATCACCCTCAGCGACAAAGGCTCGCGGGGAGAACGCCAGGACAAAAGCGGCGCTCTGATCCGGCAGATTGTTGAGGCCGCAGGTTACCGTATGGAAAGCGGCGTTATCCTTCCCGATGAACAGGAATTGCTTGAAAGCGAGCTAAAGCGCCTCTGCGACGAAGGGCTGGCGGACCTCATCCTCACCACAGGAGGCACCGGCTTCTCCCCCCGCGACCGTACCCCCGAAGCTACCCTTGCGGTGGCCGAGCGCCTCGTCCCCGGCATTGCCGAGGCCATGCGGCAGCAGAGCCTCTCCATAACCAAACGGGCAATGCTCAGCCGGGCGGTTTCCGTTATCCGCAAAAAGACCCTGATCATCAACCTGCCGGGAAGCCCCAAGGCGGTAAAAGAAAACCTCGAACACATCATCACCGAACTGCGCCACGGCCTTGATATCCTCACCGGCAGGGACGGGGAATGTGGCAAGCCTGCGGTTTGAGTTTGGAGTTTGCTCCGCAAACTTCCCGGGCGGAAGTATAAATGTTAAAGTATCTAGAGCCTGTCCCACGCGCACGGTTTTGGGACAGGCTCGTGCGGTTTTTCAGGCTTTCAGCCTTGCAAATCCGCGAATTTCAAGGTTGCTTTCCCAAAACTGAAGTTTTGGGAAAGCCTCTCTAAGGATATTATTAGAGTTGTTCGAAAACCCGCAGGCTTTAGCCGGAAGGCCCCGTCCACGCCAAATTTAAACACTCGGCGCGTCCTGCGCCGCATTACCAGTGATCAAGGCTTGCGTCTTGACGTTTGTCCCAGGAGCGCTCCGGTTCAAATCCCTCAATTTCTCACATCTGCTAAATTCTTCTAATAAGCCTTATCTGGCAACTTATAACCCTTCGGAGAGAGAGGGATTTGAACCCTCGGTACTCTTTCGAGCACACACGACTTCCAATCGTGCACCTTCGACCACTCGGACATCTCTCCATACAAACCAATTCGGAACGCTTCGGTTCGAATCCCTAACTCTCCTCGCATCCGGTAAATTTTACCGCTATGTAAAATTTACCGGCAACAGTAAATTTTCCCGGAGAGAGAGGGATTCGAACCCTCGGTGCCCTTCGGGCACAACGGTTTTCGAGACCGCCCGATTCAACCACTCTCGCATCTCTCCTGTGAGTTTGAGAGACGTTCAGTATAATTCACGGCCTTTTTTGTGTCAAGTAAGCAAGCAAGCGGAGTTTCCGCCGCGGGTTCACCTCCGCCCATAAAAAAAGCACCGGCCGCGAAAAACGGCGGGCGCTTCGGGCTTGTGCCGCCGGGGCGGCGTCAAACCTGGCGGTTTATTCGAAAGTCTGGTTTAATACCCTAAGGCAAGCTGCGCTTGCCAAGCTCTGCTCCGGCTCAAATGACGCAATGTTTACAAAATTTTGATATTAAACCCAAGAACCCGCTTGCGCGGGGGAGGGTATAATAAACTTCCTATCGAACGAGCCTCCGATCGAACTAATGCAACGCTTAAGATAGGGGATGTCCAGGAAGTTTGTTACTTCCTGGACATCCCTCGCATTTGCTCCCGTTTCGTTGAAACGGTACGCAAATACCGCACTAAAGAAGCTGTCCGAATAAGTTTTTCAAACTTTTCGGACAGCCCCAGGCTCATTGCGCTTCGCGCGTTATAATCCCCAAGCACAACAGGGCTGCTAGAACACCGAATCCGCATTGTAGTGTTGGGCGACGTTGCTCTTGTCAACCAGCGCGGAGGGGATTACCACCGTGGTGGGGCTGCTGGCCGTAGCGAAAGCGGCGCTCTTTGCCCCGGTGGCAACGTCAACCGCGTACTGGATGCCGTCGGCAATCATTGAGGGGTGGTAGAGGGCAGTGGCCCGTACCAGGGGATCGTTATTCATAATCATCTGGTACACGGGTTTGGAACCGGCGCCGCCCAGGGCGATTTTCACGTCGGTCCTGCCGGATTCCTTGATGGCCTGGAGTACGCCGGTAAGCACGTCGTCATCCTGGCAGAACACCGCGTCGATCTTGGGGTACTGCTGCAGGAAGGTTTCCATCAGGCGCAGGCCGTCCTGGGTTGACCAGTTGGCGAACTCGTATCTGTCCCCGCCCAACAGGTTAACCAGCGAGGGATCCTTGTTCATTTCCGCAAAGAAGGCGGTCATCCGCTCGGTGTCGATAACTACCGGCATACCGCCCATGGCCACGTAGTTGGTGAGGCCCTCGGCCTTCATCGTCTTGGCAAGCCACTCTCCGGACAGGCGGCCCAGGCCGGGATTGTCGCCGGCGATGTATACATAGCCGAAACTGTTGTCGGTAAGACCGCGGTCAACCACGATGCAGCGCACACCCCTGGCCGCAAGCTGCTTTACCGGCTGGGTAAGGGGAGCGGACTCGTGGGGAAGAATTACCAGGTAGTTCATACCCCATGCGGCCAGGTTTTCCACATCGTTTACCTGCTGGGTAGCGTTAGCGGAGTGGACAATGTTGAACTGAATATCAGGGTACTTTGTTTTCAGTTCATTAACCTTAAAATCCGCATACCAGCCGACGCCGCCGGTCCAGCCGTGATCCGCCGTCGGGACGGCGATGCCGATTTTAGTTACGGCTGCTGTTACCCCCCCTTGTCTTGCGCCGCCGGCAAATACCGGGAGCGCGGCCAGAAGCATGGCCAGAAGAACGATTGCGATCTTTCTCATCTCTTTCCTCCAAAAAATTATTTGTTGCTATTATATTGCAGCAATACTGCCACAATTATAACCAAACCTCGTGCGGCCTGCTGTAAAAACGACGAAACGCCGCCCAGAACGAGCATGTTGTTGATCATCCCCAGCATGATCGCCCCCAGCACGGTACCGATTATCGTCCCCTTGCCCCCGCTCATGGAAGTCCCTCCGATCACCACCGCCGCGATGGCGTCAAGCTCATAGCCCGAGCCGACCTGGCTGGGCTGTATGCCGTTGATCCTCGAACCCCAGAGCATGGAAGAAACCGCCACCATAAAACCGGTGATGGCGTAGGGAATTAACTTTATAAATTGTACATTGATCGCCGAGTATCGGGCAACCTGTTCGTTGGTCCCTACGGCGCAGACATAACGGCCGAAGCGGGTGTTGTTCAGCAGCAGGTGCATAATCGCCGCCAGGATAAAAAATATCCACACCGGCAGGGAAACACCCAGTATCTGCGCGGGCCCGAAGGTGATGAACATCGTATTGGTCGATTCGATATTCGCCGCCTTTGAAAAATACAAAATCAGCGAACGGAAAATCGCCATGGTGCCCAGAGTCGCGATAAAAGGGGCAATGCGCCCCCTGGTTACCATAAAGCCGTTTACAAAGCCGCAGAAAACACCGAAAACCAGGGCAAAGAGCAGGGCGATGAGTACGCCGGCAAGGGAATTGCCCGGAAATCTTTTAAGCAGAAAAACCGCGACGCCTCCCACGAAGGCCATCATGGAACCCACCGAAAGATCGATGCCTCCGGAGATGATGACCAGCGTCATTCCCAGGGCGATGATCCCTGTATACGACACCTGCCTGAGCACCATAAGGAAATTTGCCGGGGTAACAAAAGTGGGCACTCCCCGAAAGCCCTGGGCAAGGGCGGAAACAAAAACACCTAACACAAAAAGCAGAATAAAACCCAGTCCGGTTGAATGTTCGCTCCATTTGAAGTTAGCCGCATACGCGGCAAGTCCGGTTTTGCTGCTTGACAATCTATTCATCAAACTTGACTCCCCTTAATTCCTGTTGCGTGGAACATAATTTCTTCTTCGTTGATATGCGCGCCTTCCAGGCAGCCGGACAGCGAGCCCTCCCGCATCACGTAAACCCGGCTGCAAAGGCCTATGATCTCTTCCAGTTCCGAGGAAATCACCCAGCAGGAAACACCCTGGGAGGCCAACTGGTGAATGAACTCGTAAATCTCGTGCTTGGCACTGACATCGATCCCCCTGGTCGGCTCGTCGAGAATGAGTATCGAGGGGTTGGTATCCAGCCAGCGGGAAAGGTACACCTTTTGCTGGTTGCCGCCGGAAAGATAACGCAGGGCCATTTTCTGTGAAGCCGCCGCGATGCGAAAGGTTTTAACGTATTCCCCGGTTTTATCCGCCTCGGCTTTTTTGTTGATAAACAACCCTTTAAGATACTCTTTCAGCGAAATAAGGGTGATGTTCTGGGGCAGGTTGAAGCCCGGCACAATGCCCTTGCCCTGCCGGTCCTCGCTGAGGTAACCCAGACTGTGGTTCACCGCGGCGGCGGGTTTTTTTATCTGTACCGCCTTGCCCTCCAGGCTGATGGTTCCGGCGCTGAACGGCCGCAAACCCATTACCGCCTCGGCAAGTTCCGTGCGGCCCGAACCCACGAGGCCTGCGAAACCGAGTACCTCCCCTTTCCGCAGGGAAAACGAGATGTTTTTCAACAGGCCCTTGATAGAAAGGTCTTTGACATCCAGCACTACCGTATCCGCCGGCCGGGGGAGCTTTGGGGGGAAAATCTGGCGAAAGTCGGTGCGGCCGATCATTTTGCGGGCAATGTCTTCCTCGTTGACCGTGGAAACCTCGTCCACACTGATCAGGCGGCCGTCCCGCAGCACCGTCACCCGGTCACAGATCGCCTTGATCTCGCCCAGCTTGTGGGAAACAAAAATGATCGTAACGCCCTGGGATTGCAGGTCCTGCATCAGGGCAAAGAGGGTCTCCACTTCATGGCCGGTAAGGGTAGTAGTCGGCTCGTCCATGATGAGCAGTTTGGCGTGGAGCATCAGGGCCTTGGAAATTTCCACCATCTGCTTTTCCGCCACCGAAAGCCTGCTTACCAGTTGGTTCACCCCCACGGGCATTTTGAGTTCCTCAAGTTGTTTGGCCGCGAGTTCCCGCATCCGGGGCTTGTCCAGCAGGCCCGATTTAAGGCGGAATTCGTTCCCCAGAAAAATATTCTCGTATACCGTAAGCGTGTTGATAAGGTTGAATTCCTGGGGAACCATTGATATGCCCTGTTTTTTTGCGGCGATGTAATCGGGGATATGCACCGGACTGCCGTTAAGCTCCAGCGAACCGCCGCTGGGCGAGTAAATACCGGTGATGATTTTGATCAGGGTCGATTTACCGGCGCCGTTCTCCCCGATAAGCCCCATGATCTCAGTGCGCCTGAGATCGAAAGAGACATCGTCCAGAACCTTCACCCCGTCAAATTCCTTGGTGATGCCCTGAATCGAGAGAATAGTATCGCCGGTTTCAAATTGCCTGGCTGTCATTCGCTGTAGATCATTTCCGGTCATCAATCCGATTTCAGCGCCTTGTCAAAGGCCACATTGGAGGGCGAAAAATCAACCTTCCTGACAAATTCGCAGGCTTCTTTCGCGCCGTACTCCCGCTCCATGCCGGAGTCTTCCCATTCCACCGAAAGCGGCCCCTTGTAATTCATGACGTTAAGTTCCCGGATGATGTTTTCAAAGTCTACATCCCCGTGACCCAGGGAACGGAAATTCCATCCCCGCCTGGTGTCGCCGAAGGTGATATGCGAACCGAGAATTCCCGCCTTGCCGTCCAGGGTGACCGCCGCGTCTTTCATGTGCACATGGTAGATTTTGCTTGCAAAATCCCGCAGGAAAAGGTGCGGCGTAACGCCTTGCCAGATCAGGTGGGAAGGATCAAAGTTGAATCCCAGCGTTTTGCGGTTCTTGAATTCCTTGAGCAGCCGTTCGGCGGTGTAATAGTCATAGGCGATTTCGGTCGGATGCACTTCCAGGGCAAACTTGATCCCGTGTTTGTCGAACTCGTCAAAGATCGGAGTCCAGAGTTTTACGATCTGCTGAAAAGCGTCGTCGATCATTTCTTCGGTGGTTTGGGGGAACGAGTACCAGTAAGCCCAAACGGGGCTGCCCATAAAACCGGTAACAACTTTGACACCCATGTTCTTGGCGGCGGCGGCGGCGTACTTCATCTCCTGAATCGCCCACTTGCGGATTTCATCGGGTTTTCCCGCCAGTGACGAAGGGGCAAAACCGTCCAGCCGGGGGTCCCAGTTGTCGCCCACGCACTGGCCCACGAGGTGTGTCCCGACGGCCCATGTTTTAAGGCCGTACTTTTTGAGAATCGCCTTGCGCTCTTCTACATAGCCGGGTTCTGTAGCCGCCTTTTTCAGATCGAGATGGTCGCCCCAGCAGGCAATCTCAATGCCGTCATAACCAAAGGATTTAACCTTCTCGCAGAATTTCTCAAAGGGCATATCCGCCCATTGTCCTGAAAAAATCGTAACCGGTCTTGCCATATACTCCTCCTGATTGGCGCGGGAATACCCCGGCGCGTTTAATAATTAACCCAAACCGCTCCCCTGGCGGAACTTTCGACACATTTTCCGATAAAGCGGACTCCTTCAAGTCCGTCCACGGCGTTGGGAAAATCCAAATCCTCAGGCGTAAGGGCTTTTCCTTCCCTTTGCTTGATCAGCGCCCTGATGTAGGTTTTGTAGATATTCGCCATTGCCTCAAAGTAGCCCTCAGGATGCCCCGAAGGGATTCGGGAATAGCTCTGGGCATGGGGGTAGAAGGCGTCCCTGCCGCGGGAAAGCAGGGCGCCCGGTTTCCCGAAAATCGAAACCTTCAGGTAGTTGCTCTCTTCTTCCCTAAACTCGATAGAACCTTTGGTCCCGAAAATCCGTACCCTTAAACCGTTGTCATAACCCGACGCAACCTGGCTGGTCCAGTACACGCCCTTCGCGCCGCCTTCGTATTCCAGCATGATCGTGGCGTTGTCGTCCAGAACCCGGTTGCCGGGACCGATCTTGTCCAGCCTGGCGCACAGGGACTTGATTTTCAATCCGGTGATATACGAAACCATGTTTTCAACATGGGTCCCGATATCGCCTACGCAGTTGGATTTGCCCGCCATTTTGGGATCCGTCCGCCACCCGGCCTGCTTGTTGCCTTCCTTCTCCGCCGGCGCCAAAAGCCATTCCTGGGGATATTCTCCGTTCACATAGATAATGTCCCCGATTTCGCCCTTGCGGACCAGTTCCCGCGCGTGCTTAACCGCCGCGTTTCCCGTATAGGTATAGGTAACGCAGAACAAAAGCTTGTTTTTCCCCGCCAAATCGACCAATTCCCGCGCCTCGGATTCCTCAAAACAGAGGGGTTTGTCGCAAACCACGGGAATTCCCCTGCTCAAAAAGGCCTTTGCCGCGGGATAATGGGCAACATTGGGGGTAACAATCACCACAAAGTCGATTTTGTCCGGCCGTTTTGCCTCGGCTTCGGCCATTTCCTCAAAGGTTTTGTAAAGCCGCCCGCTGGAAATGCCCAGAGCCGCCCCCGTTGCCAGGGTGTTTTCCGCAGAGCGGGAAAAACAACCCGCCGCAATTTCGGCCATGCCGTCCAAAGCAATTGATTTCCGGTGCACATCGCCGATAAAAGAACCCTGCCCTCCGCCGATCATACCATACCGGAGCTTTACGCTAGCCTGCACATCGGCGCTTTGTTCTATCATAGAATACCTCCTGCCATTCGTTTTGTCTAAAATTAAAAAGCGGCTTTCCCAACACTACAGTTTTGGGAAATATTCAGAATGATGAGCCTGTCTCAAAACTAATTAACTGTGCGTTACCCGCACAGTTTTGGGACAGACCTGAGCCACAGGCTCCCGCGGTTTTCCAGACTTTCAGCCCTGCAAAACCGCGAATTTCAAGGTTGCTTTCCCAAAACTTCAGTTTTAGGAAAACTTCCGGTAATATTATAAAACGTCTAACTTAAAAAGGCAAGCACTTTTTTCGGGGATTTTTCCAGGGGAGGGCACATGAAAATCCAACTTGTTATGTTACGATTATTTAGTGTCTGTCCACAAAGTCGGTTGCTTTGCGGACAGACATTGCATTTTCTCGCCTAACGGCTGCGAAAATGCGTTTTTTAAGGAAGTCTGTCCATAATGTGTCTACATTATGG
>JAITIC010000272.1 GCA_031279635.1 Treponema sp. | reverse complement strand
AGGGCCGAACCAATGGGCGGGGTCATCACCCCCAGGGTAACAATGGTGGCCATAAGCACCCCGAAATGCACCGGGTCCATCCCGGCCCTGGTAACCATGGGGAGGAAGATCGGCGTGAGAAGCAGGAAGTTGACATTGCTGTCCACAAACATCCCGGAGATAAAGAGGAAGCCCAGCATGATCAGGGTGAGGATCTGGGGATTTTCGGTGATGCCGAAGATAAAGCGGCTCATTATCGACGGAAGCTGAACCCAGGTAATGGCGTAACTAAAAGGACCGGACATTGCGATGATCAGCATGATCGCGCCGTTATCCTTAATGGTGGTGATAAGTGCGCTCTTGAAATTCTCCCAGGTAAGTTCCTTGTAAACGAATTTGCCCACAATGAGGGCATAGACCACCGCAAAAGCCCCTGATTCCGAGGGGGTAAACACGCCAAAGCGGATACCGACAATGAGGATGATCGGGAAGAGCAGCGCCCAGATGGATTCTTTCAGGTTTTCAAAGAGTTCCCGCAGGCTCAAAGGGGGAAGCTCCCTCTTTGGGGGATCATAGCGCTGTATGCGGGAAGTGATGGAAGTTGTCGCCATCAGGAAAAGCATCATCAGGATACCGGGGATGATCCCCGCGGCAAAAAGCCGGCCGATTGAAACTTCCCCAACAAAACCGAAGATGATTAAGCCCAGGCTGGGCGGGATGGTCGCGGTGATGAGGGCGGTTACGCAGTTCACCGCGCAGATATACCCCTTCCTGTAGCCGATACGCATCATCTCAGGGCCCAGTATCCGCGTTTCCATGGCGGCGTCCGCGGTGGCGGAGCCTGACACGCCTCCCATGAGGGTGCTCATCACCACGCTGATCTGGGCGGTACCGCCGTACATCCGGCGGGTAAGAAGGCGCGCCAGGCTGAGGAGCCTGCTCGTAATTCCCGACACGTTCATCAGATTGCCGGCAAAAATAAAGAAGGGCACTGCCAGGAACGCGAAGGATTGGCTCTGCAGCACAATCATCTGCACGGCGGCCTCGAAGGGCAACATATTCTGGGACAAAAAGTAAGCGAAACCCGCCAGCCCGATGACAAAGGCGATGGGCATTCCCAGTACCAGGAAAACAACAAAGCACAACAGCAGTAATGACATGGGCCTACTCCTTTTTGCCGGAATCCATAATACAGCGGCGGATTTTGATTACCGTGGAACACACCATCGAAATCGCCGCTATAACCAGACTCAGCGTTACCAGAGAGTAAGGTATGGGCATGGATTGATATGTCCTGACCCGCTCGGTCCACATGAGCCTTATCCCGTATACGAAGATGACGAGCAGGGCGGCGGTGATGATAAGATACACCAGAATCTGGAAGATCTTCTGCAAAACAGAGGGCAGATTACGGGTTACCAGGTCTACGCCGGCGAGCTGTCCGCTGCGCCAGGCGATGTCGGCGCCCAGAAAGGCGGTCCACGCCAGGAGGAGCATAGCCAAATCAATGTTCCAGGACATGGAAACCCGGAAAAAACGCAGAATGGCCGAAAGGAACACAAACGTTATCAGGAACATAAACCCTATGCAGCAAATAACGATCTCGGCCTTACAAAGAAACCTATACGCCCGACGCAGCACACCCATCTATATCGCCCTCCGCATGAAAATTAACCCGCCGCACACACTGAAAAAGAACCCCCTCACCTTCGGCCTCGCGTTTTGCGCGCCTTGTGCAAGGCGCGAGAGTGTTCCGGGGGTCTCTTCAGCCAAACCTTCGGGACAAGCGGCCCCGCACGCGGGGCCTTCAAAGGTGACATGTTCAGTTTTCCAGCATGTCCCTGGCGGCGTTTGTTTGACTTATAAACCCAGTTCCCTGAACAGCCGCTCTTTCAGGCCGGGGGTAAATCCAAGATCGTTATTGGTATAGAGCGGCGCGATAGCGTCCTGCCATTCTTTAAGATTTACCTCGGTAATAGTTACGCCGTTCTTGCGCATGTTTTCATAGAAGGGCTCTTCTTCCTGGGCAACGATGTTACCGTATTCGGCGGCGGTATCCCTAATGGTCTTGAGGAAGAACGCCCGCGCGTCCGCAGGCATACTGTCGATAAGCCTCGAGGAACAGACAAAGGACGACTGCAGCAGATAGTGTTTGGTCAGGGCCAGGTATTTCGCCACTTCGTAGATGGCGGAACCGTTGGCCGTGGCGACCTGCACTTCGCAGCCGTCAAGCGTCTTCTGCTGGATGCCGGGGAATACCTCTCCCCAGGTAATCCCGATGTTGGCAAAGCCGAAATACTTGGCAAGCGCGTTGCCGATGGGGTTACCGAAACCGCGGATCCGCAGGCCCGAAAGGTCGGCGACCGTCCTTACCGGCGTGGTGGTGTAGAAGCTGCGGAAGCCGTTATACATGTCGGCCACAAAAGAGATGCCCTGGGCCTGGAGTTTTGCCTCCCATTCCTTGAACAGCGCGGTATCGGTGAGCTTGGACAGTACTGCGGGGTCCGTAAGGATATAGGGCGCCATCAGGATATTGAGGTCCGGTATGTTGAACTGGCTTGCCAAACGGCCGGGATCCGAGGGAATCACCAGCGGGACGCCCATCCTCGCCTGGGTTACCATGGCGTCGGTATCCCCCGAAAGGGAGCCGGCCACCAGTACCGTGGCGGTAAAGCGGCCGTCCGCGTTCAGTTTGTCCGCCATAGCCTGCATAGCCCGGCTCTGCCCGGTAGTGGCCGCTTCAGTTCCCGCAAAAGTAACCACGATCTTTGCGCCGGATCCGCCTTCGGCAGCCGGTTGTGCGCTCTGTTGCCCGCCTCTCGCAAACAAAACGCCCGCGGAGACGATCATAACCAGAACCGCCAGCAACGTTTTTCTTGTCATGTTCATACATTACCTCCAAATCAAATGATCAACCTGTCTAACGGCAGGTTAGGTAAGTATTCTAACATGCTTGTATGCAACTGTCAATTTCTTTTTGGCCTGCTTTTGAGCAAAAGCACTTGCTTTTTCATTTTCTAAAATTTCCTCAATGAGCCTCCGCGGGGCAAGCTCCGCGGTATCTTAAGCGGTGCTTTATCTGAGCCGCGGCAAGCCGCGGGGTATTAAACCAGACTTTCGAATAAAGAAGAAGAATGCAACCGCAAAGGCGAAATTATTATAGGGAGCAAAAAGTAAATGCTGTTGCCCTGTAGTTTGTTCATCTTCTATACGTTTGTTCTGATTCGCCTGAAACAACTAAGACAAAAGGGGCATGCCGCCGAAATCCACCTCAAATACGTCTTTCACCTGGCCGGAGACAAAGTACTGGGGGAATTTTTCACAGAGCAGCTTCTCTTCGGTATGTAATTTGTTGAGGTGCCGGCTCAGTTTGAGGCGGACTCCCCGGAGGTACTTCGCTTTTATATCCGCCAGGATGTCCCGGTGCTGGCTCACGATGTTCTCGGCAATCCCGTTGAGGCGTATCGTCAGCAGGCGTACCCGGTGATAGTGGCCGCACATATTTTCGAGGATTTCCCAGCCCAGTTCGTGCCCGGCCACCTCAAAAAAGATACGGTGGAAGGTATCGTCGAAATGCACAAAGTTGATATACTCGTTCCGGTCAAAGGCAAGCGACTGGCTTTCCACTATTTTTTCCAGTTCGGCAACATGGCCGGACCGGCATTGATTGATAAAGGGTTTTAGTACCGCCATTTCAAGGCTTTCCCGAAGGAACAACTCCTGTTCAACCCGGTCAAGATCAATGAGGGATACGAGAGTTTCCCGCTGGGGGATCACCTTTACCAGCCCCTCCTTGGACAGGTGGATAAAAGCCTCCCGGACCGGCGTACGGCTCACCTCATACCGGAGGGATATTTCCTTTTCACTGATGGCGGTTCCGGGGGCCAGATTCAGGTTGATGATACTTTTTCGCAGAGAGGTATACACCGAATCCTGTACATTCCCCGCCCGCTGTTTTTTCGCTGTTTTCATGCTGCGGTCCGTTTTATTCCCTTTAGAGTGCTATATTAGATGTTAATCCCTTTCCCGTCATATTACAACATAATTTTGCGCAAGGCGCTGAACTCGCATAATTAGTGTCTGTCCACAAAGTCGGTTACTTTGCGGACAGACATTGCATTTTCTCGCCTAACGGCTGCGAAAATGCGTTTTTTAAGGAAGTCTGTCCATAATGTGTCTACATTATGGA
>JAITIC010000243.1 GCA_031279635.1 Treponema sp. | reverse complement strand
GGATCCTTGACCAGGGGAAGCCCTTTGCCCGTGCCGCCTGAGATATAGTCCCACACATCGCCGGGGTTGGCCGCCATAGCGGCAATGACCTTGGACGCATCCAAAGGGCTGCCGCCGCCAAGGCCCAGAATAAAATCACAGTTGTTTTCCCTGGCCGCCGCCGCGCCGTCCATGATATTCCGGCGGGTCGGGTTTGCCTTGATACCGTCAAACACCGCGTATCCTGCCCCCGCCTGGGCAAGTTCGTTTTGTACGGTGTCCAGATAGCCGTTGGCCCGGGCAGACCTGCCGTTTGATATGACGATCAGCGCCTTTTTACCCGGCAGTGTCTGATTGTGAAGAGATTTTACCTGACCACAACCAAACAGGATTTTGGCCGGCATAAAAAACTTGAATTCCATAGCATCACTCCTTTAAGGCAACGCTGATTAACTTGACGCTAATCATCGTTGCCCTATGTATTTGCTCATTTCATTACGCAAATACAGCATTAAAGTAGCACTGATTGCGCCAACGCAGTTGGCGAATTCTCGATTGAATTAATCAGTGCTTCCTTAGTGGTTATTATCGACGGCAAACGTCCTCTATGCGGCCAAGCCTGACGTAACTGTAGCCGGATGAAAAAGTCTTGTAAGAAAGCACAAGGCAATTTGAAGACCAGCACATAAGATCGCCTGTCCGAATCGTCCCCGCCGGAGACGGCGCGCCGGAAACGGCGAATCAGCACGAAAGTTTTCAGGCAGATTGTAATACTTTTCATTACCGTTCATTTCGCTCATGTTCAGCGTCATCGGCAGCTTTGCGGTAAACGCTCTTGCCGTTGCGTTGTCGTGATGTTTTTAC
This sequence comes from Treponema sp., assembly GCA_031279635.1. Taxonomy (GTDB): domain Bacteria; phylum Spirochaetota; class Spirochaetia; order Treponematales; family Breznakiellaceae; genus WQXQ01. Next base: position 7,052 of record JAITIC010000243.1, on the reverse strand, counting down.
CGCAGTCGGTATAAAACGGCGGAAACAGCCCAAAGGATTTCTCCACCAGCTTTCCAATCAGCTCTGAAAACAGAATGCGGGTTTCCTTAGTTTCATGATAAGCGCCATTCAGTTCGGCGGTAATCCGCATTGCTTTGTGAGCCAAACCGATCATATACCGGTGGATTTCCGCCCCCCCCTTAAACCCTCGCGTTCTGCCGGAATGTCCTGGGATTTACCGCGTGCTTGATTACCCGCAGGCCCATGGTGCGCCCGGTAATACCCAAAAGTTTTGCCGCCTTCGTCATATTGCCTTTGGTTGATTTAAGCGCGTCCATAAGAAGTTCCCGCTCCAGATCCTCCAGGGCCTCCGGCAGCGTCGAATGAAGCCGCGTTCCCGTGGACTCCGCGGTCTGCAGGCTCGGCGGCAGATAGTGGCTGTGGATAACCTCGTCCGTGGACAAAAGAATCGCCCGCTCGATACAGTTTTCCAGTTCGCGTACGTTTCCCGGCCAGTGGTAGGCCATAAGCAGGTCAATCGCGGGCGTGGAAATCCGGCGTATGTTCAAGTGGTTCTGCCGGGAATACTTTTCGATAAAAAAATCCGACAAAAGCATAATATCGCTCTTGCGCTCCCGCAGCGGGGGAATATGAATCGGAAAAACGTTCAGCCGGTAGTATAAATCTTCCCGGAAAAGCTCCTGCTCCATAAGCTCTTCCAGATTCCTGTTCGTGGCGGCGATAACCCGCACATTCGTCCGTATCGTCTCGTTGCCGCCGACCCGCTCAAACTCCTTTTCCTGCAAAACCCGCAGAATCTTTACCTGCGTTGTGGGCGAAAGATCGCCGATTTCATCCAGAAAAATCGTCCCCCCGTTGGCAAGCTCAAAGCGCCCCTTGCGCGTAGCCAAAGCCCCGGTAAAAGCCCCCCGCTCGTGGCCAAAAAGTTCGCTCTCAATAACCGTCTCCGGCAAAGCTGCGCAGTTTACCTTGATAAAAGGCTTGGCCGCCCGCGGACTATTATAGTGAATCGCGTGGGCCACAAGTTCCTTGCCCGTACCGCTTTCCCCGCGTATCAAAACCGTCGCGTCGCTGCGGGACACCTGCGCGATAAGATCGTAGACCGTCTGCATACTCTTCGAATTGCCGATGATATTTGACGGACGAAACCGGTTTTTCAGTTCCTCCTGGAGGCGCGAGTTCTCCTCCAGCAAAAGCCGCTTCTCCTCGTTGACGCTCTGGCGCAGCTTTATCGCCTGGGCCAGCATCGAAGCGATAATCGACAGAAGCCGCACATCCTCGGTAAAACTCACGTTCTCCTCGAACAACTTGTCCGCGCTAAAAGCGCCGATAACCTCGTTCCCGTTTTTAATCGGCACGCAAATAAAACTAATATCCTTCTTGCGCAGGTTTTTCCGCGCCCCCGTCCGGTTCAAAAAAAGCGGCTCCTTGGACACATTCGGCACAATCATCGGCTGGCCCGACTGAATCACCTTGCCGGTAATCCCCTCGCCCAAAAGGTACTTCCCCCTCTCCATCTGGCTCGTCGAAAGCCCGTAGGCCGCCTCGATAAAAATCTCGCCCGTAGTGCGGTTTAAAACCGTAATCGTACCCCGCATCATCCCCAGCTTCTCGGCAACCGCCTCAAGCACCGGCTCAATGATCTGCTTGATATCCATACTCTGGTCAAGAATCTGGCTTATTTCAAAAAGAAGAGAAAGCTCCTCAATTTTGCTGGCCTCTGTCTTCATATTTTTCATATCGCAAATACTACCAAATAGGCGGAAAAAGATCAAGAAAAATACATTTTTGTATTTGTTTGCCACTGTCAACAAGTTAAGAAGAACATGCGCGCATTTTTGGCGCTCCCGGGCCGCGAAAAAATGCGCCATTATAATCGGGAAAAAGCGCGTGACGCCTGACGGGCGTTTGTTTTTCGGCAGGAATCTAGGGTTAAAGCCGGAAACAGGCGGCGTGATGCCCGCCTCCCAGATCGGTGAGCCGCGGCGGCAGTTGTGCGCATTTTTTTTCCGCGTACGGGCAGCGGGGGTGAAAGGCGCAGCCCGGGGGCGGGTTCAGGGGCGAGGGGATGTCGCCCCGCAAGAGCGTTTGTTGTTTTTTTTCACCTGTTTCCGGTACGGCCGACAGGAGCGCCCGGGTGTAGGGATGCAGCGGGCGGGCATAGAGTTCTTCCCCGGGGGAGATTTCCATAAGACGCCCCAGGTACATAACGCCGACACGGTCGGAAATGTAGCGCACGACGCTCATATTGTGGGAAATAAAAAAATAGGTAACATCCAAAGTTTCCCGCAGTTCGCGCAGGAGGTTGAGTATCTGGGACTGGATGGAAACATCCAGCGCCGACACCGGTTCGTCGCACACCAGAAGACGGGGCCGCAGTACGAGGGCGCGGGCAATTCCGACGCGCTGGCGCTGGCCGCCAGAAAGTTCATGGGGAAAACAGAAAAACTGATCCCGCCGCAGCCCGACCCGTTCAAACATTTCCATTGCTCTTTGGGTACATTCCGTGCGCGCGCCGCATACTTTGTGGATGCGAAGCGGTTCCTGGACCGCTTCGCCGGCGGTCATCCGGGGATTCAGGGAGGAATACGGGTCCTGAAAAATCATCTGGACTTCCCGCGTGAGCGCCCGGTAGCGTTTGTTCTCCAGCGCGGTAATATCCGTTCCGCGGTAGGAGACAAAGCCTTCGGTTACCGGTAAAAGGCCAATCGCGCAGCGGCCCATCGTAGTCTTGCCGCAGCCGGATTCCCCGACCAGGCCCAGGGTTTCTCCTTCGCGGATATCAAGGGAAACGTCGTCGAGCGCTTTGACTAAAAGCTGCCCGCCGCGCCGGGATCCCCGGACCGGGAAATACTTTTTTACGTTTTTGACGTTGAGAAGTTTTTCGTCCATCATCCGGCTTCCTGTGCGCGCACGCGCAGACACCGTACTTTCCGGGTTTTGCCGCAGGCGATGAGTTCGGGTACCGTTTTTCCGCACGCGGGAGTTTCCAGGGGGCAGCGGCCGCAAAAGCGGCAGCCGGCGCCCGCTTCGCCCAGGGCGGGGACAACTCCCCGTATCATATACAGTTGTTCGTCCTTTCGGGTTTGCAGGGTCGGGATGGATTGCACGAGGCCCTGTGTGTACGGGTGCAGCGGCTGCCGCAAAATATCGCGGACAGGGCCTTCTTCCACAATATGCCCCAGGTACATGATGATGAGGCGACCGCAGGTTTGCGAAACCACGCCCAGGTCGTGCGTAACCAGTATGACGCTCATGCCGAACTCCGCGTTCAAGTCCGTGATTAGTTTGAGAATCTGCGCCTGGATGGTAACGTCCAGCGCGGTTGTCGGCTCATCCGCGATAAGCAGCCGCGGCCTGCACGCCAGCGCCATGGCAATCATGGCCCGCTGCCGCATACCGCCGGACAGTTCGTGGGGGTAGGCGCGGATACGTTTTTCCGGCGCGGGAACTCCCGTGAGCCGCAGCAGTTCTTCGGCGTCCGCCAGGGCCTGCTTCCGCGAAACTTTCCGGTGCCGCAGAACCGCTTCGGCAATCTGATTGCCTATTGTGTACAGCGGATTGAGGCAGCTCAGCGCGTCCTGGAAAATCATGGCGATTCCGCCTCCGCGGATCATGCGCATTTGTTTCGCCGATTTTTTAAGAAGGTCCTGCCCTTCAAACAGAATTTGCCCTTCATAGGAAACAAGGCTTTTTTCATCGTACAGGCGCATGATCGACTGGGATGTTACGCTTTTGCCGCAGCCGGACTCTCCGGCCATGCCGATAATCTCGCCCTGCCTAAGCGTAAAGCTCACGCCGTCCACCGCGGCGAACCTTCCGCGCAGGGTTCTGAAGGATGTTTTCAGGCCGCGCACATCCAAAAGAACCCCGCTCATACCGGCTCCGGCGCGGCGTTGTTTGCCGTAACTATGCAAAAGCGGATTGCGCCAGGCGGCCGGCCGCGAAATTGCTCGGCCGGTAAGCTATGTATACGCCAGGGGTTTTTTAGGGCCTCTTGCCCGGAAGCCTCGCTGTTACGGAACAGGCTCCCGCGCGCGTTTGCCGGGGCGGGCAATCCGGCAAAAAGCCCTCCGGCGCGCACGGGGCCGGTCGGAACGGAAGACCGTTCCCGCGTTAGTCCTGGAACAGGTTTTTTCCGCCAAGCCACGTTTGTTTTACCTTTATGTCCGAAATTTCTTTTGCCGGGATTTTGAAAACGTCCCTGTCCAGAACGATGAAGTCCGCCAGCTTTCCGGCTTCCAGCGTCCCTTTTATTCCTTCCTCGTGGGCGCAGTAGGCCGAGTTTTTGGTGTACATACATACCGCCTCGTATACGCTGAGGCATTCTTCGGGGAACAGCGGCTCGCCGCCAAACCCGGCTTCCCGCAGTACGGCGTAGCGTATGCCGATAAAGGGGTTGGAGGGGCCGATGGGGCCGTCGTTGCCGCCCGTGGGCAGCATTCCGTTTTTTAACATGCTTTTGTAGGCCTGCATATACTGTGCCCGGGCGCCGAGGCAGGCGGGGCCGGTAATTTTGATGGAGGGGATAAATACGGGCTGCACGTCCGCCAGGACGTGGTATTTGCCAAGCCTCGCCCACTGGTGCGGCGCGGTGAGGCTGGCGTGAATAAGCCGGAACTGGCCGGGCAGGGAGGGTGTGTGTATTTTTTCGATGAGTTCCATAAAGATTTCAACCGCGCCGTCTCCGCTGGCGTGAACCGCTATATCGTTACCCGCTTCATAGGCTTGCGTAATAAGGCTTTCGTATTCTTGCCTTGGATGCGCGAGTTTGCCCCGGTCGCCCGGGCGGCCCTCATAGTCTTCCAAAAGAAAGGATGTGCGTTCCGAAAAACTTCCGTCGGTGAAAATTTTGAAGGCGCCGAATTTTACCCATTCGTTGCCCAGCCCGGAAATGGCGCCCAGCGGGTTATTCATGCAGCGTTCCCGGTTAAAGATTACCCGCATGGTGAGTTTATTTTCCCCGGCGAGTTCCTGATAAAGATTCAGGTCATTCAAAACGCTGCCGTCAAAACCGTCAAAGGTATGAAGGGTCGTATAGCCTTCCCGCGCGAGGCAAAGGAGGTGTTTGCGCAAAGCCTCTTTTTGCTCTTCCTTATCGCCTATGCCGCTTTTCGGCTTGAAGGGCCACACATAGGGCAACAGCCGGTGTTCGCTTAAAAGCCCTGTGGGTTCCCCGTCCCGGTCCGTCAGCAGCAGTTCGCTGCCGGGTTTGTCAAAACCTTTTTTTAATCCGGTAATGCGAAGGGCCGGACTATTGAGCATAAACTGATGCAGGCCGTAGCTGCTGAGAAAAATGGGAACCTCCGCGGAAACCTTGTCCAGGTCATAGCGGTCGGGAAGCCTCTGCTCCGCCAGATTCCTTTGGCGCAGTTGGTAGCCCTGCAGCCACTGTCCGGGCTTTACCCCGGGCAGGGCGGCTTTCATTTTATCGATAATGTCGTTAATGGATTTTGTGTCGCTTAAATCCACCTTGTAAAGACCTTCTACCATTTCGGCCAAATGGCAGTGGCTGTTTGAAAACGCCGGAATCACCGTCCCTCCGCCCAAATCGATTGTTTCTTTCGCGGGAATTTTCCGGATCTCCTCCTCGGCGCCTACCTGGAGTATTTTCCCGTCGCGCACGGCCATTGCCCGGGCGGTATCCCCCGCGCTTTTTAGAGTATACAGAACGCCATTCAGAAATACTTTGTCCGCCAAAAACATTTTCCAGCCTCCTTTCGTGTAATATTTCTTGTGATCATATCACAGTTTCCTAATTTGAAAGCGGATCCAGAACATCGCGCAGGCCGTCGCCGAACAGGTTGATACCCAGCACATTCAGGATGGTAAACAGCGCGGGGTACAGCGTCATCCACCAGGAATTGTAAATGTAGCTTTTTGCCTCAAACAACATGCTGCCCAGGCTGGGCGCCGGTTCCGGGACTCCCACGCCCAGGAAACTCAAAGACGCCTCAATCGTAATGGCGGCCGCGCAAATGTGCGTTGCCTGAACAATAACCGGCGATATGGCGTTGGGCAAAATATGCCGCAGGATGACGCGCGCTTTTCCCGCGCCCAGGGCGTGGACCGCCTCGATATAATTTGTTTCGCGTATCGCCAGCGTCGAAGCCCGCGCGATGCGCGCCACAGCCGGCGTATACACGACGGACAAGGCGGCGGTAACATTGCCCACCGAAGGGCCGATCACCGCGACAAGCGCGATAGCCATCAGAATGGGCGGAATGGCCATCAGGCTTTCGCATACGCGCATGATGGGGTTGTCCAGAAACCGCACATACCCCGCAAGAAGTCCCAGGAGCAGGCCGCATACGAATGTAACAAGCGCGCTGGAGATGCCAACCCGCAGGGATATTCCCGTTGCGAACAAAACGCGGGAAAAAATATCCCGGCCAAGATGATCGGTTCCGAAAATGTGTTCCCCGTCGGGGGGCCGCAGCTTTCCGGCGACATCGATGGCGTAGATATCGTAGGGCGCGATAAGGGGCGCCAGGACGGCCAGAATAACCATGAGCAGGGTAATCAGGCAGCCTGCCACAACCAGCCTCCTTTTGAAGAACCTCAGCAGCAGAATCCTGCGGCGTTCCCGCGCGCAGCCCCAGGCGGCCTGTTTCACGCGCTACTCCCCGTTCCGTCCGGCGGCCGCGCGGATACGCGGATCGATGGCGCCGTAGAGCATATCAATCAGAAAATTGGCGCAAATGTAGATAAATCCGACAACCAGCACGACCCCCTGAATAACCGGATAATCTTTCCGGGTTACCGAATTGACGATAAGCTGCCCGACGCCGGGAATACCGAAGACGGTCTCAACAACGGCGGCGCCGGAAAGCAGGGTCGCGAAGGTCTGCCCTATGGTTGTCAGAATAGGAATCAGCGCGTTGCGCAGGGCGTGTTTATAAAAAATAACAATATCCTTTAGGCCCTTTGCCCTGGCCGTCTTGATATAGTCGCTGCCGATAACATCAATCATGGCGGCCCGGGTCATGCGGGTCAGCATGGAAGCCTGCATCAGCGTCAGAGCCAGAACGGGCAGCGCGATATAGCGCAGA
>JAITIC010000218.1 GCA_031279635.1 Treponema sp. | reverse complement strand
CTGGGCATTCCCATTGCCGCGGGCGTGCTGTATCTTTTCGGCGGACCGCTTCTCAACCCGATATTCGCCGCCGCCGCCATGAGCATGAGTTCCGTGTCCGTGCTGACCAACGCCCTGCGCCTCAAGCGCTTCAAGGCGGCTCAGGAGCCGAAAAAACGGGAAACCCTGGAAAACACACCGGTTCATTGTTGTTAGCAACAGAAATGTATAAGGAGTATACAAAATGAAAAGAATAGTTTTACTATTTGCCGTTGTCCTCAGCCTGTCCTTTGCGGCCCTTGTTTCCTGCGGCAAACTCGATGTGGTGGGAACCGATTCGGTAAAATCTTTCGACAAGATTCTGCGGCAAATTCCGCAGTCGGTGATCCCCGACGAAACGAACGGCGGCTGGTCATTGACCGCGCCGGACGGCACGGTGCGATTTATCTGGAGCAAAAATTACGCCGCAAGCCCCCTGCATGATGTGATGCTGGAATTTGACGCCGCCCCCTTCCTTGCCGCCGGGCTTGACCCCGGTAAGCTCCCCAAAAACTTCGCCTTCTACGAAGACATGATAATGGTGGGCACAAAACTCGGCGGGGAAACCTTAACCTATTCGGGACAGGCGACGCCCCTTGCCTCGTATGAACAGATCGTAAAACTCAAACGATCCGCAATCGGCTATCATGGCGCGTTGGACCACTACGGCGTGAACCTGGGAGACGGCAACCTCTTTGAATGGGCAAAAGACATGAGCACCAACGACAAGGATATTGTCTTTGTGCTTAACCCCGAACCGTTTATCGCGGCGGGGGTTGACCCCGCCGGAATTGAGGGCTGGGTCTTCACGAAAGTTATGGTGGACGATGAGAACGGCAAGCCCATAGAGGCGGACAAAATTTTGAAGCCCTTTGATCTGCTGTAAGTAGAGTCTGTCCATAATGTAGACACATTATGGACAGACTACCTTAAAACGGGCATTTTGCGCACCGTTTTGGTACAAAACGGGAGCAAATGCAAGGTCTGTCCACAAAGTAACCGACTTTGTGGACAGACACTAAGTAGAATGTTTCGGACAGAACACCAAGGTCTCCTCGTGTTTGTTGATTTTATGTGAGCAAGCCGGGAACCTTAATTGAGTTAAGCAGCCGGTTCAGGGCCAGGAGGGGATCTTCCCAGCGTTCCACGCGGAAGCGGAGTTCGTAGTCCTTGTCGGAAATGACACGTATTGTTTTGCCGATACAGTCGGGCAGTTCCTTGGAGCCGAGATCGGGGAAATATGCAGGTTTGCGGGGAATAAAAGTGCAGCGATTGCCGTCCCTGCGGACTTCGCCGATGGCCGCCGGTATGGGTACGAGGAAGATAAGGAAATCCGATTTTCCGCCGCCGACGGTAAAACTGTAGCCGGACTTGAGTGCGTGGATATTCCGCCTGCCGATGAACGTGTTTTGATCTTCCACAAACAGGTTCAAGAGAACCGGGCCGCTTGAGAATTCCGCCGGCATGGCGGACAGGGACCGGTGGTCCGCGTAGGGGGTGGTCCGCTGTTTCGGCCGGCTGGCGGCGAAACTTGCCAGGTCCTTGCTGTGATCCTTGAAGGGCGGCAGGTTCTCCTCCGGGAGCGGGACGGGGGCCTGGCGGGACAGCGCCGGACGGGGCGGCGGGGCGGCGGCCATTGCCATTGCCCGGTTGGGGCTTCCCTGAAGCCGCCGGGTAACCAAAAATATGACGAGGCCCGCGGCAAGCAGGCCGAGAACGGCGATACCGATAAGCAGGGGCAGCCCCTCTCCGAAAAGGCGGAACCCATCGCCGGCAGGCGGCGTTTGAACAGCCGGGGCATCCGGCGGGGGAGCGGGAACCGCCGCCGGAGGAACTTCGACCGGAGCGTCATCTTGAACACTTGCCGGTGGAACCGTCTCAGCGACTGGGGATGGGAGTTCCTGAACCGGCGGCGGCGCGTCCGGCGTCTGAGCTGCCGGTCTGTCCGGCGCCTGTGCCGGTTGTGCTGTCTGTGCCGGCGGCGGCGTGCCCGGCGTCTGAGCTGCCGGCCTGTCCGCATCCGGCGGCGGTATACTTGGCGCGGAACTTGCCGGTCTGTCCGGCGCCTGCGCCGGTTGTGCCGTCTGTGCCGGCGGCGCACCCGGCGCGGAACCTGCGGGGCTGTCCGGGGCCCGCGCCGGCTGCGCGGGAGCGGCCCGGGGCAGGGGCGTCCGTCCGGAGCCGGGCAGATTTGCCAAGGGCTTTTCCGGACTGATCTGCGCATAGTAAAGGTCTATCCCTTTGCCGCCCAGACGGGCCCTGGTCTCATTGATAAGGCCGGTCAGGCCCGCCTCGTCATAAGACCGGGAAGCGCTTCCCGGCGGCGGCGCGCTGTCCCCGTCTGAAACGAGGACAATTTTCTTTGGCCGGGAGGGGAGCGAAGCGGCGTAGCTTTCGGCAAAACGCAGGGCCGCCGGAATGTCCGACCAGGGGTCCAGCGGGTACTGTAAAAACATCCGCCCGATAATGGTTTCCAGTTCGCCCCTGCCCTCAAAACGGCGGGCAAAATCGACCCGGGGCTTGTCCGAAAAAGGTATCAGATGGAAGGTGTCGCCGGTACGGAGGAATTCCTTAAGAAAAGCGCCCGATATGTAGTTGTACACATCCTCGTAAGAATCGCTCATGCTCGCAGAGGTATCAAGGAGCAGTATAAGGTCAATGGGACCGGCGTTCTGTCCGTACACCAAAAACGCGCCGAGTACCAGTATAAGGACGATAATGCCTTTTTTCATAAACCCCTCCTTACGGCCGGTTATACAGTCGCCGCCGTTATCTGTTCCGCCACGTAAGAGACCGTCTCGTCGTTGATCGTAAAATCAAACCGTTCTCCCACCGTCCTGTTAAGTATAGCGCCTCCGAAAGGGGAAAGATAGGAGATAATATTATTATCCGGATCGGATTCCCAGGGACCCAAAATCGTGTATTCCTCTTTCCGGTCCCTGGTTACGTTGTGTAACACTACCCTGGTACCGAAAGAGACCTTCGAGGTGTTAATCGAATTGGGATCAAAAATCTGGGACCGTTCAATTTCGTCCTTGAGTTTTGCCACCGTGGAATTGAGAATTTCCTGTTTTTCCTTCGCGGCCTTGTACTCGGCGTTTTCCCTGAGATCCCCAAGGGAAAGGGCAAAGGCGATTTCCCTGGAGTTGGCGGGGACTTCCTCGTCCATGATGCGGGCAAGCTGCCGCTGTTTTTCCTCGTACTTGGCCGAGGTGACGATAAGGCCGCGGGAAACTTTCTTTTCCGCTTCGCCGCCGAAGAATTTGAACTCAGGATGCTTGTCCTGGATTCTGCCCCGCAGATTAAGCTTGTCTTGGGGATCAAGGTCCTTCACGTCGTTGAGGAAGGTGTAGATACGGATGATAGTGTCCTCGTCGGCCTCATCGATAAAGGAATACAGGCTGCCTTCCTTGAACAGGATCGTATACACGAGTTTGTTTATCTTTCGGTTGTCGGTGGTGTCGCGGTGGTTTTCTATTTCCCGGTACGTCAGGTCAAGGATGTTAATCAGGGTGAAAAGCCGCTTTTCAAGGGAAATATTGGCCGCCTTGAACCAGTCCGTATCGGCGGCGTTTTTTAAGAGCCACACTACCGCTTCCCGGCAATCCCTGAAATTCTCAAAACAGCCGATGGTCATGGCGGTGAGTTTTTCCCCATAACCTTCTTTTTCCAACTGGGTGATGATCGAAGGGGTAAGGGCGCAGGGGAAGAGTTTTACATAAATATCCTCCCAGTCGGGGACAAAGAGCTGTACATTCTGCAGAAATTCTTCCTTGAGCTTATTGTCCTTGAGATTTTTGAAAAGGGAGGGGACATCCTCAATTTCATCGAATAATTCGGCAAAGTTAAGGGAAAGTCCGGTTCCCAGATGGGGGTATTTCCCGACGAGTTCTTTTATCAAAAGGCAGGAAGCCACCGCCTCGTCGCTCCCCTTGTTTGAGGAGCGGAGAAAGGCGGAAAAATATGCCAGCATCTCGGCAAAAAACTCGGAATCCGGTTCAACGTCTTTCTGGTTCATAAAATTACGGAGGGTTACGGCCCGGGCGAAGAAATTCCGCTCCGCCTTGAATTCATTGTAGAGTTTTTCCGCCATGCTGATCGGCCTGTCCCGCACGGTAAAGAGATCGATGTTGTCGGGGTTAACACCGAAGCCCGGATCCGATTTGAGAATTTCTCTTGCCTTGCCGCTCCAGGTGGACCATTCACCCGGAGAAAGCACCCCCGGGGAAAGCTCCGCCTTTATCCGTTTAAGATCGCAGGAATTGCCGAAGCTCTTAATCACTGTTCTCAGCGCCCAGGCGTGGTCGTTTTTTACCTTTTCGTGGAGTTCTTCTTTTTTCTTCGTTGCTTTCAGCACCCAGATGTGGTTTTTGGCCAGGGTTTGCAGCGCGCCTACGGCCATTTTAAGGGACATGGAATGCCCCCGCTTTTTAGCGAAGTCGATGAAAATTTCGTCGCCTTCGATACCGGCGATACGGCCAACCCCCCAGGTGCGGTGGTACACGAAATTGCCCTTGTCAAAGGCGATGTGCTTTTCAAAATCGGTGATCGCCTCGTGGACATTGCGGTAGTTCTGGGACAGGTTGGAAATGCGGATGTATTCCTCAAGGTGGCTGTGGCCGGCGTATTTTTTCCGATAGCACTCGACAATTTCCTTCCGGGCATGCATGTCCTTTTCGTCGTACTGCAAAACTATTTTGAGGATGCCGATGGCCGTGTCGATGTCGGTTTCCCTGCAGATGGCGTACACGTCGTTAAGCAGAATCACCGCCTTGTCTTCGCTGATGTTCCTGGCGATTTTTTTCTGCACATGGAGGAAAAAGTCTATGTCCTCAGGGCAGAGGACCAGGAGCTTTTCCCAAATTTCCCGCACACTGGTAAAGGCCTGTTTGTTGACGTAGCGGTGCAGCGCTTTCTTGTAATAGTCCATGGCGGTTTCATCGTCGCCCTGTTTTTCGTAGTGTTCCGCAAGCGCCCTAGCAAGGTCGGCCTCTTCATAATCAACCTTGACGAGCCGTTCCCAGATGCCGTACAGGGCCTCTTCCTCGTTGTCATTTTTGTAACAATCGAGCAGGGTGCGCAGGGCGAATTTGGATTCACCGTAATCGAGAATACGCTCGCAGAGGTATTTGACAATGCTCCACTTGTGATTGTCCACGAAAATCGTCACGAGGCTTACCATGGCGGAGTCGTCGATGATCTGCCGGGAAAGGGCTACCGTGCCTGAAAGGTACAGGGCGATAATGCTGTTCTTCGTATGGGTCAGGTGCTCGTCGCAGTTTTTCTTGAGATCGTCAACAACCCGTCCGTCCCTTGCCTCTTTCAGTAAACCGTCAAGTTCCCTGAACTGGTTGGTTGAATAATTGCTGAGGGTGGCCCTGGTCCACTTTTCCTCGTTCAGCATTTCCTGCACTTTCTTCAACAGAGCTTCAGACATCAATCAACTCCTTAAGGCCTTCAAGCCGGCGGCCCCTCTCCGGAACCGCTTCATCACACTCAAGCATTATCTAGTGTCTGTCCATAAAGTCGGTTGCTTTATGGACAGACCTTGCATTTGCTCCCGTTTTGTACCAAAACGGTGCGCAAAATGCCTATTTTAAGGTAGTCTGTCTATAATGTGTCTACATTATAGACAGACTCTATCTAATATACCGCTCATAGATTTCAGGATCGGTAATCTTTATTTTCAACAAGATTTCCTCAATCAGCGCCGGGTCTTCCCGAATATTTTCATAGTGATCGACGAGCCAGAAGTACCGGTTCAGCAAACGGGGCTTTGTAAGCGAATCCCGTCCGGGGTTGTTCCGGCGCTCCGTTTCCAGGGAAAAGATCGACTGTTTCAGCCTGCCGACCTCAACCTGTTTGAGTTCCCGTTTTACCGAGAACAGCCCCCACAGGCGGCCCCACACCGGTATCCACTCGGAAAGCTCAAGTCCCCGGTAGCCGCGCTCGGAAGAGAGACGGTCCCGCAGCCGCAGAATAAGCTCCGACTCCATGGAACGCAGGTCGATCTTCACCGGGTCCAGAAAAAAAGCCTCCCGAAACAGGGCCTTGGCGGCGCGCTCCTCTCCCAGGAGGGCGTTCACGTCGGCCAGTTCCGCCAGCGTTTCACTGTCCTCCCGCCTGAACCGGATCGCCTGTTCCAGGTATTTCAGGGCCTCAATGTAATTACCCACCCCCTTGTAACAGCGGCCCACCAGGAGCAGCAGTCCCGGATCATGCTGGTTCATCCGGTTTCCCAAGAGGTCCTCAAAACAGCGCAAGGCGCTGGAAAACACATAACGCTGCACCGCGTACTGGCAGTCGTCCCAGGCCCCTCCGTCAAAGCGGTCCAGAAAAACGTAGTACTGCTTCAGCTGGGAAAGAATAAACCCGCCCTTTTCATACGGATTTTGAAACTCCTCAAGCCGTTTGGTATGTTCAAGCCACCAATGAACGCACTTTAGCGCGTATTTGACTTCTTCGTTGTCAAAATCATCTGCGAGCGCCCCCTCCAGCAGTTCCGCCGCTCCGGCAGCGTCCGAGGCTTTCAGTTTGTTATAGGCCTTCTGAATAAGCCCCGTTACCGGCTGTTCCATATCCATCTTGCTATTTTTTGTAGTATACCATGTTAAATTGCCATCTGGCAATAGCGCGCGTTGCCTCATTGAAAAAGCAACCCAAATCAGGATGGATTGCCCTGCAGCCCGCCTCCGGCATCACCCCGGAGTTCAGGGAAAAGCTGATAAGGATAAGCCCAGCCGCCATCGACCCTGCCCTCAAAAAAGACCGGGCCGCAGTCTACCGCCCGCTGGTTCCCTGAGGTAGCCGGGCCAGTTGAAATTCCATACAGAAGGCGCTATAATTAGTGTCTGTCCACAAAGTCGGTTTACTTTGCGGACAGACCTTGCATTTGCTCCCGTTTTGTACCA
>JAITIC010000211.1 GCA_031279635.1 Treponema sp. | reverse complement strand
AGTCTGTCTATAATGTAGACACATTATAGACAGACTACCTTAAAATAGGCATTTTGCGCACCGTTTTGGTACAAAACGGGAGCAAATGCAAGGTCTGTCCATAAAGTAACCGACTTTATGGACAGACTTCCTTAAAAAACGCATTTTCGCAGCCGTTAGGCGAGAAAATGCAATGTCTGTCCGCAAAGCAACCGCCTTTGTGGACAGACACTATTTAACATTTGTTATGGGTTCTACCTGAAACCCCGCGTATTTCAGGTAGAACGGCAAAAAACAGAGAGTTTAGGAGTTTTGTATGGCAAAAATTGTTGAATTTATCCCGAATTTCAGCGAAGGGCGCAGGCAGGACCTTATCGAAGCGCTTGCCGCCGAGGCAAAGGGCGTCGCGGGCGTGACGCTGCTGGACTATTCGTCCGATGCAAGCCACAACCGCAGCGTATTTACGCTGATCGGCGGCCCGGAGGGCATTGAAAAAGCCGCGTTTAACCTGTGTAAACTGGCATCGGAAAAAATTGACATGCGCAAGCACCGGGGCGCGCATCCCCGCGTGGGCGCGAGCGATGTGTTTCCGTTTGTGCCGCTAAAGGAAACTACCATGGAAGAATGTGTGGAACTGTCCAGGCGCGCTGCCAAACACATTTGGGAAGAACTGCACATACCGATCTTCCTGTACGAATATTCGGCGGCCGGGCCGGAACGCGCGAATCTGGCGGCCGTCCGAAAGGGAGAGTTCGAGGGGATGCCGGAAAAACTGCTGCAAGACGGGTGGGCGCCCGATTACGGTGAGCGAAAAATCCACCCGACAGCGGGCGTCACGGTGATTGGCGCACGCCCGCCGCTTATCGCGTTTAACATCAACCTGAACACGGGCGATTTGAGCATCGCCAAGGCCGTTGCAAAAACCATCCGCGGTTCAAGCGGCGGCTACCAATACTGCAAGGCAATCGGCGTGATGCTTAAAGAGCGAAATCTGGCGCAAGTGTCGATAAACATGGTCAACTTTGAGGGCACGCCACTCTACCGCGTGTTTGAGGCGGTGCGCGCCGAAGCGCGGCGCTGGGGCGTCACGATTGCCGGCAGCGAGCTTATCGGGCTGACGCCGGCAAAAGCGCTCGCGGATACAGCGGAATACTATCTGCAAATGGAAAACTTCGACTACCGGAAACATGTACTCGAAAACCATTTAGCATAGGAGTCTGTCCCAAAACTGAAGTTTTGGGGAAGCCTCATGAACTAAAAATATTTGTCTTTTGCCTCTTTTCGCATATAATAAAAGCATGACCAAAAACACTTTAAAAAAACTGATAGCTGTTGCCGCGGGGAGAACACCGGCGGAACTTGTGGTGCGGGGTGGAAAAATCGCCGACGTGTATTCGGGGCGGTTTATTGAAGGCGATCTTGCGATCACAGACGGGCTGGTCGCGGCCATTGGCGGGACAGGCTCGTATCAGGGACATGAGACAATTGATGCCGCTGGGCAGTATGTGCTTCCCGGATTTATCGACAGCCATATCCACATCGAGTCGTCTTTTTTAAGTCCGCCTGAACTGGGCCGGCTGCTGGTTCCGAGAGGGACTACGACGATTATCACCGATCCGCACGAGGTGGCGAATGTCGCGGGCCTTGCGGGCCTGGATTACATGCTGCAAGCCTCTGAAGGCATCGCCCTGGACATCAAGTTTATGGCCCCTTCCTGCGTGCCCTGCACGCCGTTTGAGCACAACGGGGCCGCGCTGGACGCCGCCGCCCTGGAAGCGCCGCTGAAACACGAGCGGATTTTGGGCCTGGGTGAGATGATGGATTATCAGGGGGTAATTAACGAAAACGACGACGTGCTGGAAAAAATCCTTTTGGCGCTGGGGCAGGGCAAACTGATTGACGGTCACAGCCCCGGCTTGGGCGGCAGGGAACTTTCGGCCTACATGGCGGGCATGATCCACACCGATCACGAATGTTCCACACTGGAAGAGATGAACCGGCGGCTTGAAATGGGCATGTACGTGATGCTCCGCCAGGGCTCGGCCTGCCGTGATTTGCGAACGCTCCTCCCCGGCATAACAAGCCAAAACAGCCGCCGCTGCGTACTCTGCACCGACGACTGCCAGCCGCGGACCATTTTTGAGGAGGGGCATATTGATAACCATCTGCGACTCTGCGTTGAGTACGGCCTTGACCCCATGACCGCCCTGCGCATGGCCACGCTGAATGCCGCCGAATGTTTCGGCCTGAAAGACCGGGGCGGTTTCGCGCCGGGCCTGCGGGCGGATATCGTGCTCGTGGATAAGCTGCGGGACTTCCGCGCGGGGAAGGTGTTTACCAGAGGGAAACTTACCGCCCGGGACGGGTGTTTTTTGCCGGTGTCCGCACGGCCGTGCGCTATGGCGCATACTGGCGACACGGTTTTACGGGCCAGTTTTCACGTAAAAGATTTTTCGGCGCGGAAACTCACCCTGCCCCTCGCATCGGACCAGGTGTGGGTGATAGACATAAGCCCCGGCAGCGTTGTTACCGGCAAGGTAAAGGCGGCGGTAAAGCGGGATTCTTCGGGAGCTTTTCTGTTTGATCCCGCATCAGGTATCGCCAAGATAGCCGTAGTGGAGCGGCACCAAAACACCGGCAACGTGGGCCTTGGCCTTATCCGGGGTTACGGAATTCGCCGGGGCGCGGTTGCCATTTCAGTGTCCCACGATTCGCACAACATCGTCGTCGTGGGAGCCGGCGACGGCGACATGGCGCAGGCCGTGGAGCGGCTCATCGCCCTGGACGGCGGCGCGGTCCTGGTCAGGGACGGGGCGATCCTTGAAGAGATGCCCCTTCCCCTGGGCGGTCTGATGAGCGATCAGACCGGAGAGTGGGTGGAACGTAAACTGAGATCCCTTCAGCAAAAAGCGGTAGACGATCTGGGGGTAAACGAAAAAATTGAGCCGCTGATGACGCTCTGTTTTATGTCCCTGCCGGTCATTCCCCACCTGAAAATAACCGATATGGGCCTGTTTGACACTGCGGCGTTCAAATTCATTCCGGTTGAGGCAAAGGGCGAATGAGATGCGCGGGCGTTAAACCGGATTTTCGAACAGGCCGCCTGAGTGCTGTTTGTTATATTTCTCCGCCAGGGCGTTGGTGTTTTTGATAATGATATACAGGGCTATAAAAGGTCCAACCACAATAAACGCTCCCAGTACATACCACAGAAGCACCATGCCGCCGCTTTCCTTGAAGGCAAGCCCGTATTTTGGCGCGTTGTCTTGCAGGCGGTCACCCAGCATATACAACCACACCATATCGTAAATCCCCAGGGTGATTATCCCCAGCAAAAGAACTTTCAGTAAACCGCCGGTCTTTTTGCCGTCGCCCTCACAAATTGTATTTACGTCTTTTGCCAGCTTAAAAATCCAATAAAGACCATAAATTCCCAGTGTAATAATTGAAAGAAGTACCAATCCGGCTAATCCGCGTTTTTTGATCATGCGTTTCTCCTTGATCATTTTTTTATAAATAGAGTCTGTCCATAATGTAGACACATTATGGACAGACTACCTTAAAACAGGCATTTTGCGCACCGTTTTGGTACAAAACGGGAGCAAATGCAAGGTCTGTCCGCAAAGTAAC
>JAITIC010000271.1 GCA_031279635.1 Treponema sp. | reverse complement strand
TTTAAAAACAGGGTGTTCGCTTCTCCGGTAACCACGAACCGCGTAGTCGATCACGGCTACCCCACGGCGGAGGGAATCGATGTCTATGAAACCCGGGCCCGGGGCGGTTTTGCCCAGGTTACTTTTACCGAAAGTTTTGTGGACAACGAATTCGCGTCCCGTCATGAACACGGATTGAATGTTTACTCAAATACCATGTCTACGGTGCATATCGAATCAATCTTAACCCTGACTGAAAGCATCAAGGCCCACGGCGCGGTGGCGTCCATTCAACTTAATCATGTGGGTAATGTCAATCATCCCGATACCTGCGCGGGACGCAAAAATCCGATTGGGCCTTCCGCCTTTACGCGGCCCGACGGGGTGCGGATTGATGAAATGGACGAGGCCATGATGGAACGGGTCGCCCAAAATTACGCCAACGCCGCGGGGAATTGCAAGGCCCTGGGTTTTGATATGGTCATGCTTCATGGCGGACACGGCTGGCTTCTCTCGCAGTTCATTTCGCCCCTGTCCAATCACCGCAAAGATACATACGGCGGTTCCCTGGAAAACAGGGCCAGGTTTCCCCTCATGGTCATTGAGGCGGTACGGGAACAATGCGGGGAGGATTTTCTTATTGAATACCGCGTATCCGGGGACGAGCGGGTTGACGGCGGGATGCATATTGAGGAAACCGCCGAGTTTTGTAAACTTATTCAGGATAAGGTTGACCTTATCCACGTTACCTCGGGAATATATCACTCCCATGTGGAGACCAAGGCTTTCTCATCCATGTTTGATCCCCACGGCTGTAATCTGGATCTGGCCTATGCGATAAAGAAAGCGGTCCGTATACCGGTGGTAGCGGTGGGGGGCTTTAACAGTCCCGAACAGGTGGAAGAGGCGGTGAAAAACGGGAACTGCGATTTTGTCGCCCTTGGCCGTCAGCAGTTTGCCGATCCCGCCTTTGTAAATAAAGCCATGACAGGAAGGGCGGATGAGATCGCCCCCTGCCTTAGATGTTCCTGCTTCAACCCCCTCCCGGCGGATCCGGGGAAACGGCCCATCCCGGAACTGTGGCACTGTACGGTAAATCCCTGGTCGGGCCGGGAACTGCGCTGGCGTCAGGCGCCAGGGCCCCGGGGCAAACGCCGGGTCCTCGTTATAGGCGGCGGCGTATCGGGAATGTACGCGGCCATTACGGCGGCGGAACGTGGCCACGATGTCATCCTGGCGGAAAAAAACGGCGAACTCGGCGGGCTCCTGTGGTTTACGGATATAGATGAACACAAGGAGTCCCTAAGGCGTTTCCGCGATTCCCTTATTACCAGATGCCGCCGCGCCGGGGTTGACATACGGCTTGGGACGGAAGTTACGGAAGCCTATATCACCGGCATGAAACCCGACGCGGTAATAGTTGCCGCCGGTTCACGGGCCGCTGTTCCCCCGATTCCCGGAATTGAAAACGCGGTCCACGCCCTTGACGTGTATTCCCTGCCGGGGAAACCGGGCAGGAAGATCGTTATGATAGGCGGCGGTCTCATCGGCTGCGAAACAGGGTTGTGGCTGGCCTGCGGCGGGCATGAGGTCCATATCCTTGAGATGAGGGGGGATATGGCGCTTGAAGGAAACGACAGCCACCGCCGCGCCCTTTTACCGCTGATGAAGAAACACTTGACCTGGGAGACGCTTGTTACGGTTACCCTGGTGGATAAGCGGGGGGTACACTATACCGATTCCGGGGGCGATAAAAAGTCTGTCGAAGCGGATACGGTGGTGTATGCCGTGGGGCAGCGGCCAAATAATGAAATCAGCGAAAAGCTGCGGAACGCCGGCATTGTTTTTACCGCGGCGGGAGACTGCGTTCGGCCGCGGCAGGTCAAACAGGCCGTCTACGAAGGGTTCTGTGCGGCGATGGATGTACTGTAACGCGGAAAAGGGATCCGAATGAATCAGGCTTCGGTGTACTCCAGGTATTGAACAAGCATATCCAATTTTTTTGACACCTCTTCGGGTATTTCTTCCGCCGGGCAGAAAGGCACAAGGCGGTAGAACTCACCCCTGGTAAGCAGCATGGGATGATTCATTTTATCGGCATAACGGCGGAAGACTTCTTCCGCGATTTCGGACATTTTGGTATTGCGAAGCAGCATTCGTTTTAGGTCTCTTCCCCCTTTATGATATTGTTCCAGAACTTCAGCGCTGTTATCGAAAACCCTTACTAATAAAACTTCATCCAGGGCTTGGATAAAAATTTCCACGTCCTCATGCACAAATAAGTCCTGCTCCGTGTTTTTGTAACAATCTTTGATAAAATTAATCATTACTTCCGGTGATAGAAAATAATTTTCGATTTCATATTCTTTCCAAAATACCGTTGCAATGGCGTCATTTACAATGTCAGGACGCTTATTGTTGTCGTTGTCAAAGAGGGCGAATCCTTTTAATTCGGGGACAACTGCTTTTAGGGCATTAAAATGGGCAAGATGATTCCGGTTAAATGCGCCCCCTGCGCGGTCCAGTTGATTTTCAACAGTGTCTTCCGGATCAATATTTTGGGTATAATACGGATTAAGTTTTTCGTTTAAAACTTTTTCGGCTTTTTTATGCCCCAGCCCGGATGCCAATCCCCGCAATATTTCAATATCCGTACTGCCTTCTATATATAATATTCTTGGATGAATTTTTGCTTTGTAATAGTGTTCTATACCATAGGTCCGGAGGGCGTTTCTCATGTCCTTTTTCTCCGCCACATTGTCAGCGGTTCCGTTCAGAAAGAGCAGTGTCAAATTGGTGTCTACCGCATCATCCAATATGGCTTCTGAATGGGTCGCAATAATAACCTGCGAACCGTTTTCCTGGGCTGTTTTTTTCAACAGCGTGAATATCTGGCGCTGGCGCAGTATCTCCAAATGAGCGTCGGGTTCGTCTATTAAAATAATCGAATTTTTATGCCAATGGATATAGGCAAGAATCAACAAAACCTGCTGCAGGCCCCGTCCGGCAAGGGAAATATCAAGTATGGTAGAAGTGCTTTCCGGCCTATAAGTAAGCGAAATAATACTGCCCCTGCTTTCTACCAGCACCGGCCTGTTTATGTTAACCAAAAACAAACGCTGCATCAGCGCGGTAATTTTGTCCCAATCATGGGCGCCATTATTGGCATCAGCTTCAGCGACCCGATAACAGATGTTTCTTAAAACCTGAGCGGTCTGTCCCTGTCCCAGCAGCTTTTTTATCCATCCGTCATGGAAAATGGTTTCCTCGCTTTCAATGCCGGACATGGGATAGAGCATATTGAAGTGTAAAGCCGAAGCGTATTTTATTAATTCCGGGTCTTTCATTATTGATTCTTCAGGTCTGCTGTAAATTACTTCCGAATCCCTATAGGTAAAAAAGAAAGGACAATCAACGATTTTCCCCTTATACTCAATACCCAGATTGATAGTTAACTTGACATTTTCCTTGCCCTGCCTGACACGGGTTCCGTTCCAAAAAAAACGGGTTTCCCCAACCGGAACTTCAAGTATATTCAAGCGGTTAATGCCGGCACTGTACCGCTCCCGCTCTTTGGTTGAGTTTGTATCGCCTTTTTTCTCAACCCATGATTTTACGCCCCTGTCCCAGAGAGACAGGGCTTGAATAACGCTGGTTTTTCCGGAGTTGTTAGGACCAATAATTACCGCCGGATGACTTAATTCAATGCGTATTTTTTGAGAGAACGTTTTAAAATTTTCAATCTCCACATAATGCAATATTGCCATTACAGAGCCTCCATTCCGATCCGGGGAACCAGGGCTTCCAAAAGGATCCTGTGGTTAAGGATAGTATAGCAAA
>JAITIC010000135.1 GCA_031279635.1 Treponema sp. | reverse complement strand
ATTCAAGGTGGAAAGGGTGGTATAGTTTTTGGTGGGTAGTGTTATCATGTACCCAGTATAGCAGCCGGGGGTTCCGTTGGAATTCCCCCGGCTCTTTTTTGTCGTTAGGGTCTGGCCGTCAGGGCACAACCGGTCTGAAGCGGGCCGGCGCCCTCCCACCGAATCGGGGACTTCTTTTACAGCCCCACTACACGGACAGCCACGGACGAATTGAGGGAACAAATTTTTCACCTGACATGCTATCATATCGGTTTTGTCTGTTCTGTCCGTGATGGTCCGTGGTTGAAATCGGAATTCCTGATGAGGCAACGCGTCCGCTTGAAAAATACGGTTTTAAGGGCTATACTCTTCGCATGGCTGTAAGCACATTTAAGCGGGGCCTGCGGCTTCCCACCAGGAAGCACGCCACTGAAGGGATGCCGGTGGAGTTGATTCCGCCTCCCGCGCAGGTGGCGATCCCTATCAATCAGCATTTCGGCGCGCCGAACAAGTGCCTCGTGAGCGTGGGCGACCATGTCACGCGGGGGCGGAAAATCGCCGACGCGGCCGCTCCCGGCCCGATGACGGTGCCGGTTCACGCTTCTATCAGCGGGGTGGTGCAGAAAATCGAGATGCGAACCCAATCCAACAATACCGAGGGCCTTTGCGTTATTATCGAGGCCGGCGGGGAAACGGATGAAGAGCTGCTGCCCCCCCTGGACCCGTTCAGCTGTACCAGGGAAGAGGCCCTCTTCCGGATACGGGAAGCGGGCATTCTCGGCATGGGGGGCGCGGGATTTCCCTCCGCCGTAAAACTTTCGCCGCCGCCGGGCAAATGCATCGACATCATTATCGCCGACGGCGCGGAGTGCGAGCCGTACCTTACCACCGACGAGGCGGCAATGACCGAAAAGCCCCACCTTCTGGTGAAGGGCCTCGCCATTGTGATGCGGATTACCGGAGTTGGCCGGGCCATTATCGGCATGGAGGATAACAAGCGAAACCTTATCCCCATGATCGAGCGGGAACTGCGGGCGGGGAACGTTCCCGGCGATATTTCCATTGGCCTATGCCGGACCCTCTATCCCCAGGGCGGCGAAAAAATGCTCATCACCGCGCTGACCGGCAGGGAAGTGCCCTCAGGGGGGCTGCCTATGGACGCAGGCTGTATCGTGCAGAATGTGGGTACCCTTATCGCCATTGCCGAGGCTTTTACCCTGGGCAAGCCCCTCATCGACCGGGACCTGACCGTGAGCGGCGGGGCCTGCAAGACGCCCAAAAATATCCGCGCGCCCATCGGCGCCCTGCTCAAGGGCCTGCCCGGGGAGTTCATGGAAATTGATTACGATAAGTTGGCCAAGATCCTTTTCGGCGGCCCCATGATGGGCACGGCGGTTCCTTCCCTTGATATTCCGATCCAGAAAAACACGTCGGGTATTATTTTGATGACGAGAGATGAAACGATTGCCGAAGCTGAAGGCCCCTGTATCCGCTGCGGCCGCTGTATCCGCAACTGCCCCTGCCGCCTTTCGCCGGTGATTATGAACAACAGCCTGGAAGCGGAAGACCTGGATTACGCGGTCAAAGCGGGGCTGCTTGATTGTATTGAGTGCGGAAGCTGCACGTATATATGCCCGGCGCGGATCAAGCTGGTTCAGCGTTTCCGTGTCGGCAAGCAGCGTCTGCGCCTCAGGCAGCAGGCGGCGAAGGCGGCCGAAGCCGTGGCGCGGCCTGCCTCGGCTAAATAAGGAGAAATACTCAGCGCTGCGCGTTGAGAACCGATTAGACGACGCCGTTCACGCGGCTAACAGGAGAGAGCATGTCTAATAACGCAGCTATACCGCCGTCCGCGGCGTCAGGTGCGCCGGCGAAAAAGACACCGGCGCCTTCTTTTTTGCTCCAGTCCAGTCCCCACATCGCTTCTCCGGTGAACACGGCGGCGCTGATGCGGAATATGCTCATCGCCCTGTCGCCGGTTTCCGTGTTCGGGATAGTGATTTTCGGGCTGCCCGCGCTGCTCAATATCGTGACCGCGGTTTGTGCCGCTGTCGCCGCCGAGGCCCTGTTCAGGCTGGCCACGAAACAGGAAATAAGGATTCGCGATCTTTCCGCGGGGGTTACCGGGTTGCTTTTGGCCCTGGTCATTCCCCCTTCCACGCCGCTGTGGATGACCGCCCTGGGGGCGGTTTTCGGCGTGGTGGTCGCGAAAGAATTCTTCGGCGGCCTCGGCGCTAACGTGTTTAACCCCGCCCTTATCGGCAGGGCCTTTCTCTTAATGAGCTTTCCCGCGGCCCTTACGAGGTGGCATTTGCCCCAGCAGGGCTTTGCTGTAAGCCTTACGGACGCGACAAGCGGCGCCACCCCCCTCGCGATAGCCGGCGTGGAAGGACTTGACGGCCTGGGGAGGGCCTTCGCCGCCGAAGGGTCCCCGGCCTCTTACTGGGCAGGCATCAAAACCCTGTTCTTCGGCTGCCGTTCCGGCTGCACGGGCGAGTCGGCGATTTTCCTCATCCTGATAGCTTTTGTGTTCCTGCTGGTCACTAAAACCATCGACTGGCGCGCACCGGTTTCTATGATTGCCGCGGCCTTGATCAGTTCCTTCGCTGTGGGGCTTGATCCGCTGTTCAGCGTCCTCTCAGGCGGGCTTGTGTTCGGCGCGGTCTTTATGGCCACCGATTACGTTACCGCCCCGCTCACCGCCAAAGGCAAGGTGATTTTCGGCATAGGCGCGGGTGTCATCTCCATTCTGATCCGCAAATGGGGCAGCTACCCCGAAGGCGTAAGCTACGCGATATTGATCATGAACGGTACGGTTCCCTTCCTCAACAAGCTGCTGTCCAAGAAATACGGCTTTGTATCCAGGAAAAAAGGCGGGGCCGGCAAAGGAGCTGCGAAATGAAAGGTTTTCGGAGTATGCTTAAACTTGGCTGCATCCTTGCCCTGTTCGCCTCCTCCTCCTGCGTTATGTTGGCCTTTGTGTACATCGGTACTGAAAAAATCATTGCCGCCCGGCAACAGACCGATTTGGAAGCGGCCCTGAAAGAACTCTTCCCCGGCGCGGACGATTTCAAAGAAGCGGCGGACATTCAAAGCCCCGATCCCTTGGTTACTATCGAGAGTGCTTACGAAGCCCTGAAAAACGGTGTCCCCGTGGGGGCGGCGCTGAGGCTTTCCCGCGCCAGTTACGGCGGCCCGATCAAGATAATGGCCGGAGTGAGCGCCGGCGGTACAATCACCGGGGTAAAGATAATGGAACATTCCGATACGCCGGGCCTGGGGGCAAACGCCGCCTCGCCTTCGTATTTTGTGGACCGGGCCAGGAGGATTACATTTTACGGCCAGTTCGCGGGGAAAAAAGCGGACGATCCCTTTGTGGTAAAAGACGACGTGGTCGCCGTCACCGCTTCCACCGTTACCAGCAACGCGGTTACCGCCGCGGTCAAGGCGGCGGCCCTCGGCGTTACCGCCTGGCTTGAAGGAGGGACAAAATGAAATACGTTTCGTGCGCGAAACGCCTGTTCGGTATTTTTACCAACGGCCTCGTCAGGGAGAATCCCCTGCTGATTCTGATGATCGGCCTCTGTTCAAGCCTCGCGGTAACTACCGCCGTGGCGAACGGAATTGGCATGGGGCTTTCCATGACTTTTGTGATCCTCATGTCGGAACTGGTGATCAGCGTTTTCAGGAAACTGATCCCCGATTCGATACGTATTCCCATTTTCATAATTATCATCGCGGCCTTTACCACAGTGATCGATTATGTGCTCAAGGCATGGTTCCCGAACCTTTCAAAAGCGATGGGCGTGTTTATCCCCCTCATCGTGGTGAATTGCATCATCATGGGCAGGGTGGAAGGTTTCGCCTCCAAACAGCCGGTCAGTGACGTGATACCTGACGCGCTGGGCATGGGCCTGGGTTACACCTGGGTACTCGCCGGAATTGCCCTGGTGAGGGAACTTTTGGGCAGCGGCACGATCCTCGGTTTCCAGGCTCTGCCCGCAAGCTGCCAGCCGATCATCTTTTTTGTGCTGCCCCCGGGCGGCTTCCTGGTGTTCGCCCTGTTTATTTCCCTCAACCTGTTTATCAAGTCCCGGCTCAAAGAACCCGGTGGAGATGCCGCCTGCGCGTCTTGTCCCTCTGGTGATGCCTGCGGAGGACGGCCATGAATCTTTTTAAAATTTTTTTAACCGCTTTCCTTATTGACAACGTGGTATTGATGCGTTTCCTTGCGCTCTGCCCCTTTATCGGGATGAGTACCGACGAGGATAAATCAATCGGCATGGGCCTGGCGGTCACCTTTGTAACGGTGCTTGCCACCTGCGTCACCTGGCCGGTTTATAAATTCATTCTGGAACCGTTGGGATTGGTGTTTCTGCAAATTCTGGTTTTCATTCTGGTTATCGCCGCCCTCGTTCAGTTGGTTGAATTTTATTTGAAGAAGGCGGTCCCGGCGCTGTACGGGGCGATGGGCATCTATCTTGCCCTCATTACCACCAACTGTGCGATTCTGGCGGTTACGTTTGACGTAATTTCCAACGGCTATAGTTTTATTGAGGCGCTGGTCTACGCGGTGGGGGTTGCTCTGGGCTTCCTCATCTCCCTGCTGCTCCTGGCGGGTATCCGGGGGCGGATTAAAACCAGTCCCATCCCGGCATTTCTCAAGGGGACGCCGGTGCTCTTTGTGGCGGCGGCCCTGCTTTCGATTGCCTTCATGGGCTTTAAGGGATTTTAGTGCAATGTCCATCGTTTTAATCACCGCCGTCTTCGCCCTGATTCTCGCCTTTGTACTGGGGACCGCTCTCGGCTTTTTCCGTGCATTTTTCGCCGTACCCCAGGACCCGCTGGCAGGGCGTATCCGGAATGTCCTTCCCGGGGCCAACTGCGGCGCATGCGGTTTCCCCGGCTGTGACAACTACGCCGCCGCCATTGTTGCGGGTAACGCCGGCGTCACATCCTGTTCCGTCGGCGGCCCTTCTGTGGCGGAAAAAATCGCCGCCATTACCGGCATTTCAGGCGGTGCGGTCCTGCAAACCGTTACGGTACTGGCCTGCCAGGGTTCGTCAGCGCACGCCGCCCTCAAGGGGGAATACACCGGCCTTGCGACCTGCCGGGGCGCGAAACTCTCCGCCGGGGGCACCAAGCTCTGCGCCTGGGGCTGCCTCGGCTTCGGCGACTGCGTCAAAATGTGCAAATTCGGCGCCCTCACCTTGGCCCGCGAAAAAAGACTGCCCGTGGTAGAATATGCCAAATGTACCGGCTGCCGCCTCTGCATCAACGAATGTCCCCAGGGTCTGCTCAGGGGCATCCCCAAAGATCAAAAGGGCGCCATGACGCTCTGCTCCAACCGGAACCCCGTCAAACAGATGGTGATGAAAACCTGCAGAATAGCCTGCATCAAATGCGGCCTCTGCGTGAAGAACTGCCCCCAGCAATGCATTAACCTGGACGACCATATTCCGGTAGTAGATCTCGTTAAGTGTACGTCCTGCGGCACCTGCGTGGAAAAGTGCCCGACTAAGGCGTTCAAGATTATTGAGCGGGATGTGTTTAAGACTTGAGGAGAATGAGCCTCCGCGGAGCAAGTTCCGCGGTATCTTAAGCGTTGCGTTGGTTTGAACGGAGGATCGTTCGATAGGAAGTTTATTATACCCTCCCCCGCGCAAGCGGGTTCTTGGTCTGCCTTGTTTCAACAGCTCCAAACCGCCGTTTTGCCGCCTTGCTTTCAAGGGCAAACTGCTTTATGATAAACGCGGAGGACAAGGGATGTATCCTTTAATAAAGAGTCAGACAGAACATGCAAGGCTGGAAGAAGATGATGACGGGGAGCGGGAAGAAAAAAACACGGCATGGCCGGACCCGCTGGCAGGTAAAATGCTCAAAACCCGGACGATTCTGCTTTCCGGAGAGATAAATAAAGAGCTTGCGGAAAAGACCATCCGCCAGCTTTTGCTGCTTGAGGCCATGGGGGAGGAGCCGGTGCGGATTTTTATCGATTCGCCCGGCGGCGACGCGGACGCGGGTTACGCGATTTTCGATATGATCCGCTTTATCAAGCCCCCGGTCTGGACCATCGGCATGGGCCTAGTGGCCAGTGCCGCGGCAATTATCCAGCTTGCCACTCCTAAAGAGCGCCGTATGGGGCTTCCCAACAGCCACTACCTTATCCACCAGCCCCTGTCGGGCATTCGTGGTGTGGCCACCGACATTGAAATCCACGCCAAAGAGTTGGACAAGTTGCGGGAAAAGATCAACCGCCTCATCTCCAATGAGACCGGTGTCGCGGTCGGGCAGGTTGAAAAAGACACGGACCGCGATTTCTGGATGAACGCCGATGAGGCGCTCAGCTATGGCCTGATCAGCAAAGTAATCACCCGGCGGGATGATCTGGGGATTTAAGAGCCTGTTCAATATCTTTTCCAAATTTCCGGTCAGATGTATACTGAAATGAGCCTCCGCGGGGCAAGCCTCGCGGTATCTTTAGCGTTGGGTTGTGCCGGAACGGAGGCTAGTGGATTGCTTAGACTAAAAAACCGGATATAAACTATAAAGTTTTATCCGGGTATCTTCCGTTGTAAACTGCCACTTTACTATCTTTTGCTTCTCATTCCGCTCAATCTGCCATGCCTCAAGCTCCCCACCGAGTTTTTCCATCGTGTCTATCCGCCGATCTCGGAGGGGCTAGATAATCTCCCGCTCAATGGCGTCTTTTAACGCCAGCAGGGCCTTGTCCAGCCTCCGGGTGCTTTCCGCATTAGGAAGTCGGTCCAGAAGTTCCAGCGCGTCAGAACGGTTGGCGATCCGGGGCGGTTCGGTGAACTTCACTTCCAGATTTTCTTTCGTTTCCATGAGTCGGCTAGGTCGGGCGGATTGCTCCGCCCTTCCCGCCTAAGAACCGTACGTGATAGTTTCCCATCATACGGCTCAAGCCTCGGGTAAGCAGTCATCTGCCGGATAACTGCCGATTTTGGTCTTGGCCTCCGTATCCGGGAGTTTTAATCCCGGATTCCTGTTGACAAGCAGCCGGTATTGCCGCCTGCGAAAATAGTCCGTGTCGATGTATGGGTTCTTGTCCAGATCTAGCGGTATATGCTGTATAATCTTTTTTCGTTCATTCTCAGGAGTGTAAGCGTATCCTTGAACGTCCAGTGGTGTTTCCCCGCAGTTTTCCAGTACCGTTGTACAATCCAGTATTTACCTTTGTTACCGTGCCTTCTACAGGCCCATTGCCACAGGGAAAGAAACAGCTCTTTGTCCATCTTTGAGAAAGTCCGTTTAGACACCGATGTCCGGTGATAGTTACTCCACCCGTTGATAATCGGGTTGAGCATTGCTATCAGGTCATCCTGTTTACACCCTTTATGGGTTTTGATAGCCGTCCGTATCTTCTCAAGGAACTTCTGCTGTGACTTCTTTGATGGTTTTATCAGCAGTTTACCGTCGCGGTATTTTCTGAAGTTCCACCCCAGAAAATCGAATCCTTCGGTGATGTGGGTTATCACGGTTTTTTCTTCTGATAACTGTAATCCCCGTTCCGCCATGTATGCCCGTACCAGTTCTTTAAGCCGTTCCGCAATCTCTCTCGTTGCTGCGGTTATCACCAAATCGTCAGCATATCTGACCATGTTGATTTTGGGATATACCTTCTCTTGCTGCCGTATCCGTTTCGCTTCAGTTTGCAGGAGAGCCTCTAGCAGGCTGTGTCAACTAATACTTTACAAAATAACAGGGTAGAGCCGTTTAAGTTTAGTACGAGCGGCATCGGTGGTAAAATGCCAGTCGACCCCCTTTTGAGCGGCATTACCTGTGGT
>JAITIC010000124.1 GCA_031279635.1 Treponema sp. | reverse complement strand
ACCACAGGTAATGCCGCTCAAAAGGGGGTCGACTGGCATTTTACCACCGATGCCGCTCGTACTAAACTTAAACGGCTCTACCCTGTTATTTTGTAAAGTATTAGTTGACACAGCCTGCTGGTATCCTTCGTGGTTAAATTCCTCTTTCCTTCGCTTGCCCCGCAGGCGGTAAATAAAGTATGCTGTACCCATGAAGGTATGGATAAAACTGCTGATCGGTTCTGTGCTGGGCGTCGCGCTCGGTTTTCTGCTGCCCGGCGGCAATCAGACGCTGCTGGCGGCGCTTGCCTGGCTTGAGAAGCTGGCGCTGGGTATAGGGCGGTACGCGGTTGTTCCGGTTTTGTTTTTTTCGCTCACTATCGCCGTTTACGAACTCCGGCAGGACGGGCAGTTCTGGCCCACGGTGCTCAAAAACTTTCTGCTTATTATCGGCGCGTCGCTGTTTGTTATCACTTCGGGGATTTTGGTAACGCTGTTTTTTTCGCCTGCCCGGATACCGATTGAAAAAGTGGAAGAGCTTGAAGTGATAAGCCTTAACACCGCGGAAAACATCACCGACCTGTTTCCCGCGAATATGTTCAGCGTGCTGGCCGGAGACGGGATTTATCTTTTTCCCATTTGCGTGTTCGCGTTTTTTCTCGGCATGGGCCTGTCCTATGACCGCAATTATACCAAGCCGGTGATTGCCCTCGCCGATTCCCTTTCCCGCATTTTTTATCATATCGCGTCGTTCTTTTCGGAGATACTCGGCTTTATAATGATTGTGCTTTCCGCTTACTGGGCGATCCGTTTTCACGAGGTGCTGCGCGCGGAAGTTTTTCGGGATCTCATTCTGCTTCTGGGCGCGTTCAGCCTTGTCCTCGGCTTCGGTATTCTGCCGCTGTTTCTTTACTTTTTAAGGCCGAAGGTGAATCCCTGGCTCGTGCTGTACGGCTCGCTGGGGCCGGCGCTGACGGCGTTTTTTTCCGGGGATATTAATTTCTCCCTGCCGGTGTTGATACGGCATACGAAGGAAAACTTCGGCGCGCGGCGGCGTTCCAATACGGTAACGCTGACCCTGTTTACCACTTTCTGCCGCGCCGGCAGCGCCATGGCCGCGGCGGCGGCGTTTATCGTGATTATCAAGTCGTATTCATACTTGCGGATTCCGTTCCTTGATGTAGTGTCCATCGGCCTGCGGGCTTTTCTTATTTCTTTCCTGTTGGCCCGCTTTCCCGGCAACGGCGCGTGGACCGCGCTTGCCGCGCTCTGCCTGGCCTACGGCCGCGGCTTTGAGGCGGGCTACTTGATCCTCAAGCCCCTGGCCTTCTACCTTATCGCGGTGGGTACCTTCCTCGACGTGATGATCTGTTCCTTTGCCTCGTATGCCGCGGCCCGCCTGAGCGGCTTCATTGAAGAAAAAAGCGCGTCGCATTTTATTTAGAGAGAACACCTATGGAATTGACTAACGAATTTATTGACGGCCTTGCCGTGGACGAAGCAAGGCTCACGAAAAGCATCGCGGAGGCCCTGGCGGTACGCGAAACGCAGGTCTCGGCGGCAACGGGGCTTTTGGCCGAGGGATGTACCGTTCCCTTTATCGCCCGTTACCGGAAAGAAAAAACCGGCAGCCTCGACGAGGTGCAGGTTCGGGACATTGAGCACCAATTCGCAAGCGGTAAAAATCTGGAAACCCGGCGGATTGAGATCGTCCGTTTAATTTTCGCGCAGGGCAAACTCACCGAAACCCTGTACGACAACATCAGCAAAGCGGTGACGCTTACCGAACTTGAGGACATTTACGCTCCCTATAAACGGAAAAAGAAAACCAGGGGAATGCTCGCGATTGAAAGGGGGCTTGAACCGCTGGCCTGCGCGATGCGGGAAATGGAGGAGGCCGCGCTGACGGCAAAAGCTGCGGAGTTTGTTACGCCCGCCGGTGGTGAAAACGCGGAGAATCCGGAGCTTAACGTCGCCACGGTGGAAGACGCGCTGCAGGGGGCAATGGATATTATCGCGGAGGCGGTTTCCCAGGAACCGGAAAACCGCGCCTCAATAAAAGCCTTCTATCTTAAAGACGGCAGAATCATTGTAAAAGGATCGGGCAAAGCCGGCAAAGGCGACGAGGACGCGCAAAAGACAAGCGTCTATCAAATGTACTGGGACTACAATGAAGCCCTCTCGCGGATAAAGCCCCACCGCATTCTTGCCATCAAGCGGGGGGAGCGGGAGGAAGTGTTAGACGTCACTGTTGATGTCGATGAAAACACCGCCGTGGAAATGCTTCAGCGGAAATACGCCCTGCACAATGATTACCACAAAACGGCCATTGAAGACGGCCTTAAACGGCTGCTCTCGCCCGCGCTGATTCGGGAAATCCGGGGGGACCAGAATGACGCCGCTGACGATCACGGCATTTCGGTGTTCAGCGAAAATCTGAAGAACCTGCTCTTGCAGCAGCCCATCAAGGGAACCAGAGTGCTGGGAATCGATCCGGGCATCCGCACCGGAACCAAATGCGCGTTTCTGGATAACACGGGAAAATATCTGGGGAACATCGTCATCTATAACCACAAAGTTGAGGAAGCCAAGCGCCTTATCCTTGAAGGGATCAGGAAGTACGACGTGCAGCTTATCGCCGTGGGGAACGGAACCGGCAGCCGGGAAGTGCAGGAGATAATCACATCCCTTATTGCGGATAACAATCTGGAAGTGCTTTTTACCGTTGTTGACGAGGACGGCGCCTCGGTGTATTCCGCCAGCGACATTGCCCGCGAGGAATTTCCCGACCTGGACCTTACCATCAGGGGCGCTATTTCCATCGGCCGCCGTTTGCAGGACCCGCTGGCCGAACTGGTAAAAATCGATCCGAAATCCATCGGCGTGGGCCTGTACCAGCACGATGTGAATCAGAAAAAACTTTCCGATACTTTGGACGAAGTGGTCTCTTCGGTGGTGAACAACGTGGGGGTAAACCTCAACACCGCCAGTGCTTCTCTGTTGAAATATGTGTCGGGGATCAACAGCTCTCTGGCGCGAAAAATTATCCGTTACCGCGATGAAAAGGGCCGCATTGAGAGCAGGGCGGAACTGACCTCGGTTCCCGGCATGGGGCCCAAGAGTTTTGAACAGTGCGCGGGTTTTCTCAAAATCCCCGAAAGCGCCGAGCCGCTGGACAACACCTGGGTCCACCCGGAAAACTACGCCGTTGCCCGGGAGATTCGGGAGACCGTTACCGCGACGGGCAGCCCCAGCCCTGACGCGGCGGCGGCGCTCAGGGAAAAACACGGCGTGGGGGAAACCACCATCCGGGACATCGCCGACGAACTGAAAAAACCAAACCGCGATCCCCGCGACGGGTATCCCAAGCCCATTATGAGCAAAGGCGCGCTCAGTTTCGAGGATCTCCGCGAGGGAATGATGATCACCGGCAAGATCAAAAACGTGGTTGACTTCGGCGCGTTTGTCGATCTTGGAATCAAGGAAAGCGCTCTGGTGCACATCTCGGAGATGAGCGACCGCTTTGTCAAAGATCCGCTGGAAATGGTAAAGGTCGGGGACGTGCTGGAATTCAGGATTATCAGTCTGGACAAAGACCGGCGGCGCATCGGTCTTTCGCGGAAAAGCGAACACAAACCGGCGGCAAAAAACGGAGGGGAAAGCGGGGAAAAGCCGGCAGTAAAGGTCATACAGAAAGAAAACAAGGGGCAAAAGAAGAAAGTCATCGCCGTTAAAAAAACGGATGCTCCCCAGGGCGCGTCTGTTCCCCGGCACGGCGGCCGCGGCGCTGACAACTACAGCCGCGCAACGGACGACGGCACCATGTACAATCCCTTTGCCGGGCTTTTAAGAAAACGCGGAAATGCCAAACCCGGACAAGCCGCCCGGTATGCTCCCCCGGATAATTTTTAATTGCGGGTTTCAGGCGCATTCTATAAAGTCAAAAAAAGGCCGCCCGAAACCGAACGGCCTTTTTATCTCATTTATCCCTGTTTTTTACCTGAAGCTTGCCACATTTTTCTTTGTTACTACCGTAGCGCCGGAGTCGACAT